>CP072828.1:355601-711203 GCA_017945845.1 Carnobacteriaceae bacterium zg-C25
CGCAACGATGACACTCATTGCGGTGAATCTTTTGTTATTTGTCAGTACGACAGTTCAAGGTGGGAATAGTCAAGCCCTAATCAAATTGGGAGGGATGTATCCGTTACGTATTGCCGTATTTAATGAATATTGGCGACTGATAACAGCTGGCTTTTTACATTCAGGTGTGACGCACTTAATGACAAATATGTTTTCGCTATTTATTGTCGGCACGATATTAGAGCCGATATTTAAAAAAGAAAAATTTATTGGTATTTATATGGTATCGAGCATTTTTTCGATATCGTTTAGTTATGCGTTCGGCGCGGCAAATCGTGTGAGCGTCGGTGCAAGTGGCGCCATTTTCGGTTATTTTATTACGGTTGTCTTGCTCACTAAATTAGCGCCGTATCATCGCGGTGTCCGCGCACTATCTCAACAATTTCTGGCGACGGTTTTACTCAATGTTGCCTTGAGCTTCTTGCCGGGGATTGATTGGTTAGGTCATCTAGGTGGTGCGTTAGGTGGTGTATTGGCATTTTACATGTTTGGCTACTACACAACAAATCGGCAAAAGCAAATGTTGTTGATGAGTATATTTTTGATTGCCGTTGTGGTGTTAAATGTTATCGGCACAAAATCAGTGTATAGCTTATTTTAAATGGTAAACAAGTATTATGCGATGTATGTAAAAAGGGTCAGTTGATTTAATGGGATTGCACACGTGAATCGTCATGTATGAAGAGAGCAGTTTAATGGTATGTATCCATGTCAACAATGAGCAATACTGTATAATGGATATATCACTGTTTAAGTGAAAGCATTGATGATGGCGATAATAGGCGTTCTTTTAGCGTTGCAAAACCAACACAATAGAGCGTGAAGATGCCCAAAAGTGCTGGCATATCAAGGTGAATAGCTTCCATTTAAGTGTAAACAATGATAAAATGGAGTCTTTTGGAGCGTTATAATGAGAAAGAGAGTTTGGACATGTTATCAGAAAAGATTAGTTTAAAAGAGTTAGGCGGTATTTTGAAAAAATATTTTTGGGCAACGCTTGTAGCGATGGTTGTTGGTGCGGTTATCTCACTAGCTATCATGCTATTTTTAGTGAAACCTAAATATCAATCTGAAGCACAATTATTAGTGAATCAATACCAAAATGAAAAATCAGTCAATATTGGCGATATGCAATCCAATGTGTATGTCATCAATACGTATAAAGATATTATTACGGGACAACAACTGCTTGGCGAGGTGAGTCAGTCAATCGGGGGTGCTTATTCGGTATCACAAATACGTGATGCGGTGAGTGTAACGCAATCAGAAGGATCACAAGTTTTTTCTGTTAAAGTTGCGTTGGGCAATGCAAACGACGCACAAAAAGTGTTGTCTGAAATTATACGGTTGTTCCAACAAAAAATATTGCAAATTTTCCAAATGAATGAAAGTAGCGTATACGTTGTACAACCGGCAACCTTTAATGAAAAGCCAATTTCACCAAGACAAATTATATTTTTAGCGTATGGATTGATTGGTGGTCTAGTGATTGTTGTGCTATATGCCTTTATTAAAGAAGAAACAGAAAATACAGTTAAAAATGATGATTTCTTACAAGCGTTAGGCGTGACGAAATTAGGGAGTGTTCCGAGAATATCGGAAAAAGATATTCAAATGATGACGCAACGAAATCGACGTAGAAAGGTTTAAACATGTTTAAAAGTAGAGCGAAAAAAAGACAGTCACTAGAAAAGAAACGGGCCAATGGTGTGCCGTTAGTTGCGCATATTCAACCAAAATCTGTTTACGCGGAACAGTATCGTAACATTCGAACAAATTTATCCTTTTTAAATTTGGAAGGGCAGTTAAAAACATTAACGGTTACGTCGAGTATTCCAGGTGAAGGGAAATCGACCGTATCGATTAATTTAGCGTATGTGTTGGCAGCGACAGGCAAGCGTGTTGTTATTGTTGATGCGGATATGCGTAAACCGATAGTACATAAAAGTTTTAATATCCAAAATACAAAAGGGTTGTCTACACTGTTTGCACATCCCGATGTAAATGTTGTAGATGCAGTTCATTATGAACCAAAATTGGATTTATATGTTTTACCGTCCGGTCCGATTCCACCAAATCCATCCGAAATGTTGTCATCGAGTCGAATGAACGTCATTATTGATGACTTGAAAAGACATTTTGATATTGTGATTTTTGATGTGCCACCAGTTGGGATTATATCCGATGCCGTTATTGTATCGACTAAAACAGATGGAACAGTGCTAGTTGTTCGTCAAGACTATGTGACAAAAAAAGAAGTGCTACATTCAAAACAAACATTAGAAAATGTGGGTGCTAAATTATTAGGCTATGTGATGAACGATCAAGAATTAGATAATGATTCTGACTATGTGTATTATGGAGAATAGTGAGTTGTTTTTGAACGTCTAAACGATGGTTTTGTAAACAACAAAAAATAGGTAGCATCACTGTTAGAATAGAGGGATAAAATGATTGATATTCATGCACATTTATTACCAGATGTAGATGATGGTGCACAAACCATAGAAGAATCTATCGCACTAGCTAAGCAAGCTGTTTTAGACGGTATCACACAAATGGTATTAACACCACATTACAATCAACGCTTTATTAACCATAAAGACGATGTCATTACTGCCGTAGAACAGTTGCAACGCATTTACGATAGTCAAGACATTCCGTTGCGTGTTATGCCGTCTCAAGAGATTCGACTGACTAAAACGTTAGTAGATGACATTTTATATGGAGACGATTATTTATCGTTAGACGATACGGGAAAATATTATTTGATTGAATTTCCAACAAAAACGATACCAGATGATGCGTTATCGATACTTGAGGAGTTAGTTTCACAAGGGATAACGCCTATTATTGCGCACCCAGAAAGAAATCATGTGTTTGCCAAAAATTTAAAAAAATTACGACAATTTATTGAATTGGGTTGCTTAGCGCAAGTGACCAGTCATTCGTATCTTGGTACATATGGTGAAAAATTGCGACACGTTAGCCATGAGATGATTAAACAAAACCTTGTGCATGTTATTGCAACCGATGCGCATCATTCAGTGAAAAGGCCTGTTATTTTAAATGCAGCGTATCAACAATTGGAAAAAGAATTTAGTCGTGATACGGCAACCTATTTTCAAAAAAATGCTGAAGATATTGTTTTAGGAAAAGATATCAATAGACGTCCACCAACAAAAAGCAATTGGCTGGGTGATGTTTTAAATAAATATTTTAAAAAATAGTTTTTATCATAACGTATGAAAATGTCATAACTTAGAAACACCACAAAATAGGGCGATAGGCACAACTAAACAGATTATCTCGTAAAAGCAAGTAGACCATACATTTGTCCAGCTTTATGGGTAAATGAGAATGCGAGGAATAGATGGAGAAAATTTTAATTACAGCAACGACTGCTTATATGATAAAATCTTTTGAATTGCCGAATATCAAATTATTGCAAGATATGGGCTATGACGTAGAAGTTGCAGTCAGCTTTGATCAGTCTGAAAATCCTATGGATGAACAAAGTATTGAAAATTTTAAAAAAACATTATCCGATATGAACGTTACATTTTATGATGTACCGTTTACCAATTCAATTAGTGATATTAAAAAACATCGATTCGTTTATAAACAGATTAAAGCATTAGCTAAAATGAATCAGTATAGCGCCGTTCACACGCATACGCCGTTTGCCAGTGTGATTACAAGATTTGCGCTTCGGAAATTTAAAAACATTAAAAAAATATATACGGCACATGGTTTTCAATTTGCGAAAGGGGCATTCAAATTAGATTGGCTCATATTTTATCCAATAGAAAAATTCATGTCTAAATATACAGATGCTTTGATTACCATTAATCATGAAGATTATAATTTGTTGGCAGATAAACATTTTTCAATGAAGCACGCTTATATGATCAACGGTGTTGGTGTTGATCATGATTTATTTTATCGATTACCTGAAAACACCATCCGTACACTTAAAACGCAGATGGGTATCGCACCAGATCGAAAAGTGTTATTGTACGTCGCGTCATTCACATCTCGAAAAAATCACGACTTTTTACTCGAAGTGCTTCGTCACATTAAAGCAAAAGACGCCAACGTTTTGCTTTTGTTATCTGGAGCCGGGAATGAAGAAGATAGAATAAAAGCTTTAGTTATCGAAAAAGGTTTGCAACATCACGTCACATTTTTAGGGTACAACTCAAACATTAACAATCTCATGAATGTTGCTGACGTGTTAGTCTCTACCGCTAAAAGAGAAGGTTTACCTGTCAACGTCATTGAAGGTTTGCTCGTTGGGTTGCCTTGTGTTGTTAGTGATGTGAGGGGCAATCGCGATTTAGTTGTAAATGAAAAAAACGGGTACGTTTTACCCTTTGAAGCAGAATTGTTTGCCGATAAAATTTTGCATATTTTATCCGATAAACAACTCTATCAAAACATGTCAGCGGCGTCTTTAAATTTGAGCAATCAATATACGTTAGAAACCGTAGAACAAGAAATGAAATCAATTTATTTATCCATACTAGGAAATGCGAGTACGAAATTAATAGGAGGCTAATCGTGGAATTTAAAATCAATAAATATAGTTTATTAACGATTTTCTTCTATTTCATTATGACAACTCTATTTTTCTTATTATCGTTAGAAAAAAATATGGGGATTTCCTTTGCTTTGTTTGGTGGAGGCGATGATTCACTAGGGTATTGGTATTTTCTTCAAAACAAATTAAATGGCCTTCCTTATATTAAAACGTCGATTTATGTTGATTTTATCGGTTTTTTTATTCAAATCACAGGATTAAATTCGCCTTATTTTGTCCGATTGCTAAATATAGGAGCTTTATCCGGTCTTATCTTTTATAGTAATCGTTTGATTAGATTACAATCATCTAGTGAAAAAGCGGTAAAAATGTCCAATATCATCATCATGTTTTACGCTTCCATTTTAACGATTACAACATTGGGCATTTATCGAGATATTTGGATTTATTTTTTCTTTATGATGACAGTCTACTATAGTTATGACGTCATATTGAATAAACGTATCGTATCACTAATTATGTTTGTTGTTAGTTTCTATTTCTTATTTGGTTTTAGGGGCTATGCCGCCCTTTCGATCGTGCTTGGTATTGGTGTGTATTTATTTTTTAAACATGTCAAAAATTATAAGCGTCTATTGCTCATTGCAATTGTTTTATTTGCCATTTACTATACGTTTTTTAAGCAAATTAAAATAGCCGGATTTAGTTTGACCAATGCGTTGGCTTATCGAAATTTAAATATGACAGAATTTTCTGGTGGGTCCAATTTATACATACCGTTGGATGTAGACAATATTTTTGTCTTTTTATTTAACTATGCACAATCGTATATTTACAATTTATTATCCCCGTTTCCTTGGCAAATTACAGGATTAGGAACACTTTTAGTTTTCGTAACGGAGTTTTTCTTCATGATTGCGATGTTACTGTCTATTTATAAAAAGAAAAGTGAAATTTCGCCATTAGGAAAATACGCTCTAATTCAGGCGTTTGTGTGGAACATGATTATCGCCTTTACAAATGATAATATCGGAACAGCCTCAAGACTTAGAGTCATCTCTTGGATACTCATTATTGGTGTGTTTGTATCGCTTTATCATAAAAAAGTGCAGAAACCGCAAAAAACAGGAGTAACCATTGATGATGCAGCAATCTAAAAAGAGAGTATTACACTATGTTAGTGTGTGGGGCAATGGTGGCGTAGAGAAAATTATTACGAACATCATTCAAAAATCTGGAGATAACTATCAACACGATTTGTTTGTAGCGCGCCATTATGTGAATGATAATATATATGAAATGCTGTTGAAAAAACACCACGTTAAAATTTACATCAATACAGAAAAAAGTATTTTTAAAGGTTTAAAAAATGTGGCGTCTCAACAGTTGTATGATTTAGTGCATATTCATACGGCGCATCGCGTTGAAAATGCTAAGGCAATCCTTGCAAAATTAGCCTTTCCCAAAGCAAAAGTCTTACTATATTGTCATACGGTCTCATTAAGCGATGGGACTTTTAAATTAAAAATCAGAGAATGTTTAGATTTTTTAGGGGTGGGATATGTATCACGATTTTTTACGGATAAAAGCTTAGCCGTTTCGCAATTGGTGCTTGAAGATGCCTTTTTCAAACAAGATATTCGAACAGCAAAAGCAAGTGTTTTTTATGCTGGCATTGATATGCAAGGTTATCAATTTGATGAACACGCTCGAAAATCAACTCGGCAAACATTAGGTGTTGAAGAGGATGAGTTGCTACTAGGGCATATCGGTCGCGTGGCGATGTCTAAAAACCCGGAGTATTTACTCGATATTATCATTCCGTTTTTAAAACAAGAGCCCAAAGCAAAATTTTTGTATATTGGTAAAGGCGATATGCAAGAAAGTATTGATAAACGCATTTTAGAAAGCGATGTTAGCGATCGCATTTTAAGAATTGAACAAGTTGAAAATGCGAAACACTATTTGATGGCAATGGACATCTTTGTTTTACCCTCACTTTCAGAAGGATTGCCACTCGTCGCTTTAGAAGCGCAAACGACAGGTCTTCCTTGTGTACTGAGTGACACCATTTCAAAAGATACACAAGCAACCGATTTAGTGTCGTTTGTTGCCTTGAGTGATCCACTAGATGCGTGGTATATACATTTTAAAAAGACGAAAAACAATCGTTCCCACTATTATGAACAAATGAGTGCTAGTGCATTTAATGACAGTATTGCCATGCGTAAATTGAGCCAATTGTATGACGATTTATTAAATGCTACATCATAGGAGAAAGAAAATGAAAGTTTTACATTTGTTGAGAAGTCATGTGTTTTCAGGCGCAGAAAATGTGGTCTGTCAAATCATCAAACTCTTTTCAAACACAGCCATTCAAATGGTGTATGCTTCTCCTAAAGGGCCGATACAAGATGTGCTATTACAAAAAAATGTGGATTATTTACCTTTAGACAAACTTAGTGTCAAAGAAACGAAGCAAGCAATCAAAACCTATCATCCAGATGTGGTTCATGCTCATGATGTGAGTGCAAGTATTATAGCCGCGTTAGCGTGTCCTAAGTCGGTTAAAATTATTTCGCATATTCATGTCAATCATGCAAACATGGCAAAAGTAAATGTCAAAACCGTGTTGTATCACTTGTTTTCGAAACGATTTGAAAAAATCATTTGGGTGTCAAATTCTTGTTATTCGGAATATCGGTTTAAAGAAAAAGTGGCGCACAAAAGTATCGTTTTAGCGAATGTCGTTGATGGAGACGATATTCAAAAAAGAAGTGACGTATTACAAACTGAACACTACGACGTTATTTATGTTGGGCGATTGACCGATCAAAAAAATCCTTTGAAGCTTTTAGATGTTTTGGAAAAAGTAATTGCTAAAAAATCGAATGTTAAAATGGCGATAATCGGCAGTGGCGATATGAAAGAGCAAGTTTTAAACGTTGCCAAAGAAAAAAATTTGTTGAAGCATATTGTATTTCATGACTTTATCGTGAATCCATTGCCCTATTTAAAAAATGCTAAGGTGATGGTCATGACATCTAGATTTGAAGGTTTACCCATGGTTGCTTTAGAATCTTTAGCGTTGGGAACGCCTATCGTGTCGACTGCGGTTGATGGATTGAAAGACATTATCGAAAATGGTGTCAATGGATTTTTGGCGGACGACAGTTGCGTATTAGCCGATAAAATAGTGGCAATTTTATCTGATGAAAAATTGGCAAATTCACTATCTCATGGAGCGATAAACAGTTTTTCAAACATCAACAATATCGACAATTATAAACAGCAAATGGAAAAAATTTATCAAAAATAAACGATAAGCTTGGGGCAGAGCGTACGCCATAAAGTTGATTTTACCTATCAATTGACGTTAAAAACTGTAAAAAATGATATCGTTTTGATGATTGAATACAATAAAATGCTTTATATAGCGCTTTTGCTTGAAAAATATAAAAAATGTGTTACGATAGTAACCTTATAACTTTAATGATATTTCATACAATCCGTATCCTTTGAAAAAGTGATGTCCACTTTATTTTAGGCTATACAGTTTATATGAATGTCCAATTTACAAATGACAAAATGGTTTTGTGAAAATCGTTTTGCCACTAATCAATTATATGATTTTTAATTGTTATAAATTCCGAACAATACGATGGAGTTTATAGCGAAAATATCTCAATTTATATATATATATATATATATCCAAGCATATACGTTCGTAAAATATGAACAGTACATTAGCGTGTTTCATAGCGTGTTCATGTTAAACAAGCTATGTGTGAAACAGCTGTTATGGATAATATTTGTAGATAGAAATTGGGCATTAGTTATTTTATATAACTTGTATAGAATAAAACTTTACTAAAGCAAAATAGTAAAGAAATGAATAGAAATAAAGTAGGAATTTTATGAACGTTATTGTTATTTTGAATCAAACCGATATAAAAACGTGTGAATCTAACATCAAATCATTTGTCAATTTAAACTATCCGGAAAAGCAGGTAGAAGATTACATCACGTATGAAGAATGGGTAGAAAAAAGAGAGACACTTAAAGAAAGTTATACGTTGTTAGCTTACAAATTACCAGATCCTATATTGGAAGAACTTGCCGTAGACGCATTCGCTAGAAATTGTGATTTAACCGTCATTCCAAATAAGGCGCAATTACTATTGGCTAATCCAAAAATTGCGTATGTTGACGATATACCCGTTTTCCATTATCACTATTCAGTAAAAAATTCTAGAAAAATTCAACTCGTCATCAAAAGATTATTCGATATTATCGTCAGTAGTATTGCGGTATTACTCGTTTCGCCAATCTTACTCTTGGTAGCAATTTGTATTAAAATCCAAGATGGTGGACCTGTCTTTTATTCGCAAGAAAGACTGACACTAAATGGAAAAGTTTTTAAAATTTTAAAATTTAGAAGTATGCGAATAGATGCCGAAAAAGACGGGGTTGCGCAATTTGCGAAAAAGAACGATAGTCGCATTACACCTATTGGTAAATGTTTAAGACATAGCCGTATAGATGAACTACCACAACTCATTAATATTCTTGTTGGCGATATGTCAATCGTAGGGCCAAGACCTGAAAGACCAGAAATTGTTGCGAGTAAATTAGCGGAAATACCGGATTTTAATGATCGATTAAAAGTCAAAGCTGGCTTGACGGGTTTAGCGCAAGTTGAAGGGAAATACAATACCGATTTAAAAGACAAATTAGTATTAGATATTCTCTATATTACACGTTTTAATTTGTGGTTAGATATCAAAATCATGTTTAAAACAATAGGCGTTTTATTTTCTAAAGTAAAAGCCGAAGGTATTGATGACGAATAAGTCTGTCATTAAACGTTTGATGAAATAATTGAAAATTTAAAAAAGTAAATGATGACAAGAGATAGCACTTAACAAAAGTTGAGTGGCTATCTTTTATTTTGCGTGATGGTCTAAGTTTATATAAGGAGATAGGCTTTTTATAAACGGTTATGACATTGATTTAGTGGTTTGTTCATAGCATTGTCATAGTGTTAGTCTTTTATTGTCGGCGTGTTTCTGTTATAGTAGACGTGGTTATAGTTGTGAGCGTATGCGAACTAACGTCAGTTATTGGTAAATACGATTTTTTTACGGTTGCCTTTAAAACACACCAAAATAAAAAGGCGACAACGTTCAATCAATACTGTTTTAATTTTAAAAGCAAGATAAAATCTTGGTATGAAAGGATTTAAAAAATGTCTAATATTCAATGGTTTCCGGGGCATATGGCAAAGGCGCGTCGTCAGGCAATCGAAAAAATGTCGCTTGTTGATGTGGTGGTTGAGTTAATTGATGCGCGTATTCCGTATTCGTCGCGTAATCCGATGATTGATGAAATTGTGAATCAAAAGCCACGTTTAATCGTCTTAAATAAAATTGATTTAGCCGACGACAAAAAAACAGGTGAGTGGGTAAATTATTTCAAATCCTGTGGGCATTCCGTATTGACGATTCAAGCAAAAGATGGCAAAGGGTTAAAACAAATTCAAGATAAATTGAAAGAAATTATGTCGGAAAAGTTGGAGCGCCTACGTGCCAAAGGGTTGAAAAATCGTCCAATTCGATTGATGATTCTAGGTATTCCAAACGTTGGCAAATCCACCTTAATCAATCGTTTTATTAAAAAGAATAAAGCGGAAACCGGTAATAAACCAGGGGTAACGAAAGGGCAACAATGGCTCAAACTAGGAAAAGAGTTTGAATTGCTGGATACACCGGGAATTTTATGGCCGAAATTTGAAGATCAAGAAATTGGTAAAAAATTAGCGTTGACGGGTGCGATTAAAGATACCATCTTCAATCAAGAGACTGTAGCGTTATTTGCGATTGATCATTTTTCACGCTATTATGCAGAACCTTTCAAAAAATCGTTTGGTTTAACCGATGAAAATTTAGATTTGCCAAATACGGAATTGTTAATTTATATGACGAATCGAATGGGCTTAAAAGACGATTATGATAAAGCGTGTGAAAAAATTGTATTTGATATTCGTTCGGGTAAATTAGGTGGTTACACATTAGATGAAGTAAGTGAAGTGGGAACGCCTGATGAAAATTAGTGAAATTAAACAATTGTTCAGTACGTTAAATTCTCCCGATGAGATTCCACTAGAGATTTTAAATGATGAACGCGTTGGTGTACAAAAAGAAATTCGCCGTTTTCGTAACGTGTATGAGAAAAAAGTGGCACTACAACAGCGACACGAAAAAATGTTGATGTTTGAACAATTAAAGCGTTGTGAAGGGTATCGTTATATTGCGGGTATTGACGAGGTAGGACGTGGACCTTTGGCTGGGCCTGTGGTAGCAGCGTGTGTTGTGATGAAAGAAGATTCGCATCTTTTAGAGGTGAACGACTCTAAAAAATTGTCGTTAGAAAAACGGGACACCTTATATGATTTGATTTTGTCACAAGCACTAGATTATGGTATTGGTGTGGTGTCTTGTGAAACGATTGATGACATCAACATCTATGAAGCTACGAAAGTCGCGATGCAACAAGCCATTGATCAAATGACGGTAAAACCAGATTATTTGTTAATTGATGCGATGAAATTGAATAACAGTATCCCACAAGAAAATTTGATTAAAGGGGATGCAAAAAGTTATAGTATTGCATGCGCCAGTATTGTGGCTAAAGTGACACGTGATCGCATGATGGCTGATTATGACAAACAGTATCCGGGTTATGCCTTTGCTGAAAATGCAGGGTACGGTACAAAAAAACATTTAGAAGGATTATCAAAACTGGGTATAACGCCCATTCATCGAAAAACATTTGAACCTATTAAAAGTATGTTGCAAAATAAAAATGGTGATGTATAGGTTGTTAAAATAGGACAATCTATGAAATAGAATGAACACCTAATAAAAGAGTAGAGATGTAACATCTGCGTCTGCAAATTACAATAGTAAGTTAGCTACTTCAAGCAAAAAGTAAATTTTATCGCAAATTTTATTTATAAAGAAATTGACACCGTTTACAAAAACGTGTAGAATGACAATATAATAATTAGGATTGTAACTCTTCGGGAGGCATTACCAAACTCAAAAGTAAGGGGTGGGGTGTGTCTACGAAGAGTTTTTTGTCGTATTATCACTGATATGAAGAAACGGATTAATAATTAAAGGTAGAAAGATATGAGAGTTGTAAAAAAAATAAATAATAATGTTGCAGAATGTATTGATAGCAATGGTAAATATTTGATTGCCTTTGGAAAAGGTATTGGTTTTCCGAAAACACCATATGATTTAACAGATTTATCTAAAATAGATATGACTTTTTATCATTTAGACAAGCATTTTCAATTACTAATTAATGAAATTCCTGAAAAATTGATGCTTTTAAGTGTCGAAATTGTTCAAAACGCTCAGAATAAAGTACAAGGGAGACTTAATCCAACTCTAGTGTTTAGTCTTGCAGATCATATTCAATTTGCGATTAAACGTCTCGAAGAATTTAAAGAGATGAAAATTTTATTTTCTCAAGATGTTGCACAGTTATATCCTTTGGAAATGCGTATAGCACAAGAAGCGTTGATTTTAATCAATGATCGATTGTCAGTATCCTTACCTGATAGTGAGGCGACAAGTATTGCGATGCATTTTATTAATAGTCAGACTGAAAGTTCAATTGATCATACATCTCAAGTTATTGAGGAAATGATTGAAGTGATGACGCAAACTATTGAAAATCAGCTGGATATAACAGTTAATCGGCAAGAATTTAATTACCAACGATTTCAAGCTCATGTACGCTATTATCTCAAAAGAGTTCGGCAGCAAGAATATTTTATTGATGGAAATGCTATTATTTTACAAGAGCTTCAAGAAAAACAGCCTCGAATCTACCAAGTTGCCGTCACTATTTTTGATTATGTTCACCAATCATTTGGGTTTGCACAATCGGATGATGAATTATTGTATTTGATGATTCATATCAATAGATTATATGAAAAAAACAAGAGTGAATCATTAATATAGTCTAAATAACTAGTGACTAATAATAGTCAACTTTACATAATATAAACTAAAAAGGAGTAAATAATGATGAATACAAAATATGAAGAATTATCCAATAATATTTTAGATTTAATCGGAGGGAAATCGAACGTTACGTTCTTTACGCATTGTGTAACGCGCTTGCGTTTTAATGTAAAGGATAGAAGTCTTGTTAAAAAAGAAGAGATTGAAGATATCGAAGGTGTTTTAGGGACTCAGTGGCAAAACGAACAATTTCAGATTATCATTGGGCAGTCAGTAGGAGATGCTTACAACCTTATTTCTCACAAAACAGGGCTAGGAACACAAAGTGAACTATCTGAAAATAATGTAGATTTAGAAGATTTACCGAAAAAATTCGAAATCGGCGCAATTTTTAATGCTATTACAGCCTGTATTACCCCACTTATTCCTCTTTTAATAGGTGGAGGAATGGTTAAAGTACTTGCGCTAGTATTAGAAATTTCAGGTATACTCACAACTGACAATTCGACACATATGGTATTAAGTTTTGTTGGGGATTCAGTGTTTTATTTCTTGCCAATATTTGTTGGAGCTACAGCAGCTCGAAGATTTGGTGCCAACATGGGATTGGGAATGCTAATCGGTGCGATGTTTATTCATCCAGCTTTTATTTCTGCAGTAACAGCAGGTACACCACTTAATTTTTTAAATATCCCAATTTATCCAGCATTTTATGCAAGTACAATTTTTCCTGCAATTTTATCTGTATGGCTAATGACGCCAATTCAAAAGTTTTTTGGGAAAATTTCTCCTGAGTATATTCGTGCTATTACTGAGCCTCTGTTGACTATTTTAGTCATGATTCCGATAGCGCTTTGTTTAACAGGGCCCGTAGGTGCATTTTTAGGAAATTATTTATCAGCAACAATTATTTGGATTTATGACGTAACAGGCTTTTTGGGGGTAGGTGTTTTGGCGGCTATTATGCCGTTTGTGATTATGACGGGAATGCATTCTTCATTGTTCCCTTACACCATTAATTCGTTAGCAACTTTAGGGTTAGAGCCTATTGTTGGAACTAGTATGGCTATTTCAGGAATGACTCAGGCAGCAGCGTGTTTAGGGGTAGCTTTGAAGTCAAAATCTAAACGTGTAAAATCTGTTTCAATCGGTGCATTTACTACAGCGTTGTTCGGAGGTGTAACAGAACCAGCAATGTATGGTGTTACACTGAAATATAAAACGCCAATGTATGCGTCAATGATAGGTAGTTTAGTTGGTGGATGTGTTGCTGGGTTTGGTAAAGCAGCTATGTATGCCTTGCCAGGAGCAGGTGGAGTCGCTATTTTTCCTGTATATATGCCTGGGGGGCTTGCGAATGTACTTTGGTTAGTAGCTGGGGTTGTAGTGGCTATGATTTTGACTTGTATTATCACATATGTATCATATTCTGATGCAGAATAAAGGGTGTTGTTGATTTTTAAAAAGTTTGGAGGAATTTATGTTGATGTTTAATGAAAATTTTTTATGGGGTGGAGCAACTGCCGCTAATCAATTTGAAGGTGCATGGAATGTGGGAGGAAAAGGTCCAAGTACTGCTGATGTTTTAACAGATGGTACACACTCATCTCCACGAAGAATTACAAAGCAGATTGAGCAAGATGCCTATTATCCATCTCATAAAGCGAGTGATTTTTATCATCGTTATAAAGAAGATATTGCGCTTATGGGCGAGATGGGGTTCAAAGTATATCGCATGTCAATTGCGTGGACGAGAATTTTTCCAACGGGCATTGAAGATGAACCAAACGAAGAGGGATTAGCTTTTTATGATAATGTATTTGATGAATTAAAAAAATACAATATCGAACCTTTAGTTACGATTTCACATTATGAGATGCCACTTTATTTGTCGCAAAAGTTTAATGGTTGGTATAGTAGAAAGTTAATTGATTTTTATTTAAAATATTGTAAAGTTATTTTTGAACGGTTTAAGAATAAAGTAAAATACTGGTTACCTTTAAACGAAGTGAATTGTGGAGCATATCCTTTTGGTAATTATATCAGTTTAGGGATATTGAACGATGGTACTGAAAATGCAATATATCAAGTAGATGATGTTCAAAAAAGATATCAAGCTTTACATAATCAACTTGTTGCAGGTGCGAAAGTAGTAAAATTAGCTAGAGAAATTAATCCCGATTTTAAATTAGGTTGTATGATTGCTTATATGCAAAGTTACCCGCTGACATGCCATCCAAAAGATGCATTACAATGTCAAAAGCAAATGGGAATTGGTAATTTTTATTGTGCTGATGTTGTGGTACGAGGGAAATATCCATTTTTTGCAAAACGGTACTGGGAAGAAAATGGTATCCATATTGTTATGGAACCTGAGGATGAAATAGCTCTAAAAGAAGGGACAGTAGATTTCTTTGCATTCTCATATTACTCATCAAACTGTATTTCACATGAAGAAGAAAAGCAAAATACAACTGAAGGGAATATTGTAGGTGGTATTACTAACCCTTATTTGACAACAAGTGAGTGGGGGTGGCAAATTGACGCAGAAGGTCTTCGGTATGCCTTGAATGAGTTATATGCACGATACCAGATTCCGATGATGGTGGTAGAAAACGGGCTTGGTTCATATGACAAATTGGAAGAAGACGGCAGTATACATGATGACTATCGCATTGCCTATATCAAAGAGCATATTAAAAATATGGCTGAGGCGATTAAAGATGGTGTAGACCTTATCGGCTACACACCTTGGGGTTGTATCGACTTAATCAGTGTATCGACAGGTGAAATGGAAAAACGCTACGGATTTGTGTATGTGGATTCGGATAATAAAGGAAATGGTACTTTTAATCGATACAAGAAAGATTCATTCTATTGGTACAAAAAAGTTATTGCGTCAAATGGTCAAAATATTGATTAGACATCTGAATCGTTTATATTAAGACTTTAATATTCGTCTATATGGGAGGTTTATTATGAAAAAACTTTTACTTCGTGCAGACGACCTTGGTTATTCTGAGGCAGTCAACTATGGTATTGAAAAATCAATAAAAGATGGTTTAATTAGAAGTCTAGGTGTTATGGTCAATATGCCCGCTACGCAACATGGCGTGAATTTAATTAAGGGGTATGATATAGCGTTTGGAGTGCATGCAAATATTTGTGTCGAAAGGCCTTTAAGTGACCCGCGTTTGATTCCGAGTTTGGTTGATGAGCGTGGTGGCTTTAAGTCTTCTAAAATCTATCGTCAAGCCAAAGAAGATTTTGTTGTTTTTGAAGAAGTCATTATTGAAATTGAAGCACAATATCATCGCTTTGTTGAACTCTTTGGTCGTAAACCGGATTATTTTGACGGACATGCTGTGGCTTCAAAAAATTTCTTTAAAGGATTGGAATATGTAGCCGATAAGTATAACTTGAAATATTCAGGTATTCCAGTTGATAACAAGCCTTTGAAAATTGGACAATCTTTAGTGAAGTTCAATATTGAATCTTGGTCTCCAGATTATAGTCCGTATCATATGCTTGAAAATATGGCGGAGAATGCAACGGATGATGTGGTACAATTAGGGATTTTTCATCCGGGATACTTAGATGCTTATATTTTATCAAATTCAAGTTTAACGATACCCCGGACTCAAGAGGTTGAGGTTTTAATTGATAAGCGAACCAGATTGATGCTACAAGAATATGATGTTCAATTGATAGATTATAGAGAATTATAATGTATTGATGCTATGTCAAATGGGATTGAACCTAATAAAAGAGTAGTGATTTCATATCTATTGCGTCACTACCAGACTGTTGACAACAAAAGTGTCAGCAGTCTTTTTGTCGTTTTATAACAGTTGGTGTTGGTGGCTTGTAAATGGGCTATCAACACTTATGGCGTACGATAGATTAAATCGCCGTCAAAAAACCGATAGAAAAACGTGTTTTCTATCGGTTTATTTAATCTAGTCTCAAACTGTATTTAACGCATAAAAAAGGTTTGAATAATAAGTGTTACTACGGCAATTGCATAAGCTGGTGGGTCGATATGTGTACGTGTGTTTGTATTTAGTAAACGAGCAGTTAGTTCAAATAAAAACCATGCACCAACACCGAATAAAATGGCAATACTAAAGTTTTGGAAAGCCATATAAGCCAACCCGGCAGAAATACCGATATGGTGACCTACGAAAAATTTTGCACCGAAAATGGTAAAGAAAAATAAAAATGCACCAATACCAAAACCAAAGGCGGCTATATGAGTGATCGAAACAGTCCAAGCAATCACTGCTGAAAATGCACCGGAATACAACATCCCAAATAACAACTCTTTAGATGAAAAGGATAAGTTGAGATGTGGCGATAAAATTTTACCATCTCCAAAATGGATACGTGTGATAATCCCTGTTACGATAATACCCACTGCCCCACCGTCTACTTTTAAACCAAGCACTTGTGTAAAGAAATAAGCGCTGATTAAACCAATGATTGCGTATAGTCCACCGTATAATAAAGCGACGGCATTTTGTGTTTCAAATGGTGATTTATCAATGCTGTTTCCCGTAAATTGCCCAATGTTCTTTTTACCTAAATAAGCCGTTGCGGCTACCGCTCCTGCAAAAGCAATGTGAGGACCGAAAAAGTACCCGAATGCCACATCGTTTAAAAATGCGGTGCCACCACCTAAATATTGAATAATTGACCCGATAATTACAAAGAAACCGGTCAATCCAATTGATGGAACCGCTCCAATCGTTGCACCAAAAACACCACCAAAGAACGCAAAAATCAATGATTCTACTGTCATTATGAACTCCTTTAAAATCTTTTATAACTTCATTTTAAAAGGGTTGATTGACTTTGTCTAATAAGTATAAGTTATAGATAGTATTAAGCCTCATCGGTTATTTATCGGTTATCTATCGATTAAGGGGTATTTTTTTGTATATAGCGTTCAGGATTAAACGCGCTAATGTCTTCGTGTAACGGTTGATTGTTGATGAGTAGTGTTAATAAATACGCAATGTAAGGGCCATTTGTCAAACCAGAAGAGCCTAAACCACTACCTACAAGTAATTGATGAGATGCGGGAACTTGCCCAAAGCATGGCAAATAATCACTTGTAAAGGCACGCGTACCAACACGTGTGGAAGCGATGTCCACCGTTTTTAATGACGGCATCCATACACTTGCGCTAGATTTCATATCGTTGAGTAAGGCTAAATCGACTTGATGATCAAACCCCATATTTTTTTCGTGGGTTGCGCCAATAACCCAATGCCCACTGTCGAATGGCAACAAGTCAAATTCACTTTGCGGAATGATGACCGGATAATTGTGGGTGTGTGTATTTTCTAGTTGTACCGTAAACAATTGTCCTTTTTGTGCTGTAATATCAACGGTATAATCAAGTGCTTCTAAAAGTTCTTTTGTATAGGCACCAGCACAGACAACGATTTTATCGAAATGGCGAAGCGATGATATAGTTGTGCGTTCGCTTATAAATGTAGCGCCATTTTGAAGAGCCGCTTGTTTGACGGTCTGTAAATAAGAGCGTCCATCAATGCACGCACCACCTGAAATAAATAGACCATCTTGCTCTGTTTGTAATTCAGGAATACGTTCCATAATTTCGTTAGCACTTAATCGCTTAATGTCACCGATGAACGCGTCGTTTTGACGACGTTCGTGTGCTAAAGTTTCTAATTTGTTGAGTAACGCTTCACTCTTTTTAAAATAGATGGCACCATTTTGACGGTAAAAAGTAGTGTCGATACCGTCATTTTGTAAATCAGCAATTAATGTTTTGTAAAAACGGGCACCATTGGCTGTTAAACGATACCAGTCTTTATTGCGTCGTTGCGACAACCATGGGCATATAATACCTGCAGAAGCGCTAGTGGCTTGATTGCGTCCGTCATCAAATAAGGTGACATCGTGTGTTTTGGATAAATAGTAAGCAACTGTCATGCCGACAATGCCTCCACCAATAATGGCAATTTTCATATTTGTCTCCTTACTGCATTGCAAAGTAGTGTGCAATGGGTTGCTCAATAGAAGTGTTCAGCAGAACCATTAATTTCAATCGTGCTTTCTGTCCGCTAAGCCCTGTTGTGAAAATAATGCCTTTATCACGTAGCTGCTTTCCACCACCTTCATAATCGTAAACGTCTTGCGTCACACCGTTAAACGCACGCGATACAAGGACGATAGGAATGTTATTCGATAACAGGCGATCGATTGCCGGAAGGGTGCTAGGTGGCAAGTTGCCGGCGCCAAGCGCTTCAATAATGACCCCGTTCGTATGTGGCGTATTGACCGCGTCGAACAATTCTCCACTAATACCGGAATAGGCTTTAATCAGATGAATATTTTGATGGTTCAAAGCGTCAACGTTATAGCGTTCATGCGTTGTTAAATGTTGAAAGTACAATACGCGATTTTTGGATATAATGCCAAGTGGGCCAAAGGTAGGGGTTTGGAAAGTCGCTAAGTTTGTCGTGTGTGTTTTAGTGACATATTTTGCACTATGAATTTCATCGTTCATGACAACGACGACACCTTTTTCGACAGTATTGGCATCTAAAGCAACAAGAATCGCATTTTGTAAATTGATTAAGCCGTCCGAACCTAGCTCGTTGCTTGGACGCATTGCCCCTGTAATGACGATAGGCAGTTGCTGACCGACCGTTAAATCTAAAAAGTATGCCGTTTCTTCCAACGTGTCGGTACCATGTGTGACAACAATGCCGTCATAACCTTCTTGAATGGCGCGTTCAATTCGTGTTTTTAAAACAAACATTTCTTTAGGGGTGATGTGCGGGCTAGGTAATTGAAAAATACTTTCCTGTTCCAACGTCGCCAAGTGGCCGAACTGTTTAGATAACGTAATTAAAGGATTTTGTTGTGTTGGCGTTACATGTCCAGTTGTTTCGTTTTCTTGCATGGAAATTGTGCCGCCAGTATGTAGAAGCAATAATTTTTTCATTGTCAGACGTTCCTTCATTTCAATTCAATTATTTTCATATATTATAGCTGAAAAAGGGGGAAATCGTCCAATCATCAATTAGAAAAATGGCAAAAAATAAACAGTGTTCAATCGACTAAAAATTAAAAAATAGCCTCTTAAAAAAAGAGAGGCACTAGTCGTTTATTAAAGTGTGAAATAAGCTGAAATTTGAAAGAAAAATAATGTCAATGTAAAAAAAGTATGCGTCTAAATGAAAGGTATTAAAATCGGAATTTGTGTGCGTTATTTGAAAAAATAATCGAAGAAAAAAGTTTTTTATTAGTGGATAAACCCGTTGAATGATTGATGTGAATACCATTTGACACAGCGTAAAATGAGTAGTATGGTATGGAAAATAGATACATTATTGAAAGCGCTTCAAATGCTTTGTAAATAAAAAAAGTGCCGGAACGGCACACAAATTTGTTAAAGGACAAAGCCTTATTTTAACTCGCTATGTTGTTTTGAATGGTCTAACATCATTATAGTATCAGCTTTTGTTAAATATGTAAAGCGCTTTATTTTCAAATGGGAGGGGTTTCATGTCGAAAAAATATTCAATTGGTTTAGATATAGGTGTCGGATCTGTTGGTTATGCTGTTGTGATGGATGATTATCGTGTACCGGTTAAAAAAATAAAAGTTTTAGGGAATACAGATAAGAAGTATGTGAAAAAAAGTTTGATGGGTTCTTCTTTATTTGAACCGGCTGACACAGCAGCAGAAAGAAGAATACATCGAACGACAAGACGTAGATATAACAGACGTCGTAACCGTTTGTTGTATTTACAAGACATTTTTGCAGAAGAGATGATGAAAGTAGATAAAAACTTTTTTCATCGTTTAAGTGAAAGTTTTTTGCAAGAAGATGATAAAAAATTATCGGAATCTAAATATCCGATTTTTGCAACATTGGAAGAAGAACGGCACTATCACAAGACGTTTAAAACGATTTATCATCTTAGAGAATATTTAGCCAATACAACTGAAAAAGCTGATTTACGCCTTGTTTATTTAGCGATTGCACATATTTTAAAATATCGTGGACATTTTCTCCTTGAAGGGGCACTGGATGTGTCAAATATAGGTGTTCAAAAAAATTTTGAAGAGTTTTTATCAGAGTACGAAGGACATTTTGGACGTTTAAATAAAATAAATGAGCATTTATATGAAGAGGAATTGACACGTAAACTCAGACAAAGTAAAAAAGTGGAAAATATGATGAAATTTTTTCCAGATGAGTTGTCAAAAAGTGCTTTGAAATATTTTGTTAAGTTGATTATTGGAAATAAAGTAGATTTTAAAACAGTATTCAAACTAACAGAAAAATTTGACCTACAATTTTCAAGTGAAACTTATGAAGAAGAAGTAGAAGCTCTTTTAGCAATTATTGGTTTAGATTATGAGCCTTTATTTGAGTATGCTAAAAAAGTTTATGAGTCGATATTATTATTTGATATTTTAAGAGATAGTCCCTTAGATTCTAAAGCCCCGCTATCTTCTAGTATGGTTGTGAAATATCATGAACACCATCAAGACTTAAAAGATTTAAAACAGTTCTTTAAATTATATCTTCCTGATAAATATGGTGTGATGTTCAAAGATAAAAGTCAACAAGGATATGCAGGATATATTTCTGGTGAACATAAAAAAGTTGGTTCCACATTTACATCTACGGCTAAACCTGTTTCTCAAGAAGCCTTTTATAAATATACGGAAAAGCTTATTGATAAAATTCCAGAAGGACAGATATTTATTGATAAAATAAAAGAACAAACTTTCCTTAACAAACAACGTTCGTATGCCAACGGCGTTATTCCGCATCAAATTCACTTACAAGAATTAGAGGCTATTTTGGAAAGTCAAGGAAAGCATTATCCATTTTTGAAAGACAACGCCGACAAAATCAAACAAATATTAACGTTTAGAATCCCTTACTATGTAGGCCCTCTAGCAAATGGACAAAGTGAGTTTGCTTGGTTGTCTAGAAAATCAAACGAACCTATTCGTCCTTGGAATTTTGAAGAAATTGTCAATGAAGAAGAATCTGCGAAACGATTTATTGAAAAAATGACACTATTTGATACATATTTACCTGATTGCCGTGTTTTACCTAAACATAGTTTAATTTATGAAAAATATATGGTATTTAATGAATTAACAAAAGTTAGATTCCAATTTAATGGAGGTCAATGGGCTTACTTATCGACACAAGACAAACAGAAAATATTTGATGCATTATTTAAAAAATATAGAAAAGTCACTTATAAACAGTTGATTCGTTTTATGGAAAATGAATTGCAGTTTTATGATTTTAAATTGAAAAATGTACAAAATGATGCAGCGTTTAATGCATCGTATAGTACATATATAGACTTGTTAAACGTTTTTTCTAAAGATTTTTTAGATGATGTGAAAAATGAAGCACTTATTGAAAATGTGATTCATATTTTAACTATTTTTGATGATCGAAAAATGATTGAAAAACAGTTATTTGATTTAGGTATACTTGATGATGCGATAATTAAAAAATTATCTCGTAAGAAATTTACTGGGTGGGGACGTTTGTCAAAAACATTATTACATGGGATACGAAATAAAGAAAACGGAAAAACGATTTTAGATTATTTGATAGATGATGAATTAAATAATCGTAATTTCATGCAGTTAATTCGTGATACATCATTGTCATTTAAAGAGGAAATTGAAAAAGCGCAAGTACAACAATTAGAGTTAGATAATAATGAAGAACTTGTTGCCTCTCTTTCAGGTAGTCCAGCAATTAAGAAAGGTATTTTACAAAGTCTTAAAATTGTTGATGAAATTATTCGTGTTATGGGAAATCAATTACCAGAAAATATTGTGATTGAAATGGCAAAAGAGCATCAAACAACGAAAAAAGGAAAAGATAATTCAAAAAAAAGATATGAAACGATTGAAAAAGGTCTGAATGATTTAGGAAGTGAGTTATTAAAGCAAGAGCCTGTTGCGGATAATCGATTACTGCATAAAGAGAAACTGTTTTTATATTATTTGCAAAATGGAAAAGATTTATACACTGGTAAGGATTTAGACATAAACTTTTTATCACAGTACCATGTTGATCATATTGTGCCAAGAAGTTTTATTAAAGATGATTCAGTTGATAATAAAGTATTAACTTCGGCTAAAGAAAATGCTAAAAAAACAAATGATGTACTTGATTCAGACATCGTGAGAAAAGAAAGTTTGTTTTGGAAAAAATTGCATGCAGTAGGTTTAATAAGTGATAAAAAATTAAGTCGTTTAATGAAGCAAGAATTGACAGTTGAAGATAAAATGCGATTTATTCAACGACAAATTGTGGAAACACGTCAAATTACAAAACACGTTGCGCGTTTATTAGATGATAAATTCAATAAAGAGATAGATAATGACGGTAGAAAAATAAGACGCGTAAAAGTGATGACGGTTCATGCTAATATTGTTTCTCGTTTTAGACGAGAATTAAAGTTGTATAAGTTAAGAGAAGTTAATCCATATCATCACGCTCATGATGCTTACTTACTAACAGTGGTAGCCGATGTATTGTTGAAACTTTATCCTCAAATGGAAAAAGAATTGGTATATGGCAGTTATATCAAACACGGTACTTTTGACCAAAATGGAATGAAAGCAACTCAAAGACATGCAATGTATAATAAAATCCTCTCCTTTATGCAGAAAGAAAGACTTGTGGATACATTAACTGGTGAAGTTGTTTGGGATAAGGAAGGTATGAAAGAGAAGTTAGGGCATGTGATATATAACATGCCGGTAACAGTGACGAAAAAAACGGAGATTCAAACGGGAAGGTTGTATAAAGAATCAAATAAGCCGGCGGGATATAACAATAAGTTGATTGATAGAAAACAACATTTAAATGCGGCGAGATACGGTGGTTTTATTGAACCTACAGAAGCCTATGCGGTTTTCGTCAAATATGTGGATCAATCTAAAAAGAAACCAAAAGAAGTGTCTAAAATCATTGGTATCAATCTACTTGAACGAATGACGTTCGAAAAAGATGAACGAGCTTATTTAACGTCGTTAGGTTTTGAAAATATTAAAATATGGTTTAGATTACCTAAATATAGTTTGTTTGAATTTGAAAATGGCAGACGTCGATTATTAGCTACCTCAAACGAATTACAAAAAGGGAATTATTTGCGTTTGGATAAACCTTTAACAGAATTATTATATCATGCCGTAGCGTTAGGAAAGACAACTGTTGATAGTGAAGATACATATAGTTTGGAAGAAAATAGACATCTGTTTGATACATTATTTGAACGAGTGGTAGAGTTTAATCAATATCTTTTAATAGATAAATCATTTAATGAGTTAAAGCGTTTATATGATGAAAATAAAAATAGTGATATTGAAGCGATTGCGGAATCTTTCGTAAATTTAATGACGCTCGCATCTTTTGGTGCACCTGCTGATTTTAAATTTTTTGATACAAAAATCGTAAGAACAAGATATACAAGTATAAGTGAGTGCTACCAAGCAACATTAATTTATCAATCTGTTACAGGTTTATACGAAACACGTATTGATTTAGGAGCATTGTAATGGGATGGCGAACAGTTGTTGTTAATACACATTCAAAATTAGCGTGTAAAAACAACCATTTAGTCTTTAAAGATGCGTATAAAACAGAAATGATTCATCTTTCTGAAAATTACTCGAAACAACAGATATACTGTTGACAACGATGTTAATTAAACGTCTAGTTGATGAGAATAGATGATTGCTATGAAGTAATCAAACGTAGTCAGTAAATGACAACAAACTATCGGAAAATAATTTCCGATAGTTTGTTGTGATGTTTGTGATGTATTATGCTATTTAAAAAAATAGAAGAAAAAGATGTGTATATTATAAAAAATGTATAATGATGGTAAATTCATTATAACTATTGTAGAAGTTTAAAAGACAAAAAAACAACCACAAAAACAATCGAAGCAAGACAAGCATAAGAAAGTTAAGTAGTTGTTTACAAGGAAAAGAGAGTGAAAACTCTCGAAATCCTTATGAAGACTATAACATGTTAAAAGAGAGAATGAAATACATACTCATATATTTTGTTGTTTACTTAATATACAAATGGATAGAAAGAGATGATGACGAATGACAGAAAAAAGAAAAGGTTATAAAGACATACAACAACAATTAGAAGCTGATAAGCGGTGGAACGAAAAGAATAGAGAACATCGAAATTATTTAAACGATAGAAGTAAAGCGAGAAGTTTCATCAGAAACAAAGCAACACAAGAAGATTTAAACGAATTAAAGGTACTGATACAAGAACGAGAAGAACAATTGAAATATATGGAGTAGGAAAACGCTACGAAAAATCTTTTACAATTCTTATTGAAGATTCAGCGATTTATATAATAATAGAAAAATTGAAAAATATCGTAATTTTATAAGAGAAATTATATTGTTTTAACGTTAATCATATGCATATGTTATAATCGAAGTAAAAGACCATTCAAAACTGAAATTTTGCTAGAATGAGCAGTTTGATGATAAACCGAAAAGACAATTTGAGGTTTTAGAGCTGTGTTGTTTTGAATGGTTCCAAAACAATGCATGTCACATTAGAACAAATAACAGAGTTTTAGAGCTGTGTTGCTTTGAATGGTTCCAAAACATAAAATCTACTTACTAATGAATGATAGACGTTTTAGAGCTGTGTTGTTTTGAATGGTTCCAAAACGTATAGATAACTTCTGTGATGTTACCGAAAGTTTTAGAGCTGTGTTGTTTTGAATGGTTCCAAAACTGAATTTGACGATGTTTATTTATCTTTTTCGTTTTAGAGCTGTGTTGTTTTGAATGGTTCCAAAACGGCAGGCGCCCCCGTACTCTAAGTAGGGTTTTAGAGCTGTGCTGTTTTGAATGGTTCCAAAACTCCGGTGGGTTAAGATTAGCGTTGATTAAAGTTTTAGAGCTGTGTTGTTTTGAATGGTTCCAAAACTATAGAGCGTCGCTAACATTTCATAGGAACGTTTTAGAGTTGTGTTGTTTTGAATGGGCGGCATATTTTCCGGTGAAAATAACTTTACAAACGCGGTGAAAAATAGTAAACTATGCAATGGTGTGATTGCACCGTGATTCAGATTATTCCGCTGGAAGTGCAGACTTTTAAGAATTTTCGCAGGAAAAGGAGAAAAACAATGAGCAAATTAATTGAATTGATTACACAAAATCAATTACGTAACGATATTCCTGATTTTCGCCCTGGTGACACAGTACGTGTTCATGCGAAAGTTGTAGAGGGTACTCGTGAACGTATTCAGTTATTTGAAGGTGTTGTTATTAAACGCCGTGGTGCTGGTATTAGTGAAACATATACAGTACGTAAAATTTCAAACGGTGTTGGTGTGGAACGTACATTCCCAATTCATACACCACGTGTAGCGAAAATTGAAGTGGTTCGCCATGGTAAAGTACGTCGTGCTAAATTGTACTACTTACGTGCATTGTCAGGTAAATCAGCTCGTATCGCTGAAAAACGTCGTTAAGATAAACAATGAAGGTCGCGCAAGCGACCTTTTTGTCTACATGAAATTAGGGTTGGTGGCTTATGCCATCAACCCTAAAAACATACAGCCGAAACATATATGAACAGTATAAAATGAAAAAATATGTCTGATGACGTGATACACTATCTATGTAATGTTAAGCGTGCGTTGAATTAGTTGTGATGGCAATGGTTTTATTGTATACTATGCCACATAAGGAGGAACTGCGATGCAAATTTCAAATCGCTTTTCCATTGCCATTCACGTGTGTGTATTTATTGGATTGCACCAACAAAAACAAAAAGTAACAAGTGCGATTCTTGCTGAAACAGTAAATGTCAATCCGGTTGTGATTCGTCGTATTTTGCAACAGCTAAAGTCAGCCGATATTATTCATGTTTCACGTGGGGTTGGTGGAGCACAATTAGCTAAAGAACCAGAATGTATTACGTTAAAAGATATTTACTATGCGGTGGAAAGTAACGGCAAATCAGGGCAGTTATTTAGTATCCATTCGCAAAACAATAAAGATTGTCCATTTGGTCAATCTATAGAACATAAATTGGTCGATACATTTGACGATATTCAACAAACGCTAGATGCTAAATTAGAGACGATGACGCTAGCGTTATTTAGTCAAGAAATGCAATGTCCAGACACAAAATAATTGTTGAAATAGAGCAGAAATGCTGAAAAAACGTTTGACAAGTGTGTCGTGTTTTGATATATTATTAGAGACGAACAAGCAGAAGTACCCACTTCTCGCCTAAGTTGACATAGTCCTTGGGCAAATAGAGATTCTAGTATTGGAATGGTGGGTGCTGTGTGCACTCACTTTTTTTCTGTTTGAAGTTAAATCATTACGGAGGTGATAATCATCGCAAAAGATATGATGGTAAACGACGGTATTCGTGCAAAAGAGTTACGTGTCATTACTGAAACAGGAGAGCAATTAGGTGTTATGTCAAAAGCACAAGCATTAAAAATTGCTGACGATTCAAACATGGATTTAGTGCTTGTTTCACCAAATGCACAACCGCCTGTTGCACGTGTTATGGATTATGGGAAATACCGTTTTGAGCAACAAAAACGTGAGCGTGAGTCACGTAAAAATCAAAAAGTGGTAACCATTAAAGAAGTACGTTTAAGTCCAACGATTGACGACAATGACTTCCAAACGAAGTTACGTAATGGTCGTAAATTCTTAGAAAAAGGCGACAAAGTTAAAGTGTCTATCCGTTTTAAAGGAAGAGCGATTACACATAAAGAAATTGGACAACGTGTTTTAGAAAAATATGCCGACGAAACAGCAGATATTGCAAGCATTGAATCACGTCCGAAAATGGATGGGCGTAGCATGTTCTTAATGCTCGCACCAAAAGGCGACAAGTAGATATTTACAGGAGGAAGTAAACATGCCAAAACAAAAAACTCACCGCGGATCAGCAAAACGTTTTAAAAGAACTGGTAACGGAGGATTAAAACGTGCTCACTCTGAAAGAAGCCACCGCTTCCACGGAAAAACTAAAAAACAAAGACGTCAACACCGTAAAGCAACTATGGTACATATCACTGATATGAGACGTATCCGCAAACAATTAGCGCAATTACGTTAATCGTTACAATAATATTTAATAATTGAGAATATTGGTTATTCACGATAACGTGAATATGACGCAAGGAGGAATTGATTATGCCACGTGTTAAAGGTGGAACAGTGACGCGCAGACGTCGTAAAAGAATTTTAAAATTAGCTAAAGGTTACTATGGAGCAAAACATTTATTGTTCAAAACTGCTAAAGAGCAAGTAATGAAATCATACACTTACGCTTACCGTGACCGTCGTGCGAAAAAACGTGATTTCCGTAAATTATGGATTACACGTATTAATGCAGCGGCTCGCATGAACGGCTTAAGCTATAGCGTGTTCATGAACGGCTTAAAAGTTGCAGGTATCGAAGTAAACCGTAAAATGTTAGCTGACTTAGCGGTAAACGATGCACAAGCATTTACAGCGTTAGTAGAAGAAGCTAAAAAAGCTTTAAATAAATAACAAGTAGTAAAAGGCTTTCCGAAAGGTAAGCCTTTTATAGTTTATTGAAAATGCACGGATATAAGGTGCACTATGTATGTTATATTGAAAGTGCCTTTATATACGGTAGACTTTTATCATTTGTTAAAAGTGTATTTGTATAGCAAAAAATAAGCAGACTATTGGAGAAAACAATGATTAAACCATGTACTTTACAAGATGTTAGCGCATTACAACACATCGCTTCAAAAACGTTTGTGGACACATTTGGTAAAGATAATACAGCGGAAGATATGAAAAAGCATGTTGAAACGGCGTACCATTTGGATAAATTGAGTCGCGAATTACAAGAAGATCAATCACAATATTACTTTTTGATGGTAGATGATGGTGTTGCGGGTTATTTGAAATTGAATTGGGGAACAGCGCAAAGTGAAGAAATGGGTGAACAGACGCTAGAAATTCAATGTTTATACGTGGATGTGGCGTTTAAACGCCAAGGATACGGTAAACAAATGATGGATTTTGCAATCTCTAAAGCCAAAGAGTTAGGCAAAACATCTGTTTGGTTAGGTGTATGGGAGCGTAATACGGCAGCGATTGCTTTTTATCAGTCAGTAGGGTTTGAACAAAATGGCGCACATAGTTTTTGGGTTGGCGATGATGAACAAATCGATTGGATAATGGAGAAAAAGGTGTAAGCACTAAGTCATTATGTCGTAAAACCACTGAATACAAACGATGCTAGGGTAATTATAAAAAGGTCAGTCGAGAACGATAGAGTCGTTTCGACTGACCTTTTTAGGTTGATTGGGTAGGTATCAATTTGTAAAAAATTGACGTTGTGTTTTGTGTTTGTACACTGTTTAAATATACACGATATTTAATTGTGCAAATTGCACACTACCTTCGATAATGAGTGTTTTTTCAAAAGTGTTTGGATGTTGTGCTTGGGTAGTTTCTCCTAAAAAGCAAGATACTTTATTGATGACTTGCCAATTTTTCGGAATGAATAAATTGATTTCTCCAAAAGTTGCGTTAACATGAATGTATGCTTGGTCGTCTTCCATTTTAGCATTATCAAAAAATATTTTACTTTCGCCAAATAAGCAAGTAAACGACATATAGTCTACATTTGTATTGATATATTCTGTAGTGCTCGCAAAAATGGTGTGATTATAGTGTCGTGATTGCGCATCATGCGTATCTTGAGAATCTATTTCTTTAAAATCATGACTGTCAAGAATGATTTTATTTTTCGTTTTTTTATGAATGTGTATTTTTTTTGGTTCACGTTGTTCAAAAAGCATGTTCACACCGATATAGGCTAGAGTAGCCGATAGTATAACGGTCCAATTCGGTATATTGACCAATTGAAATTCGTGATTATATACTAGAAATCCAATGACACAAGATGCAAAAATTCCGAATAATTGACGTCCTCTAATGCTTTGGACGAACCAATTGAATAAAAATCCAGTGATAATAATGAGCATCAACGGTATACTGGGTACTACTTTAAAATACTGTAGTATCACCAATGCTGATAAGGTGATAAAGCATAAACCCCATAATTGTTTTTTCATGATGTTACCTCGTTTCGTTTAATCTATCTTTCAATGCTTTATAGTAATGTCTAGACACATGTACCTGCTTATGTGTCTTGTAAAAAGAAATTGTACTTGTCCCCGAAAAAGACTTATTCAGTGCATGAATTTTTTTCGTATTGACAATCGTTGATTTAGAAATTCGTATAAAGTCAAAAGGCATACTAGATTCGATTTCATATAATTTCAATTTAGTGGTATACGTATCTTTTTCAGTATGGGCACATACGATATTGTCTTGGGTTTCGAAAAAAAGTATATCGGAAATTGGTATATAATATTCACTGTTTTCTTTGTAAAAGACGTACTTTAAAGTTTGTTTTGTACTCATCTCAATCGCTTTTTGTAAATTAGAAAAATTTTCGTTAAATGCAGGTGTTTTAATCGTGACTTCAATATCTTGAAGAGATTCATCCAACTCTATAATTAGCTTCAATCATACACGCTCCTTTCCTATGTTGTGAAAAGCATAGACCAATTTAGTGTGTTACTATGATCATGTCTTATCTATAAAAAAGTATATCTTTTCTGTGTAAAAAAAGATATACTTTTTGCGTAAGTGGTATAAATTGATGGATAAGTGGTATAAAGTAAGTTGTAAAAAAGAGCAAGCCTTACAAAAGTAAGATTTGCTCTTTTTGTTGTGTGTTTTTTAGCGATTTATATTTAGACAATATCGTTTAAATGAATGGTTTTATTGATGATATACATTGCAACGCTACCAATAGACATAATGACAAATTGGCTTGGTAACAAGCTGAAATAAATTGCCCATGCACTTGTATTAGCGCTGTTATCTACGAAAAATATAATTAACGCAATGGGTAACATTCCGATTACTGTAAAGTTGAAAATGTTAAACGCTAATCTTGCCAATTCGTTTTTTATTTTTTTAAAGGCAACAATAGAGATGACGCAACATAATAAAGTTGCTAATGTACCGAATACCATATCAATCCATCCGAATGGAGAAGTGGTATTGGCTAAAAATACACCAACGCCAAGCGAGATGATATATTTTTTATTGTAAGCCATTAAATGATTTAATGTTTCCGAAATACGAAACTGTAATGGCCCGTATGAAATAGGGGCAACTAAAACCGTCATTGCCACATAAATTGCTGCAACGAGTGCAAGCACGATTTGTTTTGTTAAATTTTTTTGCATAAAAATGCCTCCTAGTTTTTTTTCGTGGGATGGTTTCGAACCACGTTTTTGTGTCCATACATAAAGCATGAAAGAACAACTCCAAAATTATACACACAATAACAGATGAAATCAAGCTTTAACTTTTGTATAATAACAATAAGTCATACTCAAATAGGAGATTGCCATGTTACAGTTTGTTTTAGGTGATTTAACACAAGATCATTTTCAATGGTGTATTGCAGACGCTCATCAACAATTAGTCAATAATGATGGTGTAGAAATCTATACGTTAGTACCAGACCATATGAAGTTCGATGCTGAAAAGGCGATGTTTCGCGGGTTAAAAGCACAGCAACAACACAACGAGTCGATTTATGGAAATTTAAATGTCAATGTGTACAGTTTTACGCGGTTGTCATGGGTGTTTTTAAAAGATACGGGCATACTGTCTAAACCGCATTTAAGTCGTTTAGGACAAGAAATGGTTGTGCGCTACGTGTTATTGACGCATGAGAAGGATTTAAAACATTATAAATTGGAAGCCCGAAAGCAAGGCTTTATTACGCGCTTGAGTGAGTTGTTTCAACAATTTCGTCGTGGTAATGTCGATACGGATTTATTGGAACAGTTTGTAAAAAGCTATCAGCCAAAAGATATATCGCAAGAAGCGCTTTTAAATAAAATGCGTGAATTGACACTGTTATATCATGCTTACACAAAGCATATCACGCATCAATTTTTAGATACGGAACAGCTCTATGAACAATTAGTCAATTACATTCAAGCAACTGATTTGTCTAAGACGGTTGTTTATATTCATGGTTACGAACGCTTTAATGCCATGGAGTTAAAAGTGGTGCATGCCCTTATTCGAGCGTGTCAAAAAGTTGTGGTCACGTTACCACTGCCAAAACATAAAATTAAACAGACGCGATTTGATGCTTTAGGCTATATTCCGCAACAAACATACCAACAGTTATTGCATTTTGCCACATCGGAAAAAATGCCTGTAGCGTTTGATGTTGATTTAACGCACACGACGCGTAACTATTCAAAAGGAATGCAGGCGTTGTTGACGTTTTGGGAAGACACGTATTCGAATAAAAGTGTGTCTCTTGAAAAAATGCCCAATGACGATTTGATGTTACACACGTTTGCGACAAAGTATGAAGAAGTAGAAGCGGTTGCGAAATTAATTTCATATTATGTGCACGAAAAAGGGTATCGTTACAATGATTTTTACGTTTTAATGCGCCAAGTTGAAGATTACGAAACGTTATTGGAGCCGATTTTCAAAGAAAGTCGAATTCCGTTGTTTTTTGATAATGCTTCAGCAATGAGTTTACACCCGCTCATCGAATGTATTGCCAGCCTTTACGACATTGAAAAACGGTATTATCAATATAACGATGTGATGCGATTTTTGAAAACGTATTTACCGCCATTTGCCACCAGTGATGCGGTAGATTTGTTAGAAAATGAGTTGCTAGCCAACGGTTATTCAGGCGGATGGTGGTTTAAAGCGGACGAATGGGAAAATGAAGCGATACGACAAGCATTTTTAAAATGTGTTGTACCGTTTTTTGAACAATTAAAAAGTGCCCAAACCATGAAAGAAGCCGCTAGCCTTTTATACCAGTTTTTATTGGAATTAAAGGTGCCTCAAACGTTATTAAAATGGCGCGATGATTTTATTGCACTTGGAGAATTGGAACGTGGGAAAAAACAAGAACAAGCGTGGACAACGTTTGTGCAACTCTTAGATGAATTTGTTCTTGTTTTAGGAGATGTATCGTTTGATAAAGAAATGTTTTACCGTGTGTTAATTACCGGATTTGAACAATCGGAGTTTAATTTAGTGCCGGCAAGTCTTGATCAAGTGAATGTTGCCAGTGTTGATGGAAAACGATTGTCGCCTAAAAAAATGGTGTTTGTCATTGGTGCACAACCAACTCAATTCCCAAAAATGTACGATCAACAATCGTTATTGTCACAAGATGACATCGGTGCGCTACAACCGTATTTTTCACAAGATACCTATTTAGATTTAAGTAGTAACTACCGCACACGTGTCGAGCCTTTTGTGGCGATGAATGTGTGGGTGAGTGCGCTAGAAAAAGTGTTTATATTCGCTACGGCTTCATCGAGTCAATCCGCCTATATGCACTTATTAGCCAATCATTTTGATACACCGACAATTGATTTTAATCAACTGATTGGTGTTGGTAAAATGGCGGTACGCCAAATCGTGCGTTCACTCAATGTAGAAGCGTCACCGTTAGATACGAATGTATCCAAAAAAGTGATACAGGGTATTGAACAATCCCCTAAATTAGCGAAGTGGTTTGCATTTTTAAAGACGAGTTTGCAGTACACGAATCAGCCAAAACCACTCATCAATGCGCAACAATTGTATCAAGGGCAATTGCATTTATCAATTTCACAATTAGAAAGTTATTTTGGAGATCCGTTTAGTCATTTTTTGAAATATGGCTTGAAATTAAAAGAGCGTGCAACGCTAGAATTAAGTGCCGCCAACATCGGAAATGTTTTTCATGCGGTACTAGATGGTATTCATCAAAATATTTTAAAAGAAAATAAACAGTTACGTAATTTAACGTTAGACGATGTGGTGCATTTGACACAACAGGAACTCAATAGAACCTTTGATTTACCACAAAATCAAGTGTTTAATCGTACGAAATCCATGCAATTTTCTAAACGCTTGATTGAAGAAACGTTGCAACAAACGATAATGGAATTGTATCGACAAAATCAAATGACATCATTAAACACTATCGCAACAGAAATGCGATTTGGCACACAAGCACAAGCGGGCATGTTAAGTGTGCCACCAATACCAATTGATTCAAAAACGGCGGTACATTTGCGTGGGATTATTGACCGATTAGATGCAAATGATCACTATTATAGCGTTGTTGATTATAAATCAAGTGACCGTCAATTTAAATTGGAACAATTTTATGAAGGTGTGTCGTTACAGTTAATGACCTACTTATATGTGGCAAATGCCTATTTTGCGAAAGATAAACATCCGATTGGAGCGTTTTATCGGGAAGTGAATTTTGAGTATCAAATGGCACAACAGGTAGATGAAGAACGATTGATGATGAAACAAAAAGGGTTAATTGTGTCACCAAGTCAGGTGTTAAAAGAACTTGATGACAATCAAGCGATTTATCATGCACGTTTGACAACAAAAGGAGAGTATGTTAAAAATCAACCGTTTATTTTTGAGACAACGCAATTACCACTGTTATTTAATTATTTAATGGCAAAAATCAAAGAGGCGGGTCACCGCATTTTATCGGGCGATATTTCGCTTTATCCGATTGAAAATTCGCCGTATATTCCGTCATTAAATGAATATCGGAGTATTTCTTTGTTTGACGCAACACAATCAACAAACCGTTATCGTCGTTTTGAAAAACCGAACACGTACGATGATATTTTAATGAAAATTCAACAAAAAGTAGGTGAAGTGCATGATTAGTTGTATTCCAGAAAAACCACAAAATGAGCAATTTACAGATTCGCAATGGCAAGCAGTTCATTTAACCGGTACAAATATACTAGTATCGGCTTCTGCTGGATCAGGGAAAACAACCGTTTTAACGCGACGCATTATTGAAAAATTAAAAAAAGGGGTTCGTGTTGATCAATTATTAGTCTGTACGTTTACCGATGCGGCAACGTTAGAAATGAAAGAGCGTATTGAATCTGCCATAAAAAAAGAAATTAATGCACAAATCGACCTTAAAAATGATGCTTTAGTCGATCATTTGCAAGAGCAATTAACGTTATTACCGCAAGCACAAATCAGTACCATTCATGCTTTTTGTTCCAAGTTGATTGCACGTCACTTTGAACACATTCACATGGATCCCGTTTTTCAAATGTTGACGGATGAAACACAAATTTCGTTAATGAAAGAAAGTGTCTATGAAATGATTGTGAATGAGATGAGCGACGATGAAGATTTTATGCGTTTGATGTTTAGTTATGCCACAAAACGTACCGATAAAAAAGTGGCTGAACTCATCATTCAACTATATGATTTTTCACGTTCAAAAAGTGCACCAGACCAATGGCTAGACGATTTAGCGACGATATATTACGTCACAACGATTCACGAAAGTGTCTTGTATCGGGAGTTATTGTTGCCGTTTATTCAACAAAATGTCATGGATGCTTTAACAATGATCGATGAAGCGATAGACACTTTGGCCGGTGAAAAAGTGCTAGACAAGCTCACTCAATTTCTTCAAGAAGAGCGTCAGTTTTATGCCATTTGGTTGGATAAACTAGAGCAATTCGATACATATGACAACATTTATCAATTTGTGACACAGTACGAGTATGCTCGTATGATTGGGAAAATAAAAGATAGTGAAGATTTTCAAGAAGCGATTGATAAAGCTAAAGGGTTGCGTAACGCATCTAAAAAAATAGTTGAATCGGTGATCGAAGCGGTTTATTTTGCCGATGAACAAGCACAAATTGCTCGTTTACAATCGGCATTGGGCAATATTCAAACATTAGCACGCGCAACCAAACGGTTTGCACAACTTTATGCACAAGAAAAACAAGCAGATAATTTAGTGGACTACAGTGACTTGGAGCATTTGGCTTTAAATATTTTAATGCCTTTACAACACGACAACACACGAAAAGTATCAAGTGTGGCGCAGTATTATCAAAATCATTTCCACGAAATTATGGTGGATGAATACCAAGATGTGAACCGTTTGCAAGAGAGCATTATTCAAGCGGTGTCGAATGGTAAAAATGTGTTTATGGTAGGGGATGTGAAGCAGTCAATTTATGCGTTTCGTTTAGCAGATCCTAAGTTGTTTTTAGAAAAGTATCACGCGTATGCTAAAGATAACGCCGATGGTGTTCGCATTTTGCTGAAAGAAAATTTCCGTTCACGTGGGAGCGTCATTCATGCAACAAACCTTATTTTCCAGCAAATTATGGACGAGGTGTTGTCTGGAATGAATTATGACGGGGATGCGATGCTTGTGCATGGGAATACGAGTTTTCCAAATGAAGAAGATAGTGATGTGTCGGTGTTGATTTATGAAAATGATGACCAAGACGATACTGAAAATGATGAGGTGGATTCTGCAACGGAAGGTGAAATTCATATGGTTGCCAATCATATCAATCGTTTGATTTCAGAAGGGTTTGATTTAGCTAATCGAAAAGCGACGTATCAAGATATTGTGCTATTATCTCCAACGAAGAAAAACAATGTCAAAATTAAAGAGATTTTTGAAACGTATGGTATTCCTGTTGTTATTCAAGAATCCGATAGCTACTTTAAGCGGACTGAAATTATGATCATGTTATCGCTTTTGCGTGTTATTGATAATCCGTACCAAGATATTCCGTTAGTGTCCGTTTTACGTTCCCCGCTAGTTGATTTAGATGATTCGCAGTTGGCGGCGATTCGAATTAATGATCAAACGTCTGATTATTACCGCGCGCTATTGCGTTTTGTGGACGATTACCGTGTCGGTGGTGTACAGCAGAACGCATTTCATGATGCCTTATTTGAAAAAGTGACGGTATTTATTGAGCGCTTGCGTCGCTGGCGATATATGGCAAATAAAGAAAGTATTGTTGCGCTCATCTGGGATATTTACGATCAAACCTTATTTTTAGATTTTGTTAGCGGTCTGCCGGGAGGCGTCCAACGACAAGCCAATTTACATGCGCTTTATGATACGGCTAAAGCGTACGAACAAACACGCTTTAAAGGGTTATTTCAGTTTGTTCAATTTATTGAACGCATGCAAGAAAGAGATAAAGACATTGCGCAAGTGCCACTTTTATCACAAGGTGAAAATGCCGTACGTGTCATGACGATACACGCTAGTAAAGGTTTGGAATTTCCGATTGTCTATTGTATGGACTTGGCAAAACAATTCAATTTACAAGACATTAAAGGGGATAGTATTTTTACCGAAGAATTTGGTGTAGGGACGTACGATTTTGATGTTGTCAAAAAATGGAAATATCAAACATTGGCACATACGGGCATGAAATGGTTTAAACGTCGTCAATTATTGGCAGAAGAAATGCGTAAATTATATGTGGCACTCACACGTGCTAAAGAAAAATTGATTCTAGTAGGACGTGCTAAATCCCGTCAACACTATTTTGAACAATTTGATTTTTTACAAGATTATCCGCATCTCTTTTTACCCCAAGGTAAACGTGAAAAAAGCAGTGTAACGGCATTTGATTGGATTAGTATGGCGCTTGTCCGTCATGAACATCATCGCAATGATTTTGTGACGCATGCGTATATTCCAAATAGTTTAAAAAACCATCCAGCAAAATTTCATTATGAATTTTATAATGTATCTGATTTTAAAGTGAATCCGATGTCTGCTGTGCAGAAAGAAAGTGTTGTATCATCAAAAAGCCAACAAGGTATATTAGAGCAAACACTATCAAATTTAACGGGGGATTATCCATTTGAAAACACTACAAAAACAACGAGTTATCAGTCGGTGTCGGAATTGAAACGTTTATATGAAGACCCGATTTTAATGGAATTGGATAACCCGACGTATCGCTTTGTGACAAACGATTTTGCCAAACCTAAATTTATGGTGTCACAAGAAGTTGTTACACCGGCGATGATTGGAACGGCAACACACGTTTTATTACAAAGTATGGATATGACGCAAGAAGTGACGATGGCGTCGTTACAATCACAAGCCAATCAGTTGGTGGCAAAAGGTGTTTTACAACAAAATGTAGCGGATAAAATCAATTACTTCAATGTGTTGCGTTTTTTTGGTACCGACTTAGCAAACGATATGAAAAAACATGCACACACGTTACGTGTTGAAGTACCATTTTCATTACTTGTTCAAGGTAAGGAACTGTTTTCTCAATTGGAAGAGAATCAATCGGATGTACTGGTTCACGGTATTGTGGACGGGTATTATGAAACACCAGATGGCGTTGTGTTATTTGATTACAAAACAGATTATGTAGGCGGAAACATTACGCAAGATGATGTTGTTGCACGTTATCGTGTACAGCTAACAACGTATGTGCGCGCATTAGAAGCAAGCTTAGGAAAAAAAGTGACACATGCGTATATTGTGATATTATCGACAGGAAATGTTGTTGATGTACTAACTGATGTTAGTGAGTAGATGATGAAAACAATAAGAAATGACTTTAAATGATGATTAATGAATTTAGTCTTTGAAATGCATTCAAGAGTGTGTTTTTATAAGTATCTAAAGATTTTAAAAAGTCATAAAATCAATAGTTTTAGAGAGAATCTTAAAAGGTTCTCTCTTTTTGGTTTCATAAATTTATTAGAATTATTTCAAATTATTGTTAATTTATCAGATATGGACAGTGCAACATCTGCGAATCGTATTGAAAAGTCGATAGATTAGAAAAAATTGATGCGTTTATGACGTATATGTCTGAAAATGATACTAACTTGTGAACGAAGCATTTAAGAAACATCGTTAACGATAGTTATTTGCATGAAATAGTTTTGATACAAAAGCGTGCTAGTCGTTACAATTAAACGTGAAAAAGAAGCGCAACACTATTTGCTTTCTTTGTCTAAAAGGTATAATATACCTGTAGTGGAAATACAGTATACAGAACGCAATTTAAAATTTTGAAAAAGGAGTTAAAGAAATATGAAAATTAAAGAGATTATTCAAACTCCAGTCGGAACAATTGTTAGTTTTTATAGCAAAATACCAAGTCGTGTGATGGGAAAAACTATAACAGTTGATGGAATTAATTTCCATAAAATTAAAGGTGTTCCAATTTCAAGTGATATTGATATTTTTATTGAAAAAACACAAGAATTAAAGGTTGGTCAAACAGTTATATTCGTATAGCACTTAGATAATTCTAGGTGCTTTTTATTTTGTTGTTTTAAGGAGGGGAAACATGAAAAACTTTTTGTTTGGTATTGCGAAAGCGTTTTACAGAGCAAATGAAAAGCGGTATAATAACGTTGAACAAGCAAAACATGAATTAGATTCAAAATTATTTAGTTATGTAAAAAAACAATTGTTTATAGATGGACAATACTTAAGTAAAATTAGTGTGAATGTAAAATCGGCATTTTCTAAAGGAAATATAAATGAATTAGTTGCAGATGTTATTGTTTTAAATAGTAACGTTGAAGATGCCCGTTTGGTAGAATTGGTGAAAGGCGTGTTACGATGGACATAATGACTATACCACAAAAAGAAACTTTAATTTATTTTAAAAAAATAGATAAATGGGTGTCTGCGGTAGAGTATACTGAAGATGGTGTTATTTTGACGTTTGATAAAAATACTCCCAATGAAACAATTTTGCTATTTGAAAAAATTAAAGATAAATTGGATTTTAAAGTTAAAGAATATACAATTTCAAGCATTTAGATAATTCTAGATGCTTTTTATTTTGTCCAATAGTGAGGCATTTAATTTTTTGTCTGTTTTTTAGCGCTATGTTTAACTTTCTAAAAAATCTTTATAAAAATCACTCTGTTATGAAAAGGTTATTCTTTCTGTGTTAAAATAAAGTAAAGTGTTGTTTATTTTGTTGTTTTAAGGAGGGGAAACATGAAAAACTTTTTGTGGGGTGGTGCGACATCATCGGCACAGTATGAAGGAGGATTTGATGGTCGTAAAGGTATGGATACGCAAGATTGTCGTCCTTACTTACCGCGTACGAACAATGCCACGACGGCGACCCGTTTATTGACGCGTCAGGTCATCGATGAGGCGAAAAATATACAATCGACATACTATTATCCGTTTCGTAAAGGAACGGACGGGTTTGGACACGTTGAAGAAGATTTGGAATTGATTAAGGAATTGGGTTTGGATATTTACCGTTTTTCAATTTCTTGGGCACGTTTATTTCCGAAAGGAGATGAATTAGTGCCGGACCCTGTGGGCGTGGCGTATTATGATCGTATTTTTAATTTTTTAACACAACATCACATTAAAATTTTTTTATCGGTAACACATTATGCAGTGCCGTTATATTTAGTTGAAACGTATGGCGGTTGGAAAAGTAAACGCATGATTGATTTTTATATGCGTTATATCACGTTTATTTTTAAACGCTGGGGGCATGCCGTTGATTATTGGTTGCCGTTTAACGAAATTAATACGGGATTTTTCAGTCCGTTTAATGGGACGGGGTTAATTCGTGAAGATGCGCAAACCCCTTATCGTTATCAAGATGTTTTTCAATCGTTGCACAATCAATTTGTAGCGAATGCCCGTGCCATTAAGCAAGCACGTGAAATGGGAATACGTGGGCAATTTGGTGCGATGATTGCGTGTTTTTGTTACTACCCAATGAGTGCAAAGCCACAAGAAAATTTAAAAATGGTACAAGAAGAACAAATCAATCAATGGTTTTGTGCAGATGTCTTGATGAACGGCAAGTACCCTTATTACATGACGCCATTTTTTAAAAAACATGATGTTGCGTTAGAGTTTAGCGATGAGGAACGAGAATTACTGCAAAACTATTCGTGTGATTTTATGTCCTTTTCATACTATTCATCAAGTGTCATTTCGATTGATGAAGCGCCAAAGACGGCGGGCAATTTAGTCGTAACAACTAAAAATCCGTATTTAGTAGCAAGCGAATGGGGTTGGCAAATTGACCCAGTTGGTTTACGCACAACACTAAATAAGGCGTACGATCGTTATCAAAAGCCCGTTCTCATTTGTGAAAATGGGTTAGGCGCAAAAGATGAATTGACAGCTGATGGGAAAGTTCATGATGAATACCGTATCGATTATTTTAAATCGCATTTTGATGAAATCATGAAAGCGAAACACGAAGATAACGTCGATGTGTTCGGCTATATCGCTTGGGGAATTATTGATATTGTATCTGCCGGTTCGTGTGAAATGGATAAGCGTTATGGTGTGGTGTATGTCGATGCCGATAATTACGGTAACGGCACGTATAAGCGATACAAAAAAGATAGCTTTGCGTGGTATAAACAATTTATACAATCACAAAAATGATGACTGCATCAAAATAGGGGGGTATCCACATTGTAGTCATGTCATTGTGCGTGGACAATGTTATTAAATGAATGATTTAAAGTAGGGTAAACGATAGTGCGTATTATTGCTAAAAAATCAGTATATTGCTTGTACTTGTCGTCGTATAAGCATTAGGTAGACGATGATCAGTGATGATAAATTCATTAAAATCATGTATAATACCCCTAGAAGATTAAAGGAGCGTTCAAATGAATAAATTTGCAATTATTTTAGCGGCAGGAAAAGGCACGCGTATGAAATCAAAACTGTATAAAGTGTTGCATCCAGTTTGTGGTAAACCAATGGTTGAACATGTGGTCAAACAAGTTGAATTGGCTGGTGCAGATAAAATTGTAACCGTTGTTGGATATGGTGCAGATGCCGTTAAAGAGCTTTTACAAGATCGTGTGCAATATGCACTGCAAAAAGAACAGCTTGGAACGGGTCATGCCGTAAAACAAGCTAAACCGATGTTAGCTAATCAAGAAGGTGTCACAATTGTTTTATGTGGTGATACACCATTAATTACGGAGCGCACTATTCAAGAAGCGATGCATTTCCACCACGCTCAAAACGCTAAAGCAACCATTTTAACGGCAATTGCTGATGACCCAACGGGATATGGTCGTGTTGTGCGTGATGAAAATGGGTTTGTCGTGAAAAACGTTGAGCATAAAGATGCCACCACGGAAGAGTTAGCCATTAAAGAAATCAATACGGGAACGTACGTGTTCGACAACGCGTTGTTATTTGAAGTGTTAGAAGAAGTGACGAACAACAATGCGCAAGGGGAGTATTATTTGCCCGATGTCATTGAGTTGTTAAAAAATCGTGGAGAAATCGTAACGGCATATCAGTTGAGCGATTTTAGTGAAAGTTTGGGTGTCAACGACCGTGTAGCTTTAGCACAAGCTCAAAACATTATGCAAAAACGCATTAACCGCGAGCATATGTTAAATGGTGTAACTTTAGTTGATCCGGACAACACTTATATTGAATCACGTGTTGTTATTGGTGAAGATACGGTTATCGAACCGGGTGTGTTTTTGAAAGGAAAAACGCGTATTGGTAAAAATTGTTTTGTGTCAATGAATAGTGAGATTATCGATAGTACACTTGAAGATAATGTGTCGGTTCGCTCATCAAGTATTGAACAATCTTATATTGATAAAGGGGCAGATGTTGGTCCGATGGCGCACATTCGTCCAAACAGTCGTTTAGGTAAACGTGTTCACGTCGGTAATTTTGTGGAAGTTAAAAATTCAACAATTGGTGACGACACCAAAATGGGTCATTTAACGTATATCGGAGATGCCACTTTAGGCGAACGTATCAATATCGGTTGCGGAACAATTATTGTAAATTACGATGGTAAATATAAACATCATTCCACTATTGGTGATGATAGTTTTATTGGCTGTAATGCGAATATTGTGTCGCCTGTTGAAATTGGACAAGGTGCCTTTATTGCCGCAGGATCAACCATTACAAAAGATGTACCCGCTAACGCATTGGCGATTGCACGGAGTAGACAAGAAAATAAAGAAGATTATGTTTCGTCATTGCCGTACATGAAAAATCAATAAAAGGTTAAATTAGTCTAGAAAAAAAATATAAAAAGTAGTAAGATGAGAGTACAAAATAAAATACTCTTTTTATCGGAGGAAATGGACATGGGACACATTACCGATTCATCGTTTAAAATTTTTTCGTTAAGTTCAAATGAACCGTTAGCAGAAAAAATTGCTGATGCTTTAGGTACAAAGTTAGGAAAGTTGACGGTTTCACATTTTAGTGATGGAGAAATTAAAATCAACATTGATGAAAGTATTCGTGGTGGCGATGTTTACATCGTGCAATCTACTTCTCATCCTGTAAATGACAATTTAATGGAATTGTTAATTATGATGGATGCGTTACGTCGTGCAAGTGCTAAAACCATTACGGTTGTTATTCCGTATTACGGCTACGCACGTCAAGAACGTAAAGCGCAATCTCGTGAGCCAATTACAGCTAAATTAGTAGCCAACATGATTACACATGCAGGTGCAGACCGTGTCATTACATTAGATTTACATGCCGCACAAATTCAAGGTTTCTTTGATATTCCTGTGGATCACCTATTCGGTGCGCCATTATTAGCGAACTATTTCTTAGAAAGACCTGCCACATTTAGTGATGTTGTCGTTGTTTCTCCCGATCATGGTGGGGTAACACGTGCACGTAAATTAGCAGAATTTTTACATGCGCCATTGGCAATTATTGATAAACGCCGTCCAAAAGAAAACGTTGCTGAAGTTATGAATATCATTGGTAATGTTGAAGGTAAAACTTGTATCGTCATTGACGACATGATTGATACGGCAGGAACCATTACATTGGGTGCTCGAGCGCTTAAAGAAATCGGTGGTGCAAAAGAAGTGTACGTTTGTTGTACGCATGCCATTTTATCTGGTTCGGCAGTAGAACGCTTAAATGATTCTGTCATTAAAGAAGTTATTGTCACAGACTCTATTCAGTTAAATGAGGATAAACAAAGCGATAAAATTGTAACGGTATCAGTAAGTAAATTGTTGGCTGAAGCGATTAGACGTATTCACAACAACTTATCTGTAAGTCCTTTATTCAATGAAAAATTTGTTTCAAAAGATTAATCAATCCATTCGAACCGCCTAGCAATAGGCGGTTTTTGTGTGGTCATTTGCTTGCTTGAAATGAGTGGCGGTTATGAATTTGTTGTTTTGTTAAAATAAGAGTGTAGCGTATAAATAATGATGTGTGATGTTTAAAAGGTTTATGCCTAATGGCGTTAAGGGTGATGGTTTATAGCGTTAGGGTTGATGATATATGGTTGCCACCTTAAAAATGATACACCCAAAGTTGTCTGCTATTGATAAAACCTGTTTGATGACATGAAATTTCTGTTTTCATTCTCTTTTTCAATAAAGCGGATACATTTTTGTGCTAAAAAATAGAAGACGTCTATTTATCGTAACGTTTTGAAAAAGGTTTTTGAAAATGAAATGCCGTAAATGAAAACAAAGGTATACAACAATGGTAATCCCTTACAAAAGTGTTGAGTGTGAATTGGAAACGTGATAGAATGGTGAAGTAATGGGCAAATGCTCGAAACAATAATATATATTATAAAAGGAGACTTTTATCATGGAAAAAAGAGAATATCACGTAGTAGCGGAAACAGGAATCCACGCACGTCCAGCAACATTATTAGTACAAGCAGCAAGCAAATTTGCTTCTGATATTAACTTAGAATATAAAGGACGTTCAGTAAACTTAAAATCAATTATGGGCGTTATGTCTTTAGGTGTTGGTCAAGGTGCAGATGTGGTAATCACATGTGAAGGTGCTGATGAAGTTGACGCAATGGCAGCAATTGACGAAGCAATGAAGAAAGAAGGATTAACAAACTAATATGGCAAAACACTTAACAGGTATTGCGGCAAGTGATGGGGTTGCGGTTGCAAAGGCCTATCGTTTAATTGAACCAGATTTATCTTTCCAAACACGTGAAGTATCTGATGTTCAAGCAGAATTAGATCGTTTAGATGTAGCGTTAGCACAATCTAAATCAGAAATCGAAGCCATTCGTGACGTTGCTTTAGCAAACTTAGGACCAAAAGAAGCACAAGTTTTTGAAGCGCACTTATTGGTATTGGGTGATCCAGAATTAGTTGAACAAATTCAAACAACTATTAAAGGAAAATCTGTAAATGCTGAAGCTGGTTTAAAAGAAGTGGCAGATATGTTTGTTGCGTTGTTTGAATCAATGACAGACAATGCTTACATGCAAGAGCGTGCAGCGGATATTCGCGACGTTACAAAACGTGTATTAGCGAATTTATTAGGTGTACAGTTACCAAGTCCTGCAACAATTAAAGAGCAAGTGATTGTTGTGGCACGTGACTTAACACCAAGTGATACTGCACAATTAAATCGTGAGTTTGTAAAAGGCTTTATCACAGATATTGGCGGACGTACATCTCACTCTGCAATTATGGCGCGTTCATTGGAAATTCCAGCAATTGTTGGAACAGGTACAATAACACAAGAAGTTGAAAACGGAGATGTTTTAATCATTGACGGTTTAGACGGTAATGTGTTAATCAACCCAAGTGAAGCGGAAATTACAGAATACGAAGCGAAAGCAAAAGCGTTTGCTGATCAAAAAGCAGAATGGGAAATGTTGAAAAACGAACCAACTGTTACAAAAGATGGCAAACATTTTGAAATTGCTGCAAACATTGGTACACCAAAAGACTTAAAAGGTGTGCATGCAAACGGTGCGGAAGGTGTCGGTTTATACCGTACAGAATTTTTATACATGGACTCTGCTGAATTCCCAACAGAAGACGAGCAGTATGAAGCGTATAAAGCGGTTTTAGAAGGTATGGACGGTAAACCTGTTGTTGTTCGTACAATGGACATTGGTGGGGATAAAGAGTTACCATACTTACAATTACCACATGAAATGAACCCATTCTTAGGGTATCGTGCGATTCGTATTTCATTGGATCAAAAAGATATGTTTAAAACACAATTGCGTGCGTTGTTACGTGCGTCTGTTCATGGTTTATTACGTATCATGTTCCCAATGATTGCAACAGTACAAGAATTCCGTTCAGCAAAAGCGATTTTAGAAGAAGTAAAAGCAGAATTGATGAGTGAAGGTGTGAGTGTGTCATCTGATATTCAAGTGGGTATCATGATTGAAATTCCAGCGGCAGCTGTATTAGCGCACCAATTCGCTAAAGAAGTTGATTTCTTCAGTATTGGAACAAACGACTTGATCCAATACACGATGGCTGCTGACCGTATGAATGAACAAGTTTCTTACTTGTACCAACCATACAATCCATCAATTTTAACATTAATTAAACACGTTATCGATTCAGCTCATGCAGAAGGTAAATGGGCAGGTATGTGTGGCGAGATGGCTGGTGACCAAACAGCTGTGCCGTTATTAGTTGGTTTAGGATTAGACGAGTTCTCAATGAGCGCGTCAAGTGTCTTAAAAACACGTAGTTTAATGAAAAAATTAGATGCAGCTGAAATGAAAGTGATGGCTGAAAAAGCGGTTAACGAATGTTCAACAGTTGATGAAGTGATTGCTTTAGTTGAAGAAACAATTGCAAAATTATAAGAAAGAAAGCGTCGGTTATCCGGCGCTTTTTGCGTGTCAATAAATGGTTCTATACTATTTGGTGTTGGTGGCTTGCGAATGTTGCTATCAACACCTTTTAAATGATGTAGACAAAAGGGCTGTATCATTTTTAGAGTTGATGGCATATGGCACTAGCTCTAAATTTATGGGCTCTATGATAAATGGTGTTGGTGATTGATAAAGGTAGTGATTTAACCAGTGTTAAGTCACTGTTTTTTTTGTTTTATTAAGGTGCAAAATGATGTGAAATCTACCCAAATGTACGCTCTTTTTTTGTTGTGATTGAAAGTACATTCTATAGGTGTTTTTTTTGTGTCATTGGTTAGTTTAATTTTATAGTTTCCTAAGCAAATAATGTTGAAAATGCTATTGACAGTATGATTTGTGAAATAATAAAATATTATACGTCAGTTCACGACAACACACTATTGTATCCCTGTTTGAAAATTTTTTCGAAAGGATATTTTAGTAATCTATTTCATGAAGAAAGAGGGTAGAAGTGAAAACTGTAAATAAAAAATGTTTGGTTTGGTTGACCGTTTTGATGTTAGTTGCGCAATCGACAAATGTATTTGGTCCATTGATAACATTTGCCCAAGAGCAACACACAGAACACGTTAATCGAATACGAACATCAGACAATATAGACAATGTTAGTGACGCCGATACGGTGGAACAAGAATTACAAGCAACTATCTATCAAGACGCTAGTTATCAGGAAGTAGCCGAAGATGTGAGTGTGATTACATTGCGTGGAAAAATGCCACGAGGTGCCATTGTCAAAGCTTATCCTGCTGAAGTGCCGTCAGGGAATGAAACAGTTTTATTTGCTTATGATATTACGATTTATGATGCAAGTGGACGTGTTTTTAATCCAAAAGAATCTGATAGCATTCAAGTGAGTGTGTCAAATCCAATTTTTGAAGATGCTTCGAATATTAAGATTTATCACGTTGAAGGAGATACGCAACAAAAAGAGGAAGTGACACCAAAAGCAGCAAAAGATGATACCGTTACATTTGATGCAAAAAGTTTTTCTGTTTACATAGGAACAGGATTGAGTAATCATAACGTTCATACATATCGTTTCTATGATGAACAAGGACGAGAGCAATACGTGCGTAGATTATCTACTGGAGAAAAATTAAGCAAACCGCCAACAACTTATAAAGATGGGTATGTGTTTACAGGGTGGTATACCGCTCAAACAGGTGGAACAAAGTTTGCTGATAATCGATTTACAGTAGAAGGACCGTTGAGAACGAATAGAGAGACAAAACTCTATGCACGGTATGAAAAAGCATATTTTGTACGGTACTTATCGAAATCTGAGCAAGGTTCACCAGCGTGGTTTACACAAAAATATCCACGATCAGATGGTAATGATGTATTAGATTTTAAAAATATTCCTTTTGTAGCAGACGATGGGAAAGTATTGACAGGTTGGTCGAGAACATTGGATGGACGGACACCGGTTGCTGAAGGTACACCTGTAACGTCGGATATGGATCTTTATCCTATTGTACAATCAGCGCGCTGGATTTATTTTGAAACAAACGGAGCAGAATCTCTTTCTCCAGTTTATATTTTACAAAATCAACAAAATAAAACAAAGAAACCAGCAGATCCGGTTAGACAAGGATATACTTTTGCAGGGTGGTTTGCAGATAAAGAATTAAAAGTCCCATTTAACTGGGACGCTAGACCACAACGTGATACAACGATTTATGCTAAATGGACACCAAGTAAAACGAGTTACACGATTGTTTATTGGAAGCAAAAAGTAACACATCCGCTAGGACAACCCGATCCAAATCGTGAAGACTATGATTATTGGAAGAGTACGGTTGTATCGAATGTCGATACGGGAAGTACAACCCCTACATCTGTTGCCTTGGAAAATGAGCGAGGATTTGGATTTGTTCGTGCAGAAAGTAATTATGACAAAATAAAAGGTGATGGCTCAACCATTATCAATGTTTATTATGATCGAAAAGTTGTGACGGTTAATTATTATGTAGCAAATGAAACTAGACCATTCTATGTATCACGTGGAATTTGGGAGTCACCAATTACTGATTTTCCTGAATTGCAATCGGGGACACCAAACTTTAGATTTGATACAGGTAGAACAAGTTCTACTGTTGCTGCAACAACTTATTGGCCAGATTTTAAATTTGAAGATCGCCATATGAGAGATATTGCGAATTACATCGTTCATTTAAGATACACGTCACCGATAAACGAAAGAAATGCGTATACAATTTATTGGCATGTTCAAGAACCTGATGGTTCATATCGTCTGGTACATGGTCAAAAAGCAGAATTGAGTGGAGCAAGATTTACGCTAACCAATAAATTTAGAGGATACGAGCTTGTATCAGCGTCATATCATAATGCAAACAGATTTTTCCCCGTAAGTGAAAGAAGTTCACTGGAACCAAATCGAATAGGTTATGATGTCCGTCTAAATCGAAAACGATACACGATTGATTATAAGTATGGCAATGCCATAACGGTTGGGAATAAAACAAATGTTCCTTATGGTGCGACGTTAGATACGACATATAATTTGGCTGAACCTAGCAGACCAGCGGATATTCCATCACATTATGTTTGGAAAGGGTGGGCATTAGACCCTGCCGGTTCTAAATTTATAAAATTTGATGGTTCTTATAAAATGGACGCAAGCAATTTAGTGTTATATGCGATTTGGAAACCAGTGGACGTAACGGTAACTTTTGATAGTAACGGTGGAACGCCTGTTTCAAGTTTGCCACTTGCATCTGGAGACAGTGCACAAAAACCGACAGATCCAACACGACCAAATTATCGATTTGCTGGGTGGAAACTAAATGGTAATTTGTATAATTTTAATTCAGAAGTCAATCGAAATATTACATTAGTTGCACAATGGATACCAACAACAGTCGCTAATTTGTATTATCATCCAAATACAGCAACTGGAGAAACGAAAAAAGCAACGAATTCAGATTTTCCAGATGTTGATGGTAAAGTTGAAAAAATAGAATCAAGCTGGGGTTGGACAGCACCAGATACATCGGAAGGTTTTGTGAGTTGGAATACGAAGGCTGATGGTACGGGGATAACTTATTATCCGGGAGATGCCATTACACTACCTGCTGGGGATACACATTTATATGCTCAGTGGTCGGAAAATCGAAAAGTCGATGTGACATATCATTTTAATTATCCATCACTTTATTCAAGTCAACAGCCAAATTCTTTAGTTCAACAATTTGAGGCGAATGATGATAATGCGAAAATTGGTGGAAGCAATCCTACTCGATTCTTTGGCGATAAATTATCTTTAGTGGGATATAAATTTTTAGGGTGGTCTACTCAACCAACAGCCAATGGAGAAATAGCTCAAATTGGCGATAAATTTCATGTCGATACGTTAAATAAAGAAAATGCAAATGTTTTGTATGCGCGTTGGCAACGTGAAGCGCTGATTACCGTAAAAAAAGAAGTTGATGGGAATCAGATTGATAATAATACACCTAATAGAGAGTTTACTTTTCATTATAAAATCCATCTACCCGGTTCGGTGTTTGAATCTCGAAGTAGTATAAACGGAAGCTTTACGCTTCGTCCGGGTGAAACAAAAACGCTAGAGCAAATAACGGCAGATCAAACAGATCCAAGCAAACGGTTTACTGTTTTACCAGAGGGAGCCGGTATTCGAATTGCAGAAGTAAAGAATGATCATGTTCAAAATGTCGAAACATGGAAATTTGCATTGAATAATCCGAACATCATGGAGAAAAAACCATTAGGTAGTTTAGCGGATAGAAATGGAATAAAAATTTGGGAATATGAAGTGGATGGAGCGAGTGACAATGCTCATGTCGTGTTTAAAAATACGAAAATTGCTTCTCCGCCTACAGGACTATTTTTTGATAGTGTCCCTGCAATGCTATTAAGTGGATTTGCACTCGTAGCGATTTTTTATATTGTCGTTTCACAAAGAAGAGGTAGACACTATGACGATTAAAAGTGAAGAGGAATTACTCACATTTTTTAAACAATTAAAGTTTAAAAAGAAATTATTTTTTGGTGTAGACGAAAAAGATGTTTGGAGAAAATTAGCTAGCTTACAACAAGAGTATCAAACATTAATCGCAATACACGAAGCAAAATATGAAGCCTTACTGGCAGAACGTGATAGCCTTATCAATGCTAGAAGGAGTCATCATGATGAACAAAAGGAAACCGATTAAAGAACAAACTGTTGAGAGTATTATCAAGCAACGGTTAAAGCGATTGCGTGATAAAGAGGACATTAGTCGTTTTTTCAAACACCTTATCCTATTGTTAGGGAGTGTATATCTTCTTTTTGGTTTTGTCTTTGGGTTAAGTTCAGTGCCAAATGATGAAATGATGCCGCGCATGAGTGCGGGAGATATATTCCTATACTACCGTTTAGAAAAAAGTGTGCGTAGTGGTGATGTCATTTACTTTGAAAAGGACGATAAATATTATTTAGGACGTGTTATTGCAACAGTTGGTGAAAAGGTAGAAATTACAAAAGATAATCGTGTGAAAGTAAACGACAGTTTATTGACTGAAAACTATATTTATCAAACAACCGCTCAATATGATTCGGATGTGACGTATCCACTTCAATTATCAAATGAAGAAGTGTTTGTTCTTGTAGATTATCGAGAAGGTGGTAAAGACAGTCGCTATTTTGGACCGGTTAATATTCACTCGATAAAAGGAAAAATTATTACTATTTTAAGAAAATCTAATATTTAAATAAGGAATGGAATTATGAAATCTATTAAGAAAATAAGTATGTCAGCTTTAGCTTTAAGCTTATTAGCAACAAATGTGCCAAGTGTCGTTCATGCAGAAGGAAATACAGATGTTCCAATGCATGTTGATATTCAAAAATGGGTGCGTAAAGAGACTGGTGTTTATGGACCAGCTACATCGTTTACATTTAATGTCGCTCCGGGTACGGCTGCAGATGCAGATGAGAGAAATAATGCCGTTAAAGCAGGTATTGAAGGTGGGGTTGTTTTTGAAAACGACACAATTGATTTAACACCAGAAGTAGAAAGCTCATTGAATAATAATGTAATTTATTCAAAACAAAAAGCTAAATTAAAAATTGTTAATGATAAATTTACATCACCGGGTGTATATCGCTATGTCATTACTGAAACAGTAGGTGATTATGCGGGTATGCATTACCGTACAGATTCAAAATATTTTGACGTTTATGTACAAAACGGCGCAAATGGTATGGAAGTGTATTCTTATACATTTGTGAATAAAGAAAATAATAAAGTTAAAGATTCAACTGGCGGTGGTTTTGTGAATGACTACGGTGTTGAACCTGGACCAGTTCCAGTGACACCAGACCCAACTAATCCAAATGACCAACCAAAAAATGAAGAACCAACACGAAACACAAATACAGACCCTAATAAAGCGTTAAGTAAATTGAAAATTAAAAAAGAAGTTCGTGGTAACCAAGGGGATAAACAAAAAGACTTTACCTTTAAACTTAAAGTTGATGGAGATGCCGGCGAAAAGTATAATGTAAAATTCAACAATACATCTCGTGCTGCTGCTAAAATCGAAAGCAAAGGCGACGAAGTTACCATTACATTAAAAGACGGTGAATGGGCAGAAATTAGTGGTTTATCAAAAGATGACAAAGTTACGGTAACAGAAAATTCTTATGCTACTGAAGGTTACTCAACAAAACATAAAGATGGTGAAAATGCTGAAGCAGTAGAAGGTGCTACAGTAGAAAATAAAAAAATTACTTCTGATGATACAGTAACATTCATTAACGAAAAAGAAATTACAACACCAACAGGTTTATTACTTGAATACGGACCATATTTATTATTAGTAACAGCAGCTGCTGGTATGCTTGTATTGAGCTTACGTAGACGTTCAGAAGAAGAATAATTAGGAATACTTCATGGAAAAAGCGGCTATATTCGCACGAGCGGGAAATAGAGTGATTCAAAAGTGTTTCTTGATATTATCACTACTCATGTTTCTTTTTGGTAGTTATTGCCTTTGGGATAATATGAGAATTAGCCAAGGCGCCTTTGTATCGAAAGAGTTACTGGCGTACAAACCACATCAGAATAATAGTTCGCTATCCTTATCGGATTTACAAAAAATAAATTCTGATGTGGTGGGTTGGTTGACCATTGATGATACACATATTGACTACCCTTTGGTTATTGGAAAAACCACATTAGAGTATGTCAACAAAGATATTTATGGCAATTTCTCTTTGTCGGGTGCTATCTTTTTAGATTCTCAAAATAGCCGAGATTTTCTGGATCCTTATACGGTTATTTACGGGCATCATATGAGCAATAGAGCGATGTTTGGTGATTTAGAAAATTTTTTAGAAAAAGACTTTTTTGAACAACATCAAACGGGAACGTTGTCAGCATTTGAAAAAGAATTTAATGTGAGTATATTTGCTGCAATGAAAACGATAGCTTCTGATGAAATTGTTTATAATGTAACGCATCGAGACGCTATGAGAGTTTTGGAGCATGTAAAAAATAACGCCGTGCACTATCGAGAAATTGGTGTTCAGCCAACGGATCAGTTGATTTGTTTATCAACGTGTTCGGATACTACAACAAATGGACGTATTTTGTTATTTGGGCGAATCAGCTTGAAATAATTAGTCAGAAAGGAGTTTTGAATATCATATGAAAAAAATGATGACGTATTTCGTAACGTTTATCATGTTGTTGACGTTCACAAATCAATCGTATGCATTTGCAGAGTCGATTCGTTATGAAACAACTATTCCTGTGACTATTGAAATGGATGATCAGACCAATAATAAAGGTGACAATACCGTTTTTAAAGCTGTTTTGACAGCCGAGGACGGTACAGAAAAAGAACTTGACGTTAAATCAAATACGACAGCCTATTTTAAAGGATTGACGTACACTAAGGTTGGAGATTACACGTATACGCTTAAACAAAAAGTTAAAGATGATTCACTTCTTGAATATGATTTGAGTGAGTATACAGTTCTAGTGCGTGTGTTGAATGATGGTCAAAATGGGTTGACTGGTAAACTGATTGCCATGAAATCGGGTGAATCTGCAAAAAGTGATATTGTGTTTCATAATCACATGAAGCCGATTATCCCTAACGTGCAGACCCCACCAACAACAAATGGACTTTCGGGTTTTCTACCGTTTACGGGTGAACAACAGATGTCTATTGTCCTTGCCTTAGGTATTTTAGCGTTTGATTTTTTCCTAATTGTTTTGAAGAAAAAATCTAGGGATAGTAAAGAAGAATAATAAGTGGTGAGAGATTAACTCAAAAATTACCACAACATTAAAAGTGGTGTCCTAACCGTTTCAGGTGTTAGGGCACTGCTTTTTTGGTTTTCTGTTAAATGGGTTCTATACTATTTGGTGTTGGTGGCTTTTTTGATAATGGTATCTAAAATCGTTTGCTGTCATAAACGAATCGATGAATGATGATGACTAATATATAGGCACTTTTTTGCGTGATTTGCTTGTCGGTATGCTATAATGAATTGAGTATAGTCAATCGAGGATAAGTATGAATCAACTGAAAAAAGCGATACAATTAAATGATTTTTCTTTAGTGTATGTGGTGTATGGTACTGACCATTATTTATACCAAAACATTAAAGAGCAGTTTTTAACACAATGTTTACCCAAAGAAGATTTAGAAATGAATGTGTCTGTCTTTAATTTTACAGAACAGACGATGAGTCACGTCATTGAAGAAGCAAACAGTTTTCCATTTTTTGGTGATAAAAAAGTAGTTTTTGTTGAAGAAGCTACTTTTTTAACGGGGGACAAAACAAAATGGACTGATGCAGATGTTGAATTGTTGAGTGACTATGTAGAACAAGCGAATCCAACAACCATTTTTGTATTAGCTATTCATCGTGAAGCGTTAGACAAACGTAAAAAAATTGTGAAAAAATTACAAAAATACGCTACATTTATTGATGTCAATCCACTCACACAAGATGGCTTAATGTCGTATGTGACAAGCTATGTTAAAGATAACCAGTTTACAATTGAGCGTGACGCATTAATGGAACTCGTGGCACGCACCAATGCGAATCTTGGCGTAATGGTGCAATCCGTTGACAAATTAATGGTGCAAATTACACCACGTACCGCAATAGAAAAAGAAGATGTTGTAACGGGTGTTCATCAATCGCTAGAAAATAATATTTTTACGTTGAGTGAAGATTTGCTGTCGAATCGGGTGAAAAAAGCGGTGCAAGTGTATCGCGATTTAATTTTGCAAAAAGAAGAGCCCATTAAATTGTTGGCGATTTTAATGAGTCAGTATCGTTTGATGTATCAGTGCCGATTGTTACAAGAGCAAGGGTATCAAGATGGAGATATGGCTAAATATTTAGCGCAACATCCGTATCGTGTGCAAATTGCTTCTAGGCAAGCACGAGCGTATCAAAAAGAGCATATTGCAAAGATTTTAGAGCAGTTAACGATGTGTGATTATCAATTAAAAACAAGTGCAATGGATAAAGATGTTTTGATGGAATTGACATTGATCAAAATTGCGGAAAATAGGTAGAAGATGAGTTACAAGCAACGTATTATTGAACAGGAATTATTTTCAAGTTTTCAATTAAGTAGTATTGGAATTGAAAAAGAAGGGCAACGTTTAACGAAAAAAGGTGAATTAAGCAACCGAATGCATCCGCAACGTTTTGCCGATCGGTCGTATCATCCGTACATTCAAACGGATTATGCGGAAAGCCAATTGGAGTTAATTACACCGGTGACAAAATCGGTTGAAGAAGCAACAATGTGGTTACATGCTTTGCATGAAGTGACGTTAAAAGAAATGGCGGAAGATGAAATCATTTGGCCAATGAGCATGTTAGCGAAATTACCCGATGATCACGACATCATTGAAGCACAAATGGATCCAACGGATATTGCTTATCGCCAATATTTAACGAAAAAATATGGCAAACAAAAGCAAATGGTATCGGGAATCCATTTTAATTATGGATTTGATGAGACGTTTTTAGACAGTTTATTGGGTGATGATGCCTCTATAGCAGACAGAAACGCATTTTACATGCACATCGCGCGTCAATTTCTGCGTTATCAATGGATTTTAGTTTATTTATTTGGAACGTCTATCGACACACCAGCTGGTTATTACACAACAACGCAACCACCACAAAAGTTGGTGCGCAGTTTACGTGCCAGTCATCATGGGTATGTCAATGATGCAACAATTCGTGTGCCGTTTACATCGATTGAAGCGTACGCCAATGCGATTACACAATATGTGCAAAACGGTGATTTAATTGCGGAAAAAGAGTTTTATTCAAGTGTGCGCTTTAGAGGACAAAAAAAGGTGGCTGACTTTGTTGAAAAAGGCATTTCATATATAGAATTCCGTCTGTTTGATATTAATCCTTTTAGCCCTGTTGGTATTAGCGTTGAAGATGCACGTTTTATTCAACTCTTCATTCAGTTGATGGTGTATTTAGATGAAGCAGATACGCCAACGAATGATTACACGCAACAAACAGCGCTACAACACCCATTAGACGCACCGGTTGATATGAACGAAGCCCAGTGGGTGATGGAACAAATGTTAGAAATGATAGACGTGTGTCATTTTCCAGCTAGTGATCGTGATGTGGTGTTGACGCGTCTGGAATGGTTAAGTCATCCAGAGCAAACGTTAGGCGGTCAGTTAGTGATGGCGACAAAAGATCAAAATATGTTGGAATTTGGATTGTCAAAAGCAGTTGAATATAAAGCAAACTTTTTGCAACGTCCATACGGTATTCAAGCGTTTGATAAAATGGAATTATCGACTCAAGCGTTGTTGGAAGATGCAATCGTCAATGGGTTACACATTGAAATTTTAGACGCCAATGATCAATTTTTAACGTTACGCTATGGGGAGCATAAAGAATATGTTAAAAACGGCAATATGACGAGTCATGATAATTACATTTCGCCGTTAATGATGGAAAATAAAGTGGTGACGAAAAAGGTGTTGTCTCAAGCGAAATTCCGTGTGCCGAATAGCCAAGAAGTGCAATCGATTGAACAAGCCATAGACATTTATCCATTGATAAAAGATAATGCCATTGTGATTAAACCAAAGTCAACGAATTACGGATTGGGTATTACTATTTTTCAAGAAGCGACGTATACAAAAGAAGACTTTTTAAAAGCGGTTGAAATTGCCTTGACGGAAGATAAAGACGTCATGATTGAAGAGTTTATTAAAGGTACGGAATATCGCTTCTTTGTGATTGGTGATGAAACAAAAGCGGTTTTACTACGTGTTGGTGCACATGTCATTGGAGATGGCATACATACCATTGAACAGTTGGTATCTATTAAAAACGACAATGCATTACGTGGGGATGGTTCTAAAACACCGCTTAAAAAAATTGTGATTGGTGATATTGAAACGTTGCAACTAAAAGAGCAAGGGTATACTAAAGAAACAATTGTTCCAGAAGGTGTTCGTGTCGTATTGCGTGCCAATTCAAACATTAGCACAGGTGGCGATTCTGTTGATATGACGGATAAAATGCACGATAGCTACAAAATGATTGCGCAAGGTGTTGCTAAAGCGATGTTTGCTAAAGTGTGTGGTGTTGATTTAATGATTGACGATTACACAAAAGATGCGTCACATTCAAAAACGAGTTATGGTGTCATTGAAGCGAATTTTAATCCAATGATGATGATGCATATTTATCCGGCTGTTGGATTAAGTCGTCGCCTAACAATAGATATTTTAAAAATGCTCTTTCCAGAATTGAGCATTCGATAAGGAGATAGTATGTTTTATTTAGACAATGCCGCAACAACACCGCTACTACCTGAAGTCATCGAAGCGATGACGCACACGTTAAAAGAGGTGTATGGCAATCCATCTAGTATCAATCAAATGGGTAGAGCCGCAAAGCAACAAGTTGAAAAGGCTAGACAAGTGATTAGTCAATCGCTAGGCGCAAAAAATAATGAACTGATTTTTACAAGTGGTGCAACAGAAAGTAATAATGCTGCTTTGCGCTTCTTAATGAAACATTCTGGTAAAAAACAGTTAGTCATTTCTGCTATTGAACACCCGAGTGTTTATGCGTACGCACAATCGTTAGAAAAGCAAGGGTTTGTAGTTAGCGTAATTGGTGTGGATGAGCGTGGTATTATTGATTTAGAAGCGTTAAAAAACACGTTAACGTCCGAAACGGGTGTTGTTAGTGTGATGATGGTCAATAATGAAACGGGTGCAATTCAACCGATTGAAGCAGTTGTTCGTTTAGCAAAAGCAGTTGGTGCATTTGTGCATACGGATGCCGTTCAAGCGTATGGGCAATTACCGATTGATGTGAAAACGTTAGGTGTGGATGCGTTAAGTGTATCCGCGCATAAAATTCATGGACCAAAAGGGATTGGTGCGTTGTATATTTGTGACAAGCTACCGTTTGAGTCGTTGTTAATTGGTGGTTCACAAGAAAGTCAAAAACGTGCTGGAACGGAAAATGTGCATAATATTGTTGGATTTGCAAAGGCGGTTGAATTACTTGATGACCATCAAGTTGCGCATACGACAATGTTGCAAAACTATCTATTAGAAGAACTGCCCAAAAATAATGTGCGTTTTGAAGTGAACGGCAGTGTGTTACCTACAGAAAAAGTATCAAAAATCATTAATTTATATTTGCCTGATGTGCAATCAAGTAAATTGCTGATTCAATTAGATTTAGTCGGCATTATTGTGTCTGCGGGATCTGCTTGTTCGGCGGGGAGTTTGCAACCGAGCAGTGTATTGTTGGAGCAATTTCCACAACAACCCCAGCGTGCCAGTGAATCGATTCGTGTTTCCTTTTCGCGTTTTACAACGCAAGAAGATGTTAGGGCATTAGTTGAAAAATTAAAACAATTTGGCGTATAATGATAACGATAATGGTGAAATAAGGAGATTATATGGATAAATCAATAGATACAGCGACGCATGAGACGAAAAAGCGTAATCAACGACACAATCGTGAAGATCAAGTCGCTAAAAAAATTGTATGGCTAATTGTGACGGCGGTCATGTTTGTAGTGTTGGTTGTTGGTTTCGTGGTTTACAGCAACGTCAGTTATAATTTCCAGCCGTATAATGTGAAAGATACGCAAAAAGTAGAAGTAGAAGTTGAAAATGGATATACATTACGCGATTTAGCGGATGTACTGGAAGAAAAGAAATTAATTCGTAGTGCGTCTATGTTCAATTTTTATTTGAAAACAAAGGATATTGGTGATTTACAAGCGGGGCATTACGCCATTTCACCATCAATGACGTTTGATGAAATCATTACCGTCATTAAAACAGGTCGGGTGGATAAATCGTTGGTTTTAGCAACCGTATTGGTTAAAGAAGGTGTGACATTAGAAGATATTGCACAAGTTGTTGCACAAAATACGCCGATTGATGCCCAAACGTTTATGGCAACTGCGCAAGATGAAGCATTTATTGCGGAATTGGTTTCAAAATACCCTGATTTATTGACAAGTATGACAACTAGCCAAGGCGTGAAATATAAACTGGAAGGTTATTTATTCCCTGCAACATACGATTACGTAAAAGCGGATGACGCCAAATCAATGATTACAAAAATGGTGGATAAAACGAATACCGTGATGAATCGTTATTATGCTACTATTCAGTCACAAAATAAAACCGTACATCAAGTGTTGACAATGGCATCGTTAGCTGAAAAAGAAGGTGTCACTGATGAAGATCGTCGAAAAATTGTAAGTGTCTTTAACAATCGTCTAGTAGCGAATATGCCGTTACAATCAGATATTACGGTATTGTATGCGTTAGGTGTTCATAAAGAATTGGTTACTTATGCCGATTTAGAAGTTGATTCGCCGTACAACTTATACAAACATACAGGTTATGGTCCGGGACCATTTAACTCACCAAGTGAATCGGCAATTACGGCAACGTTAAATCCTGAACAAACAGACTACTTGTATTTTGTGGCAGATTTAAAAACAGGAAACGTATACTACTCACGAACAATTGAAGAACATAACGCTTTAGTGGAACAGTACGTGAATCACTAATTGAGTGAAATGGTATGAATCGCATATTATTGAAGGCAATCAGATAAAATTCTGCTTGCCTTCATGTGTGATTAGGCAAGTTTTAAAATAACATTAGAGTGATCATAAAAAGTTGATAAAACAATGTGAAAACAGTTGCCTAGTATAGATGTAAGATATAAAATACTAAAGGGTACAAATGGAGAAACGCTGAAAAAGGCTATATAAGCGATTGATGATTTAGTCATCTAGTGTGTATCCAAATGGAATGCAGTAAAATTGCACAAAAGATTATATGAAATAATGAAAGAGGAAAGTTATGAGTAAAAAACCTATTGTAATTGGTGTGACGGGAGGATCGGGTAGTGGGAAAACGTCCATTAGTCGAAAAATTGTAGAGGCTTTCCCCGGGTTGTCAGTTGTCTTGATTGAACAAGATGCGTATTATAAAGACCAAAGTCATATTTCATTTGAAGAACGTTTAAAAACTAACTATGACCATCCATTTGCGTTTGATGGCGATCTATTAATTGCAGATATTAAAAAATTAATGAATAAAGAAACGATTAATAAACCGGTGTACGACTATGTGAATCATACACGTTCCAGTAAAGTTGTCGTTGTTGAGCCAAAAGACGTTATCATTTTGGAAGGGTTATTTGTTTTAGAAGATGAGCGATTACGTGAATTGATGGACATTAAAATTTATGTTGATACCGATGACGATTTACGCATTATTCGTCGTATTGTACGTGATATGAGAGATCGCGGTCGTTCGCTTGAATCGGTCATTAAGCAATATTTAGAAGTTGTTAAACCAATGCACCATCAATTTATTGAACCAACAAAACGTTTGGCGGATGTGATCATTCCCGAAGGGGCATCAAATGAAGTGGGTATTGATTTAATTTGTACAAAAATTGCAACAATTTTGCAGGCGTAGGGGTATGTTATGATTTGTATGATTTGGGCACAAGATAAAAACGGGTTAATTGGAAAAGGCGGTATGCTACCTTGGCATTTGCCGAATGATTTACGTTTTTTTAAAGAAACGACACTTAACCAAACAATTGTGATGGGGCGTACAACATTTGAAGGGATGAATAAACGGGTATTGCCAAATCGTCAAACAATTGTATTAACGCGTAATCACGATTATGTAGCAGATAACGTAGATGTGGTACACGACATTCAGGACATTTTAACATTAGCAAAAACGAAAGACGTGTACATTGTCGGTGGGGCGCAGTTGTATGAACAATTTGCACCTTATGCAGACGTATTGATACAAACCGTTATTGATGAAACGTTTGAAGGCGATACGTATTTTCCGAATATTTCGTTTGATGCGTTTGTGTTAGAGAGTGAACAACAAGGTGTGGTCGACGAGAAAAATCGTTATCCGCACACATTTAAAAAATATAGTCGACAAAAAGGCTAGCAATAGCCTTTTTGAGTAGGTAAAAAGATGAAACCATTAAAAATTGTAGATATTGTAAAAGCTGTTTATGCCATAGATTATACGTCTGCCAATCGTTTTGATACGATTGACAACGTTCAATTTGATTCACGTTTGTGTAATGAAACGAGTTTGTTCGTGCCGTTAGTGGGAACAACGGATGGGCACGATTATGTCGATAAAGCGTTAGAAAATGGCGCAAAAGCGGTGTTGTGGCATAAAGAGCAATCGTTGGCACCTGAAAATTGTAATGTTATTTTTGTAGACGATACATTAGAAGCGTTTCAAAAATTAGCGTATTTTTATAAAAATTTATTAAATGTGCGCGTAGTTGGTGTAACGGGTAGTAATGGAAAAACCACAACAAAAGACATGATTGCAGCAATTTTGTCTAAGAAGTATACGGTTTATAAAACGCAAGGCAATTATAATAACGATATTGGCGTGCCAAAAACGTTATTGGATATGCCAGAAAATACACAAGTGGCTGTTGTTGAAATGGGAATGGATGGTTTTAATCAAATTAATCGCCTATCCCATATTGCACAGCCTGAAATTAGTGTGATTACACTGATTGGTGATAGTCACTTAGAATTTTTAAAAACACGTGAAGGTATTGCCAAAGCTAAACTTGAAATTTTAGAAGGTATGCCTAATGAAAGTGTACTCATTGTTCCACAAAATGAGCCACTATTAAATCAAACGTTTGATGGGATAACGGTACAAACTTTTGGCGTGTCAAATGAATCAACGTTACAACTGTTAGACATTCAAACAAGTGAACAAGAAACGACATTTAAAGTGCAACAGTTTTCCGATAGTCAATTTACATTGCCGATTATTGGAGCGTACAATGCATTGAACGCTGGTGCAGCATTATTGGTGGGTCAATATTTTGGTGTTGCTGTAAACAACATGCAAGAAGCGTTAGCGACATTTGTATTGACAGCCAATCGTACGCAATGGATTAAAGGAATGAATGGCAATGACGTTTTAAATGATGCGTATAATGCTTCACCAACGTCCATGAAAGCGATTTTAAAAGATTTCCAAGCGATTGATACAACCATGAAAAAATATGCGATTTTAGGTGATATGCGTGAACTCGGTGAAAATACGAGTGCGTTACATGAAAGTGTGGCACAGGCGATAAATTTAGATGTGTTGGAGCATGTTTATTTATACGGTAAAGAAATGGAAAATTTATATACCGCTTTAAATAATCGTGATAAAGTGTCGTATTATCCGCTTAACGCTAAAGATGAGTTGATTAAAGACTGTCAAAAGCATATACGTGACGCTAAAGTGTTGGTGAAATCTAGTTTTGGAACTAATTTATTAGAAGTGGTAGAGGCGTTAAAAGGCTAAACACGAACATTTTTGCGTTTACGTTTGTTGAATTTCGCAAATTCATGTATACTGAATATAACTTAGGAAAGGGGTTGTTGAGATGACTAAAATTAAACGCACACATCGTTTGATTGATATGACGCATTATTTATTGTCAAATCCAATGAAATTGATTCCGCTGACATATTTTTCAACAAAATATGATTCAGCTAAATCATCGATTAGTGAAGATTTAGATATTTTAAAAGATACGTTTCAAAAGCAAGGAACAGGTATTATTGAAACGGTTCCGGGTGCAGCTGGTGGCGTACGCTATTTGCCATTTATGGAAAAAACAGAGGTTAAAAAAGTATTAACGTATTTAAAAACCGAAATGGAACACCCTGATCGTGTGTTGCCGGGAGATTATGTCTATTTATCTGATTTACTCGGTAGTCCAAGTGTGCTTTCACGTGTTGGACGTCTAATTGCCACGCAATTCATTCATAAACAAGTGGATGTTGTCATGACGGTAGCGACAAAAGGTGTGCCATTAGCACAAGCTGTTGCTAGAGAATTAGGTGTGCCATTTGTAATTGTACGTCGTGATTCTAAAGTAACTGAAGGGGCAACGGTCAGTGTCAATTACGCGTCAGCTTCTTCTCGTCGTGTTGAAAAAATGGAATTATCCAAACGGAGTTTACCTGAAAATTCTCGCGTATTAATTATTGACGACTTCTTAAAAGGCGGGGGTACGGTCAACGGGATGTGTAGTTTAGTCGAAGAGTTTAAATCAAAAACGATTGGGATTGCTGTTTTTGTCGAAACAAAATTTGTGGGTAAAACAGACGTGCCGTCTTATGTCTCATTGTTGAAAATTGATGAATTGGATTACCGAGAAAAACGCATTCAAGTGAGTCTAGGCAATTACATTGAAAAACGAAAATAATGGAGAATGAGATGATCACGTATTTAACGTCTGTACAAAATCCGCGCGTGAAATCGTGGAAAAAATTGCATACTGCAAAAGGGCGTAAAAAAGAACAACGTTATTTAATTGAAACATGGCATTTAGTCGAAGAAGCGCATCGTGCCAATCAATTGATTGAATGCATGCTCACACAAGAGGCATACGACACGTATGGTAGTCAGTTAACTGTGCCAATCAGCATTATTTCTAATGATGTGATGAACGAATTGACACAAACACAGACACCGACAGGTGTTTTTGGTGTGGTGAAAACGTCTATTCAACAATCTGTCGACAAAAAAGGAAAGTATATTTTATTAGATGGTGTACAAGATCCGGGCAATGTTGGAACGATTATACGAACGGCAGATGCAGCGGGATTTGATGGCGTCATCATTGGTGAGGGTACAGTTGACGTATTTAATGATAAAACGGTACGCGCCATGCAAGGTAGTCAATTTCATATTGCCCTTTATAAAGGGGAGTTAGTCACTGTTATTGAACAGTTGCAACAACAAAATACACGTGTTTTAGCGACTGCACTTGATGCAACGTCACAAGATTTATTAACCGTTGAAAAAAGTGATAATGTTGCCATAGTTGTTGGAAATGAAGGTAGCGGTGTATCGACAAACGTCCTTGAAAAATGTAATCAAACCGTTTACATACGTATGCTCGGTCAAGCGGAATCATTGAATGTTGCGGTTGCTGCAGGTATTGCCATGTATCATTTTATAGGAGAGAAAGTATGAGATTTGATGTTGTATCCTTCACAGCGATTGCTTATATCATTAGTTTAGTGATGGAATGTTTTCGACTGTATTCAAAAGAAAAGCAAAAAAGTCGCTTAACGGCTAAAGTATCGGGGCTCATTTTATTTGCGTATGCAACGATTTTGTATATGACGAATCAAGATTTAGCCAATCATGCGATTTTAGTCATTGTGTCGCTAACCTTATTGCAACTGTCCGTGTTTGATGATTACAAAGTAAATAAAACGCGAAAGCCACTTGTTATGGGTATGGTTCATGCGATTTTTGCTTGGTACTTTTTAAGATAGGAGTGAGTGATGTTGAAAGAACACATTTTTTATTATTCTTCACATTGTCCTGACTGTCCGCCATTTAAAGATGAGTTAGACAGACAAGGTTTAAATTATGAAGCGGTTGATATTACAGCAAGTATGAAAAATTTAAAACGCTTTTTAGCGTTGCGTGATAATCGTCCTGAATTTGACGAGAGAAAACAGTGGGGATTTGTTGGTGTTCCTGTTTTACATACCAAAGATGATCAGTTTATTTTTGAATTAAATGATTTAAATGGAACATCTTGTAAATTAACCAATTTTGAAAAATAAATACAAGCAATATCGTTGGATTAGGTCCTAGTATATGATATGCTAACACTATTAAAACACTATTCGGAGGAAATATTATGACATTTGAATTACCAAAATTAGAGTACGCTTATTCTGCGTTAGAGCCACATATCGATGCTTTAACAATGGAAATTCACCATTCAAAACATCATCAAGCTTATGTGACAAACTTAAATGCGGCTTTAGAAAGTGCGCCTGAATTTTTTGAAAAATCAATTGATGAATTGGTTGCTCATTTAAATGAAGTACCAGAAAATATTCGTATGGCTGTACGTAACAACGGTGGTGGACATGCAAACCACTCATTCTTCTGGACATCATTATCTGCTAATGGTGGCGAATTACACGGCGAATTGAAAGATGCTATCGTTGCTAAATTTGGTAGTGTAGAAGCGTTTAAAGAAGCGTTTGAAACAGCAGCAAAAACACGTTTTGGTTCAGGCTGGGCTTGGTTAGTTGTTTCAAATGGCGAGTTAGAAGTCGTATCAACACCAAATCAAGATTCTCCATTAACAGATGGAAAAACACCAATTTTAGGTTTAGACGTTTGGGAACATGCTTATTACTTAAACTATCAAAACCGTCGTCCTGACTATGTTTCAGCATTCTGGAACGTTGTTGACTGGGCAAAAGCAAATGAACGTTTTGTTGCAGCAAAATAATAGGTTATGATTAAGATAGACACGTATTATAATGATTAACTAACGAACTAAAAAAACAGACCGCAAGTGTTAATTTGCGGTCTGTTTTGATTTTTTAAATTTATAAACGAGTTTGAACGATGAATCGACAATAATAATCGCAATGGCAATCGCAATGGACGTTTCAAGTGTAGCCACTAAGTTTTGGTAACCGTGATGCGGGTTATTACTAATGTAAAAATATACGGTACGGTATACGCCAACCCCTGGTACGATTGGTAAAAATGAGGGGATAAAAAACATTGTAACCGGTGATTTATAGCGTCGTGCAAAAATATTGCTTAAAACGGCTACGGCTAAACTAGATACAAATGATGCAATCGAGTTGTTGCTATACTCAAGGACAATACTGTATACCACCCAACAAATCGCACCGCCAAGACCGCTAGGTAATAAGAAATGGCGTGGGGCGTCTAGCGTAATGGCGCCGGCATATGTTGCAACAAACGATGTGATGATGGCAACCCAAATGTTTGTGATCATAAAATATAGGCACCTCCTCCAGAAAGAATAACGCCAATTGTAATGCCGCCTGCAATAGATAAGCCAACGATTAATGCTTCAAGCGTTCTTGCGACACCGGAAGTGTAGTCGCCTTTAAAAGTATCACGAATGGCGTTAGTAATGAGTGTTCCGGGTACCATTGGCATCACTGAACCATAAATAATGGCGTTGAGCGTAATGGAATCGGGGAGTAATCGAACACCAATTGTGGAAATGATACCAATTATGGCGCAACAACATAAATTTCGTAAAAATAAAGCGTCTTTTTGATGTCTAAATAAATGCCAAATCACTAAACTAAATAATGTGTTAATGGCGGTAATACCAGCTTCAAACAAGTTACCGTTTAACATTAAAGTAAAACCAATGGCTAAAATCAAATTAGAAATATTTTGTTCACGTGGTGTATATTGCGTGCTAGAAAGTGTGCGTAGTTGATTGTACGCATCATCAAAACTAATATTACCCGCAACGAGTTGTCTTGAAATGTTGTTCACGTGATGAATATTGTTTAAATTGACTGAGCGGTATCGGATGCGTTGAATGAGTGTGATGGCTTCAATGGATGGATCGTCTAATGTAATCATCAATCCTGTAGTTAATACAAACGCTTCGGTTGTTTCAAATTGTGTAATTTTTAAAATGTATTCCATTGTTTCTTCTACACGATACGTTTCAGCGTTGCTTTCAAGCATAATTTTTCCAGCAAGTAATGCAATATCAGCAATTTTTCGATGTGGCATAGTATTCCTTTCGCAGTCAAAATCGATGGAAAAGACATCGATTTTTATACTGTATAAACTGAAAATGATCAAATTTAGTATAGCATAAAAACAATATAGCGACTAGGTATTCTATTTTGAAAAGTAACGTTGTGGATAAGTCAAAATATGACAATTAAAGGAGGGAAAAGGATTTTTATAGCATGAATAGAGAAAGAAATAAATTGCTATTATTGTAATGAATAGTTGTAGAAAGTAAAAAAAAGACCACCTAAAAGGTAGTCTTTAAATGATTTAATGATGTGATTATTCGTTTGCTAAAGTATTGATGACATCGTATGCTTCTTTAGATAATTGTTCACTGTTTTCGCCAGTTGCATAGATATGGCTAATTAAAATTGCTTGTTTTCCCATTTTAACAGTGTATAGATCCACTTTTTGAACTTGTCCCTCGATTGTCACTTCGGCAACACCTTTAATTGCTTTTTTACCTGCAATTGTTGTTTCGCTAGTGACTAAACTATCACGATTACCACCTGAAGCTTCTAAAAATGCAGCAAATGCAGCTTTTGCAAAGAAACTCAATGTGTCGTCTGTAACAGAATCTGATTCGTCGCCTTTAAGTGTAATGAAGTTAGCTGTTGAAACGTTGACTAATGCAATATCTACATCTTCTGAATCAGCGGCACTTGTCATATCAATCCATTTAGATGGTGCCGTTAAGCTAAGTGCACCATTTGCTGATACGAATTTTTTTGTTTTGCTTGCTGATGCGTTTGCAGCTGTTGTTGACATTTCTGTTTTTGCAGTAGTTGTTGTCATAGCAGTAGTTGTCGTAGTTGTTTCTTGTTTTGTTGAAGCGGTATTCGCACAACCAACTAAAGCAACAACTGATGAGAATAAAATCAATTTTTTCATGTTTTGGCTCCTTTGATTGAGTCACTAATGTATCGGTTATTTACATCATTGTGTTATAAATAATCGTTTTGAAATATTAGTGTTGATTGTAAATATAATGACATTATAATTGATTGAAAATAATTTTGCAATTAGTGTATTTCCTCATAATTTTCCTCACTGATACTAGTAACACCTGATAGACAGTGACACTTACTCCGACATAATGGAAGCCACCATGGCATCAATTTCTTTTCGAATCGATTCAAACAAGTCTTCTTCAACGCTGACTTTTATAAGTACGGTACGTTCGTTTAAGTTGACAGCGTATAGAACGACGATAATCTCATGTCCGTTTTCTTCTTTTTCAACAATGGTTTTTACAGTAGGGTAGGGCATGTGATTTAAAGGGATAACGGCATGCCGTTTACTTTCAAAAGTATTTTCATTTTCAGAAAATAAAGCTTTGACATCAGACACGATTTCTAATGCGTTGACGACAAAAGAAGCACGTGAACGATACCCGACTAATTCAAATTCCCATTTTTTTTCTTCGTTAATTTCTAACCAAAGTCTGCGGGCTCTAATCGAGAAGGCACCGTCGTGAAAGACGTATTTATCTAAATTTTCATTGATCGTTGATTGAGTTGTTGTTGATGTTGTTTCAGTAGTTGTACTAGTAGTTGTAGCTGTTGTCGACGTTGTTGTTGATGGTGGTGTTTGTGGTTGTTGTTGTGGTGTTGCGGTACAGCCAAACAAACATAAAAATGTACATAAAAAACGCTTTTTCATTGTCATCACTCATTTCGGTCTGTATTATATCGTTATTTTAACAGAAAATAACTTGATTTAAAATAACTCCAACAAAATAGACGGTATAATTTTTTAGGGTTGCTTTCTTGTGCTATCAATCTTATTTGACAGAGAGTCCATTTGTTAAAACACTATCTTTATGAGCCATCACTCCTATTTGATAGAGAGTCCAAAAAACGCCTATTGCATAAGCAATAAGCGTTATCTCATTAAGCTTGTGTCACGTTAACTAGGAAGTAATTCTTTTTACCACGTCGTACAATGATAAAGCGATTTTCAATTGTTTCTGTTGCGGTGATTTTAAAATCAACACTAGTCATTTTTTCGCCGTTAATGCTAATCGCACCATTGGATACATCTTCACGTGCTTGTCTACGGCTTGGTGAAATACCAATATTGACTAACCATTCCACAATGTTATCGTTAGGAGTAGTTGTGCTAAATGTTGGCATATTTTTAAAGCCTTGTGCAATATCGCTTGCACTTAACGATTTAATGTCGCCTGTAAATAGAGCAGCTGTAATGCGTTTGGCATCATTTAACGCATCTTGACCGTGTACAAATGCACACACTTCCTCAGCAAGACGAATTTGAGCAGCACGTTTATGCGGTTCGTTAGCAACACTTTCTTCTAATTGTGCAATTTCGTCTTGTGATAAAAATGTAAAGTATTTTAAATATTTAATCACATCACGATCATCTTGATTTAACCAAAATTGGTAAAATTCGTACGGTGTTGTTTTTTCCGGGTCTAACCAAACGGCACCACCAGCCGTTTTACCGAATTTTGTACCATCGGCTTTTAACATTAACGGAATCGTTAAACCGAACGCTTTTGCTTGGTGACCGGCTTTTTTACGAATTAACTCTAAACCAGCCGTAATATTTCCCCATTGATCAGCGCCACCAATTTGTAATTGCACACCTTCATTTTCAAATAAGTGTAAAAAGTCCATTGACTGTAAAATTTGATATGAAAATTCAGTGAATGAAATACCTGTTTCTAAACGACTGGATACAATATCTTTTGCTAACATCGTATTGATATTAAAATGTTTTCCAAAGTCACGTAAAAAATCTAAAAGGGATAATTGATGTGTCCAGTCGTAGTTGTTTACCATTTTTACCGCTTGCTTATCGGCATCACTTGTTAAAAATAGTTTTTGCATTTGAGCCGTTAGTTTTTGTACGTTGTGTTGTACAGCTTCCATAGATTGTAATTGGCGTTCGCTTGTACGTCCGCTTGGGTCACCAATACTACCTGTTGCACCACCAATTAAAATAACGGGGGTGTGGCCAGCCATTTGGAAACGGCGTAAAATCATGAAGGGAATTAAATGACCGATATGCATCGAGTCACCTGTTGGGTCAACCCCGCAGTATACGCTAATTTTTTGTTGAGAAACTAATTCGTGTAATCCTTTTTCATCGGTTTGTTGGTTAATGGCACCACGCCATTGTAAATCTTCAATAATATTCATATTCATTTCCTTTCTACTGTTTATGCCATAAAAAAAGCCCTAGCAAAATGCTAGGGACGATAGATTACCGCGGTACCACCCAAGTTATTTGTCAATGACAAATCTCTTTTTCACGTAACGTGTGAAACGCCCAATGGGTTGCTCCGTTGTGTAATTCAATAAACGGGTGTGTTAGTTTTCAGCAACCACTAACTTTCTAAAAGCACTGACGTTTATTTACTATCAATTTCATCGCAATATATTTTTCGTGATTATAGCATGCTAAAATTTCAATGTCAAACCGTTTTGCCGGCGATTAATTTAATGGGTAATTCGTAGCATCGTTGTGCTAATTTTTCGTGATTCATCTTTTTAATTAATAAATCTACCATTAATTTTGCCATTTCATGAATGGGTTGTTGAATGGTTGTTAAATGTGGAACAAAATTTTCAATAAATGCTGTTCCGTCATATCCAATTAGTTTTATATCTTTTGGGATGGCTAATCCCAGTTGGTCGGCAACTTTTAAGACAAGTAGTGCCGTTAAATCGTCTGTTGTAAAAATGGCATCACATTTAGCGTTCGTCAAAATGGTTTTAATTTCCATTTGTTTACGAGCCGGAGAATAGTTGCTCGATAATTTGTAAACAGGGGCATCAGGTAAAATCGATGAAAATCCTTTTTGTCGATTGCCTGTTGGTGAATTGGAATTGTCACTACCTGTAATGATGATCGGTTTTTTACAGTGTGCTGCCAACAACGTTTGAGCAGCAAGTTGTCCGCCTGAAAAATTGTCAGATGAGACAACACAAATATCGGGTGCTAAATTGCGATCAAAAGAAATAATAGGTGCACTGACGTGATGGTAGTCGTCAACGTCTAAGTTGTGACTACTTGAAATGATACCGTCCACTTGATTGGCAGAAAGCATCTCCAAATATTCTTTTTCTTTTGCGATATCATTTTCGCTATTGCAAATAATTGTTTTATAACCGTTTTGAAACAGCTCTTTTTCTAGCGCATCAATTAATTCGGCAAAAAAGATGTGTTTGACACTTGGGAAAATTAGACCAACGAGTTGAGCGGGTTTGCCTTGTAACCCGCGGGCTAATGAATTGGGTTTATAGCCAAGCGTTTTCATGGCATCTTGAACCGTTTGAATGGTTTTTTCGGATAGGTATCCTTTTTTGTTAATGACACGAGAAACGGTAGTTGGACTAACGCCAGCTAGTTTTGCCACATCGGTAAGTTTAGCGACCATGAGTTATTATATTAAAGTATTGACCGTTTAAGGCATCGCCAGAAAGGATAATGCCTGATGCGTTATTGTTAGGGAAAATGCGACCGGTAAATACTTTTTCTCCTTTATTAATAAAAATTTCAAAAATTGAAGTGTCGATAAAAATATTAATAGTGGTTTCAGCATTATCCAAGTGTGCATTTCGCACAGTACCAAATTGCGTTTCAAATGGAACGCCTGCACGTGTGCGATCAACGCGAATACATCCGTTACTTAAATCGATGGTAATGTCTAATCCGTCGCCATTTTCATTGGCAAATAGTGTTAACGTAGAGTGACTGTCTTTTGGTAGTACAAACTCTAATTCGTAGTTATTTGTTGTTTGCGCCATGCTTTTTAACGGTTGAGGGTTTGTTCGTAATGACGCTAGAGCGGGTACGGGGTATTGGTATAGTTTTCCGTCTTTAATCGTCAATTCTTTTACCAAACTCATCACACCTTGATGATGATACGCATCACTTGGGTACGTGCTATCTGGTAAACCAACCCATGAAATGCTGTAAACTTTACCGTCGGGTGCGTTAAAAGCTTGTGTGGCGTACGTTTCGAATCCATAATCTAATTGTTGCAATTCACTAATGTTTTCAATAGATACATTTTCTGGATTAAAGGTTTGTCCAATTTTATATAAATTGGGATAAATGTTACGATACTCAAGCACATTTTTATCGAGTCCTTGAGGACAGTATAACAAAACGGGGTGTTCATTGACAAATACAAGGTTTGGACATTCCATCATATACGCGGTGTAGTCGTTTTCAAATGATAAATCACCTATAAAACGCCAGTTTTCCACATCGTTATGAATGGCTTCGTAAACTTTAATCATCCCTTTTTGATTTAAGTCTTGCCCGCCGACGATGCTATATAAATTTCCAGCATATTCAAAAATTTGTGGGTCTCTAAAATGTTCGGTTACATCATCTGGTTGTTCGATGAGTATATGAGGTAATCGATTAAATGCACCATTTTTTTCAAAGTAACCACCTAATTGATACGTTTGGCGATTCCAGTTTTTGTCGCGGACATTTCCCGTATAAAAAATAAACAGCTTATCGTCTATTTGACGTGCAGAACCGGAATAAACACCGTGTGTTTCGTATGGGCCATCGGGTGTAATGTTGTGACCTGTTTCTGTAAAGGTTACTAAATCGTGTGATACGGTATGTGTCCATGATTTTAATCCGTGTACGGCACCGAATGGGAAGTGTTGATAAAATAAATGATACTCTCCGTTGAAATAGCTAAATCCGTTCGGATCATTAAGCAGTCCATGTTTTGCGTGTACGTGATATTTAGGATGCCAAGGGGATGTTTGTGCGTGTTGTTTCATGTCGTTTACAACGGCTTCATTCCATTGGTCATAGGGTAAATAACGTTTTTCTGTTGTCCAATTCACAGTGATTCCTCCAAGTAACTGTCAATCGTCTGACAGTATTGTTTAACTATATTATACATAAAGAAAGTATTTTTATGAACTCTTTTACAAAATTTTGTGTCAAGCGGTTGACATATATTTAAGTTTTTAATACACTGTAGCCATATTAAGCGTTTGCTTGAAAAATTGAGGAGGAATTACAATGTCAGACAAAGATATTGCAAAACAAATTGTTGACGCTATTGGTGGCAAGTCGAATGTACAAAGTGTCGCGCACTGTGCAACACGCCTTCGCGTCATGGTGAAAGATGAAAATGCAATCAACAAAGAAGCTGTTGAAAGCATTGAAGGTGTTCAAGGGTCATTTTTCAACTCTGGACAATACCAAATCATTTTAGGAACAGGTAAAGTTAATAAAGTGTACGATGAAGTCGTTGCTTTAGGCTTACCAACATCATCTAAAGAAGAAATGAAGGCAGAAGCTACACAACAAGGTACGTGGTTCCAACGTGCTATCCGTACACTTGGTGATGTGTTTGTACCAATCATTCCTGCAATTGTAGCAACAGGTTTATTCATGGGATTGCGTGGTTTATTAACGCAACCTGCAGTAATGGGCTTTTTCGGTGTGACAGCATACAACCCTGATTTTATTACATATACTCAAATTTTAACGGATACAGCATTTATCGCGTTACCAGCGTTAGTTGTATGGTCAACATTTAAAGTGTTCGGTGGAAACCCTGTTTTAGGTATTGTTTTAGGATTGATGTTAATTTCAGGTTCTCTCCCAAATGCATGGACTATCGGAAGCGAAGCGGCTAAAATAGTTGATGGTCAAGCGGTAAAATATGTCGTTGAACCAATGAACTTCTTCGGATTAGTTCCAGTTGTTGGTCATCAAGGGTCAGTTATTCCAGCATTCATGGTTGGTTTAGTTGGTGCGAAATTTGAAAAATGGGTTCGTAAACATGTGCCAGACGTATTAGATTTATTAGTAACACCGTTTGTTGTGTTATTAGTGATGTCAGTATTAGGTTTATTCGTTATCGGACCAGTATTCCATTCAGTTGAAGAATACGTAAAACATGCAACCGTTACAGCGTTAGGCTTACCATTCGGATTAGCTGGTTTCATCATTGGTGGTGTTCATCAATTAATCGTTGTAACAGGTATTCACCATGTGTTTAACTTATTAGAAATTCAATTGTTAGCTGATACAGGTGCTAACCCATTCAACGCGATCATTACAGCAGCGATGACAGCGCAAGGTGCTGCAACAGTTGCCGTTGGTGTGAAAACGAAAAACGCAAAATTAAAAGCATTGGCTTTCCCAGCTGCTTTATCAGCGTTCTTAGGTATTACAGAGCCAGCAATTTTCGGGGTAAACTTACGTTACCGTAAACCGTTCTTCTTATCATTAATCGCTGGGTCTATTGCCGGTGGTGTTGCATCATTATTAGGTTTAGCAGGAACAGGTTCTGGTATTACAATCATTCCAGGAACATTGTTATACATTAACCAATTACCACAATACTTATTGATGGTTGCAGTTGCGTTTGCACTAGGTTTTGCATTAACATACTTCTTTGGATTTGAAGACGAAGCAAAATAATGAAAACAGAGGCAATGGACAGGTATGAAAGTATCTGTTCATTGTCTTTAGTTATGAGGATAAAAATATGACATTATATGGTAGTTTAGAAGCTGGTGGCACAAAATTTATTTGTGCGGTAGGTAATGAATCGTTTGAAGTTGTCGATAAAATTCAATTTCCAACGACAACACCCGATGAAACGATTGCACAAGTCATTGCGTTCTTTAAACAATTTCCAAATTTAGTATCTGTTGCGATTGGTTCATTTGGGCCGGTAGACGTGGATACGACATCAAAAACGTACGGTTTTGTGATGGATACACCAAAACCCAATTGGTCTAACGTTGATTTAGTTGGTCCGATTCAGCGTGCGTTAAATGTTCCCGTCTTTTTCACAACAGATGTGAATTCGTCTGCGTATGGAGAAGTTATCGCTCGAAAAGATGTTACAAACCTTGTGTACTATACTATCGGTACGGGTATTGGTGGTGGAGCCTATATGAACGGCGAATTTATTGGTGGATTGGGTCATACGGAAATGGGACACACACTCGTTCGTAAACATGAAACGGACGCATCTTTTGAAGGCGTTTGCCCGTTTCACAAAGGCTGTTTAGAAGGCATGGCATGCGGACCGTCTCTTGAAGCCCGTACTGGTATGCGTGGTGAACATATACCGTTGGACGATGCCATTTGGGATGTACAAGCATATTACATTGCGCAAGCCGTCGTACAAGCCACTTTATTATTTAGGCCGGAAGTTGTTGTGTTGGGTGGCGGTGTGATGGGACAAAGCCACATGATTAAACGCGTGCAAGAGCAATTTAAAGCACAATTTAACGATTATATTCCATTACCTAATATTGAAGATTACATCGTAGTACCTGCCGTAGAAAATAATGGGTCAGCAACGCTAGGTAATTTTGCATTAGCTAAAAAGTGTGTGAGTGCATCCGTTTAAAGATAAATGGAGCGTAGTGAAACGATACAAAACAAATAGCAATTTTATTTGAAAATAAAAGATAATAAAAAGTCTAAACGATTATAAAAGTGTTTGGGCTTTTTGTTTTTAGCAACATAACATTTGAAGTGTTTCATAGGGAGATGTCAATGAATGTTTAATCAAGTGATTGCGACTTTTTAAAGTGTACGTTATAATGTACATATCTAAAGGAGTGATTAAAATGAACATAACCACTACAACGTTACGGAAAGATATTTTTAAATATTTAGAAAATGTTGTTGATTTTAACGAAGTCATAAATGTGAATACTAAAAAAGGTAATGCGGTTATTATTAGTGAAGCGGATTATAATGGATTATTGGAAACACTTTACATTAAACAATATATAAAAGATGAAATGGTCGCAGAGTGGAACGCAGCAACAGCTGAAGATTTTGAGCCGTTTGAGTGGTAAAGTATGTCTAATTATAAAATCATGCTATTAAAAAGAGCAAAAAAAGATAAGGATAAAATCAAGCAACACCCTATATTAAAAAATAATGTAGAAAAATTGATAGTGTTATTACAAAATAACCCTTACCAAACGCCACCAAGCTATGAAAAATTAAAAGGGGATTTATTAGGTTATTATTCCAGACGTATAAACCGACAGCATAGACTAATCTATAAAGTTGATGAAACGAATAAGATGGTATACATTTTCAGCATGTGGACGCATTACGAATAAAAAATAGTATAGCGGTTCACTAATGGTTATTTGTTGATGAAACAATAGAATACTCGAAAAATGTGTGTCGTCTAAAACGGCTTAATATGAAAGGGTATTCACTTGAATAGCAATAGGTACGAGAAATCGTGCCTTTTTTGTTTGTTTTTGAATAAAAGTGATATTTGCATTTTTAATAAAGGTCAGTGAATGATGGTGAATCAGTCGTCGTTTTAACGAATGAATTACGATTTGTTTATTGGCTAATAGACATAAGTTTTGTTATAATGAAGTATAACTATGTTGGAGGATACTATGGCAAAAGTTCAAATCGTAACAGATTCGATAAGTAACTTATCACAAGAAGAAATTGAAAAATATAATATTAAAATTGTGCATTTAAATGTTTTGGTGGATGGCGTGTCTTATTCTGATAAAGATGTGTCAAAAGAAACTTTTTTAGATCTTTTAAATAATGCTAAAGAGCTTCCTAAAACGAGCCAACCATCATTAGGGCATTTTTTAGAAGTTTATGACAGTTTTGAAGAAGGAACAGAAATTGTATCGTTACATGTTGCGTCTGCATTAAGCGGTACATCAAGTGCTGCTCAACAGGCAGGCGATATGTCTAAAAATTCTGTAACGGTTATCGATACAACTTTTGCAGATCGTGGACAAGCATTTCAAGTGATTGAAGCAGCAAAATTAGCACAAAATGGCGCTAGCGTAGATGAAATTGTTAGCTACTGTGAAAAAGTTAAAGATAATACAACGCTATATTTATGCGTCATGTCTCTTGATAATTTAGTTAAGGGTGGACGTGTGAGTAAAGCAAAAGGGTTATTGTCTAATTTATTAAATATTAAAGTGATTTTTGAATTTAAAGATGGCATTTTAACACCGCTTCAAAAAGGGCGTGGGGTTAAATCGATTGAAAAATTCCTTCATGACATTGCTTTACCAAAAATTAAGGAAAAAGTCCAAAAAGAATGTAGTATTTCTTTTGTATCCACAACAAAATTAATTGATGATACGATTGAAAAAATTAAAGAAATGACGCAAATTCAAGACATGCATTTTGGATTTACAATTCCAACGGTAGCGATTCACACAGGAGAAGGCGCGTTCGCCTTGATGCACTACCATGACTAAACGTGGCACGTTTTATCAATTCGTTTTAACGTTTGTTGATCCGTACAAGTTAGATCGTAAAACACAATTTGCCAATATTGTATTTAATGATGTGTCATTTCCTAAATACAATGAAAGTCATGATGTGATTCGTGATTATGTTGAATTAACTGATTTGTATACATCGTTTGGAGATGTATTTGATGAGTTATGGGATATTTATATAACAAGATAGGAGAAAAAGTATGAGTGTACATATTGCTGCTAAAAAAGGAGATATTGCTGAAATTGTTTTATTACCGGGAGATCCATTACGTGCAAAATTTATTGCTGAAACGTATTTAGAAGATGTTGTTCAGTACAATACCGTTCGTAATATGTTTGGGTATACGGGAACGTATAAAGGCACACGTATTTCTGTTCAAGGAACGGGAATGGGTATTCCATCTATTATGATTTACGCAAATGAATTGATTACGGAATACGGTGTAAAAATATTGATTCGTGTTGGTTCTGCGGGTGGAATGAAATTAGATATTAAAGTGCGCGATATTGTTTTAGCGCAAGGTGCAACGACAGATTCATCTATTTTCCAACACATTTTTGACAATCAAGTATCCTTTAGTGCCATTTCTAATTTTGATTTGTTGTATAAGGCGTATCAAACGGCACAAAAATTAGGCCATACAAATATTCATGTGGGAAATATTTTATCTTCTGATCGCTTCTACAACACAGAAATGGACAAGAAAAAATTGGCTGATTACGGTGTGTTAGCTGTTGAAATGGAAGCGGCGGGGCTATACGCTCTTGGTGCGCAACACAACGTCAAAACGTTGGCAATGGTGACAATTAGTGATCATTTATTAACGGGTGAGGAAACAACGTCACAAGAAAGAGAACAAACATTTACGGCGATGATGGAAATCGCTTTAGAAACGGTAAAAGACTAATGATAGAAAATAAAAATTTTAAAGAACCGTATTTTGGTGTTAAAAAAGTTACGCTAACGATTCCGCAACTGATCATTGGTGTTGTTGTGACGATAGTGTTGTCTATAGCAAGTTTTTTCATGCTTGCTGGGGTTTTTGGAATCAGTGGGCAAGAAACAGCGTATTCACCATTTGCATCAAGTGAGTCTAGAGGTTTACCGTCACGTTTAATTGATGAATTAGCGAATAGCTATGCGTTAATTAAAAAGCATTATGTTGGTGAATTTGATGAAAACAAATTGATTGATGGGGCATTAGCCGGCTTTACAGCGGGTTTAGGTGATCAATACACGAGTTATTTAAATGAAGCGGAAATGAAGTCTTTACAAGAATCAATAGAAGGTGAGTTTGAGGGTATCGGTATTGAGATTGAAAGCTATGAAGGCTATATTCGTGTCGTTTCACCGATTGATCAATCACCTGCTTATAAGGCGGGATTACAGTCTGGCGACGTCATTTTAGCGGTAGATGGTAAAGATATTAAAGGTCAATCAACTAGTGAAGTATCGAAAGTTGTTCGAGGGAAAAAAGGAACGCGTGTTACATTGACAGTTGATCGTGCAGGTTCTAAATTTGATGTAACGGTTACACGTGACACCATTCCAAATACTACGGTAAAAGGTGCAATGAACGGTACAGTTGGTGTGTTGCGAATTAGTTCTTTTGCAGAACACACCTATGATGAATTGGTGACAAAAATTAAACAATTACGTGAAAGTGGTGCTAAATCGTTTGTCATTGATGTGCGTTCTAATCCGGGTGGATTACTTGAATCGGTTAAGAAAATTGTAAACATCTTTGTTAAAGATGGCGACATCATGGTTGCTATGCAAGACAATGAATCGATTACGGCACATCGTGCATCAAAAGACTTTGGTACATTTAAAGTGACTGAACCCATTGCGGTATTAATTGATAACGGAAGTGCCAGTGCTGCAGAAATTTTTGCAGCAGCCATAAAAGAATTAGGTCGTGGTCAGTTGATCGGTGAAACATCGTTTGGTAAAGGAACGGCACAAACCATTCGTAATTTATCTAGCCAAACAGGCATTAAAATTACATATTCAAAATGGCTAACACCTAAAGGGAATTGGATTCATCAAAAAGGTGTAGAACCAGATAAAGTGGTTAAATTGCCATCATACGCTTACTATGCGTATACTAATGTGAATACTTTACCACAATTAAATGATGCCTCTGACGAAATATTGAACATTCAAAAAATATTAGCAGCACTTGATTATAAAGTGTCGCTAACGGGTATATACGATGAACAAACGGCAAATGTCGTGGCGCAGTTTAATGAAGCAAATGGTATCAATCAAACAACATTCACTGCCGAAACAGCCACTAAATTAAATGAATTGTTACGTCAAAAAGTTTCAACACATGACGTGCAGCTTGAAGAAGCGTTAAATCAATTGAAATAGAAAGGAAAGATACGATGGGACGACGATTTAAGGAAACAAACACTAAAAACAAAACAACACTAGAGAAAATTAAAGAATTTGTAATACTCATTAGTTCAATGTTGATGATTAGTGTGTTGCTTCAAATGTTTGTCGTATCTAGCTTTACTATTAACGGTAGTTCCATGACACCAACACTTTCAGAAAATCAAAGTATGATGATGTGGAAATTAAGTGCACCAAGTCGCTTTGATGTTGTTGTTATTGAAGCGCCAGATCAAGCGTATGAATATGATAAATCTGGGCAAATTAAAAAAGATTTGTTTGGTAATGATGTGAAAAAATTGTATATCAAACGTGTCATTGGAATGCCCGGAGATACATTAGAGTATAAAAATGATGAATTGTATATTAACGGTAAAAAATATGATGAACCGTATTTAGATGCTTCAAGAAAAATACACCCAGCGCCATATATGCAAGATAGAACGTTGACGCAATATATGGAGTACGCTAGAACGGTGATACCTAATTTACCGCAAGAAAATACACAATTAGCTGAAAAAAATGGGGTAATGGTTATTCCGGACGACTACTATTTTGTTTTAGGCGATAATCGCTTAAATTCAAAAGACAGTGAAGAATATGGATTGGTACATAAACGTTTATTTAAAGGGATTGTATTTTTACGCATATCGCCGTTAAATAAAATTGGAATTGCACCATTTTAATCAAAGGGAGGCGTTTGCCTCCCCTTATTTGTATCAAACTGTGTTTGACGGTATTCATGACAATCATACACTACTCAAAATAGGTTTAAAGAAAGGACAGTGATACATGAAACAAAAACTAATTACATTACTGAATGGAACATCACAAGGGGTTGTGATTGCACTCGTTCCAGCCGCCATTTTTTCTGAGGTGTTTAAATTGATTTCTCAATATTTCTTGCCGGCTAGTGCGGTTGTTCAAATGCTTCAAGCAACAAACGGGTTACTTGGTCTTGCGATTGGCGCCTGTGTTGCGCACGCTTTTAAATTAACGATGATTGAAATGATTTCTGTCGGATTTGCGACCTTTTTATCGGGTGGGGCATTAGCGTATCAGCAAACAGGAATGACACTTCGTGGCACTGGTGATTTATTGACGATGATTGCAACGAGTGCTTTTTGTGTGATTCTTTTAAACTATACGCGTCAGTTTATTTCGCGCTATTCTTTATTGATGACGCCTAGTTTGCTTGTGATTTGTGGTGGTATATTCGGCTTAACCGTATTGCCGTATGGACAAATGATAACGAAAAGCATTAGTGAGTGCATTGCGTTTTTATTATTATTAGAGCAAACGACAATGTGTATATTATTAGCGATTATTTTTGCGTATTTAGTCGTTTCACCGCTATCATCTGCCGGTATTGCCATAGCGGTCGGGTTATCGGGTATTGGAGCAGGAGCGGCTAATTTAGGCATTTGTGCCACAATGTTTTCGTTAGCGGTTGGGGGTAGACAAGTAAATTCTCTAGGGGTTTGTTTAGCGCATATTTTTGCCTCTCCTAAATTATCCATGACGAATATGATGACAAAGCCGATTCTATTTTTACCAATCGCACTACAGGCAAGTGTTTTAGGTGGACTAGCCTCATTTTTTGCGATTCAAGGTACGCCGTTTAGTGCGGGGTTAGGGCTTATTGGATTAGTAGGGCCGATTGCACATTTAAGTCAAACATCACTGACGGTAGTTAATGTCATGAGTGTAGTTGTTTTGTTTGGTGTGGTGCCATGTGTATTAGCGTTTATTTTTGATAATATTTTTAAAAAGCGATTGAGCATGATTAAAGATAGCGACTATGCGGTTCACATTGCAGAGTGATACACGCTATACCACATAAGGATGATGGTTCATAAAAAGAGTTTCTATGATTTGGTGTTGGTGGGTTATCAATATGCTATCAGAACGTGTTAAATTGTATGATGTGTGAAAATATATTTTTATCGAAATTGATTTGTCGGGTATTTGTACCGCGTGACATCGAACAATAGAAAAAGCCGTATCGTTACAGAAAACGATACGGCTTAAATGAATTGATTAGTCGTCTGCTATTCAATTAAGTAAAAAACCACTCAAAAGAGTGGTTGTCATTTACTATACACGTTCAACTTTACCAGATTTCAAAGCACGAGCTGAAACCCAAACTTTTTTAGGTTTACCATCAACTAAGATGCGAACTTTTTGTAAGTTAGCTTTCCAAGTACGACGAGAAGCGTTCAAAGCGTGAGAACGGTTGTTACCAGTTGAACTTTTACGTCCTGTTACAAAACATTGTTTAGCCATTTGTTTATCCTCCTTTAACCATTTACTGTGAAGCGTATAAACACTTACATTCACATACCCTAGTAATTTAACATATATTTTTAAAAAATGCAATAAAAAAGTGAGCACTTTCCAGTCAAAATGTGCAAAAATAATGACGTTTTTTTGTTGCATTTTTTATTATAAAATGGTAGTATAGTGACGTTGTCTGGATATTGTCCAGCATATAAAACAACTCTGACTTAGCAAATAAATCAGGGCAAAAGGAGAAATAAAAATGAAAAAAGATATCCATCCAAATTACCAACCAGTTGTATTTATGGATACAACAACTGGTTTCAAATTTTTATCAGGATCAACTAAATCTTCAAACGAAACAGTTGAGTGGGAAGATGGTAACACTTACCCATTAATCCGTGTTGAGATTTCTTCTGATTCTCACCCATTCTACACAGGACGTCAAAAATTCACTCAAGCAGACGGTCGTGTGGACAAATTCAACAAAAAATACGGTTTTTCAAACAACTAATTTACGTTGGAGTCATGCAAAAGCTAACATCTTTTATGGTGTTGGCTTTTTTTGCGGTTGACCAAAAGGCTATTAAAAATTGATGTATTTAGCAAAATTTTGAGCCTTAACGTCTAATGTTTTCAAAAATTTTAGTGATTGCTTTGAATATACGGTTTTTGTCATTATTGTATACCCAAATTATTCAATAATTCACTTTCTGTTATAAACTCTAGTTCGTTATTTTTGTACGCTTTAATCGCTTGTATTTCTTCATCAGTTAAATTGTCATCATCATTATTAATAATATAAAAAATATTAATTAATTGTGTTGCTTGTTCCTCCGTCATATCTTCAACGAGGTTTTGCAATAATTCTTTTTGTGTCATTTGTATAGCTCCTTTCTACATGATGATAAAATTTTTTGAAATTCTTAACCATTTGAATAAACGCCTTATATTTATCTACAATTAATTTCTAGTGCATAATATCATTGTCTTGGTAAATTGGTAGCATACTATCATATTTATAAACTAGTCATCAAATTAGATGGTAAAAGGTGTAGCATAAAAGTTTATATACAATAGTATTCACTTTTTATCATTTTAACATAAAACATTATCATAGCAAAAGAAAGTAAGTGCGCAACAAAGAATACGAAAAAAGAAAAATGTGAGATATGAATTGATTTATATAGATGGTAAGAAAGGGACTTGTATGCTATTAAATCTCGTATGAGAATGTGTAAAAGTGTAGAAACATATAAAACAAATAATCCGAAAGAATATGAACGTTTTGAAAAGATTGGATTTAAAATCTAAGCTATGGAAATAGAAAAACTATCAAAACTCAAACAACTAATTTACGTTGGAGTCATGCAAAAGCTAACATCTTTTATGGTGTTGGCTTTTTTTGTTATTTCAAATGGCTTTTTTTTGAAAACGAGACGACGGCATGATATGATAAAATCATTATAAAAAAGGAGGTTGATGCGCTATGAACACTACACGACTAAAAGGAGTTTTTAAAATTTAAGTAAAGTGATAAAAAGCATGAGATAAATGCTTTTGGAGGAATTATGTTTAAAGAGTTATTTCAATTTATTAAGCGACGAAAGTGGGTCTATCTACTTGTTTTAGTTGCTATCATTGTAGAATTTATTGTGATGTTAATACCAACACGTATTATTCAAGAAACAATTGATAGTATTGCCAGCCAGACGCTAACAAAAGATAGATTACATACTCAAATATTGCTACTGTTAAGCATCACCGTCTTAGGTTACGTGTCGCAAAATATCAGTCTTCGGTTTTTATTCAATGAATCAAATTTATACCACTATGAATTACGTAACCGCATGTACGGCAAAATGATTCACATGCGAACACCTTTTTACCAAAAGTTTCGTTCGGGTGATATGATTACACGCTTTACGAGTGATACCAATAGTATTGTTGAATTTCTTGGTTATGGTCTTTTATGTATCTTGTATTTTGTAGGCTATCTTGTTTTTATTATTCCCGCTATGGCAGTTTTATCTCCGGTACTTACTGTACTAGCCGTTATTCCTATTTTTATTGCGGGGTGTGGTATATACTGGGTTGGCAAAAAACAGGATGACTTATATGAACAGACACGTGAAGCGGTATCTGGATTAAGTAATGAAATATTAGAAGTTGTAGAAGGCATTCGTGTTACACGCGCCTATGGAAACAGCACTCTAGGACAAAAGCGTTTTCGTGATAAAACACATCAATTGCGTCAAAGAGCCTTTCATTTGAATCAATATACATCGTTGTATGGTCGTGTTGCTTTTACAGGGGTATCGATTAGTACCGCTTTAATTATTGGTGTAGGAGGTTATCTACTCACAATAAATCAAGTGACTATTGGGCAAGTGATTGCGGTGCAATTGTATTCTTTAACGTTGTTGGATCCGATGTGGATGGTTGCTGATGTGGCTCAAATTTATCAAACGAGTAAAGTATCGTTTCGTAAAATTATTGAGTTGGTTAATGAAACTGATGATTTGTCAATGGACGGTAATGTTCATTTAGAGGTACCAACGACAATTGAATTTAAAGGGTATCATTTTACGTACGCCAATAGTGATCGACCTGCTTTAAAAAACATCACGTTGACCTTGAAAAAAGGGCAAACGCTAGGTGTTGTCGGACAAACGGGAAGTGGTAAAACAACATTTGTGCGTCAGTTGTTGATGCAATATCCAGTAGGAGAAGGTGAATTTTTAATTAATGGTAAGTCTGTAAAAGACTATTCACGTGCATCCATTGAAAAACAATTAGGATACGTTCCACAAGAGCATGTTCTGTTTTCAAAAAGTGTGGAAGCAAACATCAAAATTGGTAAAAAAGATGCGGATATTTTAGAGTTGGCACAAGCCGTTGAAAGTGCGTCATTTACACAAGATTTAGAACGTATGAGTGATGGGATTGAAACACTTGTTGGAGAAAAAGGTGTGTCTATTTCGGGTGGACAAAAGCAACGGATTTCGATTGCGCGGGCATTGATTAAAGACCCAGAAGTGTTAATTTTAGATGATTCACTGTCTGCTGTTGATGCTAAAACAGAGACGGCGATTATTCAAAATATGCAAGTATTACGTCAAGGCAAAACGAATGTTATTGTCACGCATCGATTATCAGCCGTCATGCATGCTGATTGGGTAGTTGTTTTAGATGACGGTGAAATTTGTGAAGAAGGCACGCCACAACAACTCCTTGAGCGTAATGGTTGGTTTGCAGAACAATATCAAAAACAACAAATGGAGGAAGTATAATGCAGTTAGTTTTAAGGTTATTACGACAACTATCTGTCGTTAAATACTACTTTTTACTTGGTATTGTGTTGCAACTTTTGAATACAAGTATGATACAAGTCTCTACCTTATTTATTCAAGGCATGATTGATAATGTATTGACACCTATTACACAAACAGGCGAAATGAATACGCAGTTATTATGGCAACAGTTAGGTGTTTTCTTTGCGTTTGTCGGTGGCTCGTTTATTATTGGGTATTTTGCCAACGTTGTGTTACAAGATTGTGCTGCGCGTGTGGTAGAGCATTTACGTAATCAAGCGTATGATAAAATGCAACAATTACCAATTGCATATTTTGACAATATGCCAGCCGGAAAAGTATCATCAAGGATTGTTAACGATACAGAAACGTTGCGCACGCAATTTTATAATACATTGATTACGCAATTATCATTTAGTGTTTTTGTATCACTTGTCATTTATATTGTTGTTTTTTCAATTAATGTATGGTTAGGCGTTGTGTTGTTGCTACTATTACCAATTATGTTTTTATGGCAACACATCTATACTAAAAAAGTAGATAAAGAATTGGCGATTTATTACGAATCACAAAGTCAAATTAATACGCATGTGAATGAAACAATGAATGGTAGTACCATTTTACAGTTGTTTAAACAAGAAGACGCCATGAGTGAGGAATTTGAGCGTATTACCAGTGAAATGCTACGCGTACAACGTCGTTTAGTGAATGTGGATGCGATATTATCTTGGAACTTGATGGACGTGTTTAAACGTATTGTTATTGCGATTATATTGGCGGTAGTCGGTTATCAAGTGTTTGGTGGAGCAGTTGGTATCTCTGCCGGTGTATTGTTTGCCATGGTCAATTATACGGACCGTCTATTTAATTCGGTTGGAATGATTGTCAGAGTGTTACCCAATATTCAACGAACACTAGCAACCGGTAAACGTTTATTTGAATTACTTGATGAACCGTCAGAAACAGATAGCCAAACACCGTTAGTTGTGACGAACGGGAATGTCGTGTTTAATAATGTATCGTTTGGTTACACACCAAATCATAAAGTATTGAAAAATATTTCGATTGAAGCAAAAGAAGGCCAAACCATTGCGTTAGTGGGGCATACAGGCTCTGGAAAAAGTTCAATTATCAATTTATTGTTCCGTTTTTACGATCCACAAGAAGGTGAAATTTTAATTGATGGACAAAATATTGCGTTATACAATCGTGAGAGTGTACGTGAAAAAATGGGGATTGTGTTACAAGATCCGTATTTGTTTTCTGGAACGATTGCAAGTAACGTCGCAATGGACGATGATATGATGACGCGTGAAGTGATTGTTGAATCATTAGAAGCCGTCGGTGCGACAATTTTATTAAATAAGTTACCGAATGGTATTGATGAGCCCGTTGTTGAAAAAGGTAATACTTTTTCAAGTGGAGAGCGACAATTGATTTCATTTGCGCGAACGTTAGCAAGTAATCCTAAAATTTTAATTTTAGATGAAGCAACGTCACATATTGATACGCAAACCGAAGAAATTATTCAAAATGCGATGAATGTCGTTAAAAAAGGGCGTACAACATTTATTATTGCCCATCGATTGTCTACCATTCAAAGTGCGGATATGATTTTAGTCTTGCATGAAGGTGAAATTGTCGAACGCGGTAATCATCAAGAGTTATTGGCGTTAAATGGACGTTATGCGGAAATGTACCGTATGCAAGCAAAAGTGTAACGTATAGATTAAACATAGGTAGATACGCAGTAGCCCGTTGGCAAAAATTGTCAACGGGCTTTTTTATATCGTTCAGTCGTCAAAGTGTGTTCACTTCATTTTTTGGGTTGTCTGTCAAATAGGTTAATGTCATCATTAACGTAAATGAATACATAATGATGACATTAAGGTTGATGACTTGTGCCATCAACCTTAAATGATTGTTCATTGCATTTGACGAGTATTTTAGATTATAAAAAAACAGTCTATCGTTTGATAAACTGTTTGATTACTATAGATTAAAAGGCAACAAGTGCACCCGTTTTTTCGGCAACTTCTGAAATGTTACGAGCGTGGTCAGAAATACGCTCTAAGTTCGATAATAAGTCCATAACGAATACACCAGATTCTGGAGTTGCTAAACCTTTATTCATGCGTTTGATATGGCCATCACGTACTTGTGCTTTTAACGTGTCAATTTCACGTTCTAACTGTTTAACTTGTTCAATGTCTTTGGCGTTTCCAGAAGAAAAGGCGTCAATGGCATAGAAGAACGATTTTTTCGTTAAATCATAAACGTAATTTAATTCGCTAATAATATCGTCTGTTAATAATGTTTTATTTTCTGAAACGACTTGAGCAAATTCAGCAATATTTTCGGCATGATCACTAATGCGTTCAATATCGTGAACCGCACCAATAGCTAAATCGATTTTTGTTAAATCGGTAGCTGAAATATTTTCTTGATTAGATAATTGAATTAAATAAGCAATAATATTTTTTTCGTAAGCATTGACTTTCTTTTCGCTACGTAACGCTTTATCAATAATGTGTGTATCGTGACTTTGTACACCTTCAATAGCGTAGTTAAGTGTTTTTTCCGCTTGTGAAGCCATAGAAACAATTTCGTACATTGCGTTATTGAACGCCATTGTTGGTGTGGCTAATAATAATGTATCTAAGTAAGATGACGGTTTCGTTTGACTTTCCACTTCATCTGGTGTTTCCGGTAATAACCAATAAGCAAGTTTGACTAATAAGTTTGCAAATGGGAATAAGACAATCACGTTAATAATGTTAAACAATGAATGAGCATTGGCAATTTGGCGAGAAACATCACCTGGATCCATGCTAGTAACCACTTGTGTTAGGATACCTGTTAAAAATAGAATAAAGTAAATGGTTCCAATAATGTTAAATGATAAATGGATTAATGCAACGCGTTTACCACGACGTGAGGCACCTAACGAGCTTAGTAATGCTGTTGTACATGTACCGATGTTGTCTCCAAAAATGATAAATAGTGCTGTTGAAAATGGTAAGATACCGTTAGCTGCTAAGGCGATTAAAACCCCGATAGTTGCAGATGAGCTTTGTAAGATAAGCGTCATTACAAAACCAATCATGACACCTGTTAATGGGTTAGTGCCGTATTGTTGAATCCAATCAATAAAAGCAGAGGATTCTTTTAGCGGAGATAGCGCTTCTGTTAAAAATGACATCCCGATAAATAAAATACCAAATCCGACAAAAATATCAGCAATTTCTTTTTGAGCGGGTTTTTTAGTGAACATTTTAAATGCTAATCCAAGTCCCAATGCTAAAGGTGCAAATTGAGATAAGTTAAATGAGACTAATTGTCCTGTAATCGTTGTTCCGATATTAGCACCAAAAATAATGCCAACCGCTTGTGATAAATTCATCAATTCTGCGTTTACAAAACTAACGACCATAACAGACGTTGCTGAGGAACTTTGAATGATCATTGTAACGAACATTCCGACCAATACAGACATAAATCGATTGCGTGTAAGCGAACGAATAATTTCTTTTAAACGATTTCCTGCAACTTTTTGTAAACTATCAGCCATTAAATTCATTCCGTATAGGAATAGGCCTAAGCCGCCGATGGCGCCTAATACTATGTTTAACATAATATCCTCCAAATATTTTAATGAGTTCATTGTACCCGAATATTTGTTAAATGAAAACAAAATATTTGAGCTTTTTCAAATGAAAGCGTATTATGTCATATATAATTGGAGGAAAGTGTATGTTAGAGAAGAAACGTGTGGCTAAAGATGTCATTAATATCGCTTGGCCGGTCTTTGTAGAGTTAATGTTAGGGTCACTATTCGGTATGGTCAATATGATGATGATTGGTCGTATTGCTGACCCGCAATATTCATCTTCTGCGGTAGCGGCGATAGGGTTGTCGAATCAACCGTTGTTTTTAGCTGTTTCGTTAGTACAAGCGTTAAATGTTGGATCAACTGCTATCATTTCACGTTATTACGGTGCCAATAAAATTCATTTAATTGAAAATGTGTTGAAACATGTCATGATTTTGAGCGTGTTATGTTTCATTATTCCATTAGCCGCTTTAGGTTTTGTTTTTGCACCAAATTTACTCGCGTCTTTAGGCGGACAAGCGTATACCGTTGAGATTGGTGTACCGTATTTTAGATTGATGATGTTAGCCTTTGTTTTTCAAGGGATTATGTTGACGATTTCGGCGGCGTTGCGTGGTGTCGGTGAGACGAAAATACCGATGCGCAATAATGTTATAGCCAATATCATTAATGTCTGCTTAAATAGCGTTTTAATATATGGTAGCTTCGGATTGCCAGCTTTAGGGTTAATTGGAACAGGTATTGCAACGGTTATCGCCAATTTTGTATCCGCAACTTTAATGTTTGGTTATTTAATTCGCAAGAAAAGTAAAATTACCTTTTCATTTAAAGATAAATTTCATTTTGATACTAATACAATTGTGCAACTTTTTAAATTAGGTTTTCCAAGTGCAATGGAGCAGTTGCTGTTTCGTGCGGGTGCCATGTTATTTACTGTCATTGTAAGTAATTTAGGCACATCTGTTTATGCGGCACATCAAATTGGATTGAATTTATGGACACTCTCTATAGCACCTAGTCAGGCGTTTGGTATTGCGGCTTCGACATTAACAGGGAAATATTTAGGGTCAAACCAACGCGATTTAGCTAAAATGTACAGTACCATTATTCGGTATATGGCGCTTCTCGTGTCAATTGTTATGGCAGGTGTCTTTTACTTTTTCGGTCAATTGATCGCCAGTGGTTATTCGTCATCAATCGACGTTATCGAACAAGTCGTTATTGTTTTACCGATTTTAGCGCTTATCCAACCGTTTTTAGCGGAACAAATTGTTTTAGCTGGATCGTTGCGTGGAGCAGGCGATACCATTTGGCCAATGATTGCAACCATTATAGGTGTTTTTGTTGTGCGTACCGTATTGGCGCATATTTTCGTCAATGAGATGGGAATGGGCATTATTGGTGCGTGGTGGGCGTTACTTGCCAACCAACTCACCTCGTCCATCATTGTATGGATACGCTACCGTAGTGGTAAGTGGCAATATGTAAAAATTTAAATGAAAAATGATGAGTAATGTGTTAAGATGACAATAATAAAAGATTGATGTGAGGTAATTTATGACAACAGTAGCGCACGCATTAGAAACTTTATTTGCATTAAAAAAAGTACCCGTAACTAAAAAAGAATTAGGTGATAATTTAAATGTTTATGTAATGGATTACAATTTAAATGCAGATCACACAACACGTTTAGAAATTGTTTTACCAAACGATTTAGATAGAACCGACGTGCAAATTACTTATCGCTATGTGACAATGTTGAATCGTTATGAAAAACGTCAAGACATGCTTGAAGCACTAAACGAAATTAATGAAAGTTCAAGTTATTACACGTTTTATTTAGCGCAAGATGGTGAAGTGTATGCGCGTGCGTTTATTCGCTCTGGAGTAGATGTACAATGTTTATACGAAAGTATTGTGCACGGTCCAGCTGTTATCGAAAATGTTTATAGTAAAATTGAAGCCGTTGCTGGAGTATTTAAAAATGCTTAATTACACGGTGACGTCACAAGAAGAAACGATGCAGTTTGCAAAAGTCGTGGCTACTTGTTGCCAATCACCAATGACAATTTTGTTAGACGGTGAATTAGGCGCGGGCAAAACAACTTTTACAAAAGGCTTGGCAATGGGCTTGGAAATTAACGCGTTAATTAAGAGTCCTACGTATACTTTTATACGTGAATATACATCTGGGACAATGCCTTTATACCACATGGACGTGTATCGACTAGAAAATAATGGTGGAGAAGGCCTCGGTTTTGAAGAATATTTTGAACGTGATGGGGTATGTGTTGTGGAGTGGAGTCAATTTATTGAAGAGCAATTACCACAAGAGTATTTGATCATTCACATCACCCGTCAATTAGAAAATGAAAATCATCGTCGTATTGTACTAGAACCGATAGGAAAAAAGTACGAGAATATTGTAATAGCAATTGAAAAACAACTGCAATCGTGATACACTAGCACTAGGATAAGCCTTCTTTTGAAGGTTTTTTGTTTAGAAGTTAGGAAGGTAATTATGGAAACAGTAGAACAAGAAAAATTATGGTATGTCCTACATACGTATTCTGGATATGAAAATAAAGTAAAAGCTAACTTAGAATCACGTATTCAAAGTATGGGAATGGAAGATTACATTTTTAGAGTAGTTGTCCCTGAAGAAGAAGTGACCGAAGTTAAAAATGGTAAAGAAAAAGTTGTGATGGACAAAACATTTCCTGGTTACGTGTTGCTAGAAATGATTATGTCGGATCAAGCATGGTATGTTGTGCGTAATACGCCGGGTGTAACTGGATTTATTGGTTCACACGGGGCGGGAAGTAAGCCGACGCCACTATTGCCAGAAGAAGTGGAATCTGTATTGCGTCGTATGGGTATTAGTTTACGTCAACATAACGGAGACTTTAAAGTGGGCGATCACGTTGCAATTTTAGACGGTTCATTTAACGGTATGGAAGGTATTGTTGAATCGGTTGATGCTGAAAAAGAAAAACTAAAAGTAGTTGTTGAGATGTTTGGTCGTCAAACAGTTGCAGAAGTTGACTTTAACCACGTAGATAAAGTGTAGAGGTAACGCCCATGCCAATAGATATGCTGAAATTCGATATGGCACAAGTTCATGTCGATTTAAATGAAAGTGATGATTTAATTTTTGCTTTTGAAATTTTAGGCAAAAAATGGAATGCTGTCATTATTGATGTTTTGTATCAAACCGATTGTCGTTTTTCTGAAATTGCCAGTGCAATTACGGGAATTAGTGATCGTGTTTTAACGGTGCGCCTACAAGAGTTGGAGCAGGAGCAAATCATCATGAAGAGCACGCATAATTTTGGCAAGGCTAAATTTACATATAAATTAACAAAAAAAGGTTTTGAACTGGCTAAAGAAGTTCAAAATATAAAAAAATGGTCATCTCGATGGCGAAAAGATAATGACGGGAACGTTAATTGAAAAAGATGGTGAACAGGGAGAATAGCCGAGACTGAAAGCTATGACAACATCTTCAATTATTTTCACTCCCCGAATCGTGTGCAGCAATGTACAACGGGTCATGCCGTTACACATGAAAAGATAGATGTGAGTCTATGAATAAAGGTGGTACCACGTTATTGACGTCCTTATAAAACAAATGCTGTTTTATAAGGACTTTTTATTTTGAAAGGAGATTATAATGTCACTAGAACAATTAAAGATAATTCAAAATCAAGTGCAATCACAATTAAAAACAATTTTATCCGAAACGTTGGCGATGGGAATGGAAGATGTTCAAGCGTTACGTCAAGAAATTTTAGGGAAAAAAAGTGTGCTCAATGAGGTGATGAAGCAATTAAAAAATGCAACACCTGATGAAAGAAAAGAAATTGGACAATTGGCGAACACGATTCGTTCAAGTGTCCAAGAGGCGTTTGATCGTATTAGTCGTGAGTTTAAAGAAGAACAACTTGCTCAAGCGTTACAAGCACAAACGATTGATGTTACGTTACCGGGTCGTAGCGTTCAACAAGGCACACAACATTTGTTGACACGTGTGTTAGAAGAAATTGAAGATTTATTTATTTCAATGGGCTATCAAGTCGTTGAAGGGCCAGAGGTAGAAACCGATGCCTATAACTTTGGAAAAATGAATTTACCAGCAGATCATCCAGCGCGTGATATGCAAGATACGTTTTATATTACGGAACAAACATTAATGCGTACACAAACGTCTCCAGTTCAAGCGCGTACAATGGAAAAACATGATTTTTCAAAAGGGCCATTAAAAATGATTTCGCCTGGAAAAGTATACCGTCGTGACGATGATGATGCGACACATTCACATCAATTTATGCAAGTTGAAGGGTTGGTTATCGCTGAAAATATTACAATGGGTGATTTAAAAGGGACACTAGAAGTGGTAGCACGTCAAATGTTCGGTCAAGAGCGTACCATTCGTTTAAGACCAAGTTATTTCCCGTTTACAGAACCATCGGTTGAAGTGGACGTTAGTTGCTTTAAATGTGGTGGACAAGGCTGTTCTGTATGTAAACAAACCGGCTGGATTGAAGTATTAGGTGCGGGTGTGGTCCATCCAAATGTACTTGAAATGTCAGGTGTTGATTCAACAAAATATAGTGGTTTTGCGTTCGGGTTAGGTGTAGAACGTTTTGCAATGTTGAAATATGGTGTAGATGATATTCGTCATTTTTATCAAAATGATGTTCGCTTCTTAAATCAATTTCAAACGAGAGTAGAGGAGGCAAAATAATGTTTGTTTCAAAAAAATGGTTAAATGAATTAATAGATGTTTCAACGGTCAAGGCAAATGAATTAGCAGATAAATTGTCTACTACAGGTATTGAAGTAGAAGGCGTTGAAAATATAGCGAGTGGGTTAAAAAACATTGTGGTTGGTTATACCCATGAAGTTGTTGATCATCCAGACTCTGATCACTTGCATATTTGCCAGGTTGAAGTTGGTGATGCGCATGTTGAAGGTGGCATGCTACAAATTGTATGTGGTGCAAGTAATATTGCAGCGCATCAAAAAGTTATTGTCGCTTTACCTGGAGCGCGTATTGTTGACAATATTAAAATTAAAAAGGGCAAAATTCGTGGACAAGTTTCTAATGGAATGATTTGCTCGTTAGATGAATTGGGTGTGTCGAGTAATGTTGTACCAAAAGCGTATAGCGAAGGCATTTTTGTGTTACCAGAAGATGCCCCAATTGGTGTAGATGCGATGGAGTATTTACAGTTGAACGATGATGTATTGGAATTATCGGTAACGGCTAACCGTGCAGATGCGTTAAGCATGTATGGTGTAGCGTATGAAGTCGGTGCCATTTTTGAAAAGACACCACATTTCCCGTCTAATCAAGCAAACGCCGATACAACAGATGTTGTTAAAAATTATATTGAAACCGTAAGTGTTGTCGATGATAGCCTTTCTGCTGTTTATTCGGTAGGTGTTGTAAAAGACGTGACCATTAAAGAAAGTCCCGTATGGTTACAGTCTACTTTAATGAAAATGGGCATTCGTCCATTGAACAATGTTGTTGATGTGACAAATTATATGTTGCTATTATACGGTCAACCAATGCACGCATTTGATGTGAACAAGTTAGGAAAGGACATTACCGTACGTTTAGCTAAAGAAAATGAACGTTTAGTGACGTTGGACGAACAAGAGCGTACATTAACCATTGATGATATTGTGATTACGTCAAGTGATGTTCCGGTTGCACTAGCTGGAGTAATGGGCGGACATAATAGTGAAATTACAAATGATACAACGACCATTGCATTAGAGGTAGCGTTATTTAATCCACAACGTGTGCGTGCTACATCTAAACGTCTTGGATTGCGTTCCGAATCAAGCGCCCGCTTTGAAAAAGGGATTCACGTGGATATGATGACACAAGCGATGAACCATGCGCTAGCGTTAATCGCTGAATTGGGTGAGGGTGTTGTTGTCAGTGAGCAAGCCGTTGTTCAAAATAAACAATTTAAAAGCGTTTGCGTTGATGTTTCTTTAGAAGAAATCAATCGTAAATTAGGTACGCAATTAACATTAGAAGATGTAGAGCATATTTTAGTGGATCGTTTAGGATTTGGTATGACGTCATCCAATCATCAGTTGACAATCAGTGTGCCAACACGTCGATTTGATATTTCGATTGCTGCAGATGTTATTGAGGAAGTAGCACGAATTTATGGTTACGATCGATTGCCAAGCACATTGCCAACAACACCATCTATTCAAGGTGGGTTAAGTCCGTTACAACGTTATTTACGTTTAACGCGTCGTTTAATGGAAAGTGTTGGTTATTCGCAAGTGATTTCGTATTCATTGACAAGTGAAGAAAAAGCGAACCGATTAGCTGAAAAGGCTAATGAGGGCATTCGATTAGCGATGCCGATGAGTGAAGAACGTAGTACATTGCGTCGTAGTTTATTAACGACGATGCTGGATATTGTTTCGTACAACGTTGCACGAAACAATACGAATTTAGCATTGTATGAAACGGGGCGTGTTTTCTATCGTAGTGACTCACCAACACAAGCCGACGAAAAAGAACACGTTGCGCTTGTGTTAACAGGAAACGCTGTGGAAACGTCTTGGCAGGAAACTGCACGTGGTGTAGATTTTTATGACATAAAAGGTGCGTTAGATCGTTATTTTGAACAAGTCGGTATTGTCGAAAAAATTCGTTACGAAGCGACACAAAAAGAAGATATGCATCCGGGTCGAACAGCCAATATTGTCTTTAATGGTGAGGTCATTGGTTTTGTTGGGCAATTGCATCCAAAAGTAGCACAACAATTAGATTTAAAAGATACGTACGTTGCAGAGTTTGCAATTGAACCGTTATTGCAACAGTTACCAGAAGCGTTAGTACAAACAACGGTTCCAAAATTTCCAAGCATGACACGTGATGTGGCGTTATTAGTGGATAAACACGTCACAAATGCACAATTGGTTGATGTGATGTACGCGAATGGCGGTCGTTATTTAAGTGATGTGACACTCTTTGACCTTTACCAAGGTGCTGGTATTGACGACGATAAAAAATCGTTGGCGTATCGTTTAACTTTTATGAATTTAGAAGCAACGTTAGTCGAGGAAGACATTACACGTCAAATGACAAATATTCAAGATGCCTTAATCGAACAAACGGGTGCAATCATTCGTTAATCTATACATGTATCAACTTCATTTGTTCAACAAATGGAGTTGATATTTTTTATACAATTTTAGTTTTTTAATCAAACTTTCATTTTTTATTTTTTTGCAGTATAATAGAACTAACAAAGTCTCATAGGAGGAGATATGGATAAAACAAGTAAAAAACGTATACTTATCATTGAAGATGAGAAAAATTTAGCGCGATTTGTTGATTTAGAATTGCATCATGAAGGTTATGAAACCGTAATTTGCCATAATGGTCGTACAGGTTTGGAAACGGCGTTATCTCAAGATTTTGATGTGATTTTACTTGATTTGATGTTACCCGAGTTAAACGGTTTAGAGGTTTGTCGTCGTATTCGTCCTGTTAAAGATACGCCGATTATTATTATGACGGCAAGAGATTCCGTTATTGATCGTGTTTCGGGATTGGATCAGGGGGCAGATGATTATATTGTGAAACCGTTTGCGATTGAAGAGTTATTAGCGCGCTTACGTGCGTTGTTTAGACGCATTGAAGTGAGTGAAGAATCCAAATCTTCAAAACAAACGTTAGTAACGTATAAAGATTTAACCATTGAAAAAGAAAATCGTATTGTTAAACGCGGTGATGAAATTATCGATTTAACAAAACGTGAATACGAATTATTACTGATCCTAATGGAAAATATCAATGTCGTCTTATCTCGTGATGTGTTATTAGAACGTGTTTGGGGCTATAAGCCAGAAGTAGAAACGAACGTTGTCGACGTCTATATTCGTTACTTACGTAATAAAATAGATGTTCCCGGACAAATCAGTTACGTTCAAACAGTGCGTGGTACCGGTTATGTTATCCGTTCTTAATCGAATTAAACAGTTAAACCGCTTATCTATTCGTTGGAAATGGACGTGGTTATTAAGTTTTGCGTTTATTACGTTCTATTTGTTAATTTCATTTACGATGATTTTGGTGTTGCGACATAACCAATTCGAATCAGAAAAAGTGATTTCACAAAAATCTTCACAACAAATTATTGCCTTTGTTGAAAAGGATAATTCGGTTCGTTCGCCGTTAGATTATGAACAGTTATTTAATCCCGACAAAGCGAATCGTGAATACGATTATTTATCGTCTACGTTACAACGCGACGGTGTACTAGGGCGTATTGTCGATGCTTCTGGTAAGGTGGTTTTTGAAAGTGCTGGTTTGCGTGGAGATGTGATTGAAAATGCCTTTTTTAATCATCCGCAAGTCGTGATGTATCATGGCAAAGAAGCGATTATTATTACGCATTCATTGCAAATTGGTCAGCAAAGTCAACCGGGTTACGTTCAATTAGTGTATACACTTAAAAATTATCATGCACGCATTAATGAAATGTATCAAAATTATATTACCATCTCATTAATTGCTAGTGTGATATGTGTTGTATTGGCATATGGCATATCGTTATATTTATTTTTACCCATTAAACATATGGCACAAACAATGGCGAGTTTAAAAGAAGATGCCGAGACGAAAAAACGGATGGATTTATCCAAACGCCGTTCAGATGAGTTGATGGAATTGTCTGTTGGTTTTAATGAATTATTAGATACAATGGATTTGTATATCAATCAACAAAAACAATTCGTTGAAGATGTCTCACATGAATTACGAACCCCCGTTGCCATTGTAGAAGGGCATTTGAAATTGCTAAATCGCTGGGGAAAAAACGATCCCCAAGTTTTAGAAGAGTCGCTGCATGCCTCACTCAATGAAATTGAACGGATGAAAACACTTGTTCAAGAAATGTTAGATTTATCTAGAGCAGAGCAAGTCGGCATCAATTATAAAAACGAAGTGACGGAAGTGTTGAGCCTTATCTACCAAATTCATCAAAATTTTGTTATAATAAATGAAGACTTTACGTTTACGTTAGAAATAGATGGCGATAAAAACAAAGAAATATTTGTACCTATTGCGCGACATCATTTAGAGCAAGTGTTTATCATTTTGTTGGATAATGCGGTAAAATATTCAACAGATAAACCATACATTCATATTTCGTTATCGTCTACTGTAAATCACGTTCAAATTTCGATACAAGATTATGGTGAAGGTATTCGTGAAGAAGATATTGCTAAAGTTTTTGGACGTTTTTATCGTGTTGATAAAGCACGTTCAAGACATAAAGGTGGTAATGGGCTAGGTTTATCCATTGCTAAAGAATTAATTGAAGGGTATAAAGGGACAATTCACGTTGAGAGTGTAATCAACAGTGGTTCAATATTTAGAATTGAACTTCCCATTATTACCGATTCAACTAAAATAGCGCAAGCCAAGCAAAAAACACAGCAACATAAGGAGGGGAAACATGTCATTAATTGATATTTTATTAGCGTTACTACTTGTTGCGGTCATTGTATTAGTCGCTTTTATTATTTTGACCGTTCAAAAAGTGACAAAAATTTTAGGTACGGTCAATGAAACAATGGGCGAAGTAAAACGTACAGTAAATGTCGTGACAAACGATGTAGACAATTTATCAGTTGAAGTGCAAGGATTATTGAATAAAAGTAACTTATTACTCAATGATATTAATGGAAAGTTAGAAAAAACAGATCCTTTATTTACGGCTATTGGTGATGTGGGTGTGAGTGTTTCAGACATTAATCGCACAGCTAACTTAGCGGCAAAACGTTTTACGGTAAAACGTCAAACAAGAAACAATTCAGTCGTCAAAACGGCTAGTTCTTTAAATAGAATTATTAGACAATTCAAAAAATAGGAGGAATTGAATATGTGTAAAAAATTTGTTCCAGGATTAATTGTAGGTGCATTAGTTGGTGCAGGAATTGCTTTATTGGTTACACCAAAATCAGGCAAAGAACTGCGTGAAGATTTATTGGATAAATCAGAAGACTTAAAAGCTATTGCGTTAGATTACATGGAGTTATTAACGGTTAAAGGTGAAGAGTTGTTGACAGCAACTAAAGATACAACCGATTCATTAGTTGAAAAATTCAATGATAAAAAAGATGAATTAGCGGATACGTTGGCAGAAAAAACAGATGCATTAACAGAAGCGCTTAATGACAAAAAAGAAGCATTAACTGCAAAACTTTCCGAAGTAACTGAAAAAGTATCACAATAATAGATGACTAATCCATGAAAGAGAGTCGTATGATTCTCTTTTTTGTATTTTGAGGAAAACATGAAAACAGGACAAATTGTAAAAGCGTTAAGCGGATTTTATTATATTTTGAGTGATAATGAAATTTATCAAACGAGAGGTCGGGGAAAATTTAGAAAGCAACAATTTTCGCCTTTGGTGGGGGACATTGTTGATTTTGATTATACGAATCAAAAAGAAGGGCGTATTTTAGATGTGCATTCGAGAAAAAATGAAATGATTAGACCGTCTATTGCCAATATTGATTGTGCTGTCATTGTGATGTCTGTTGTTGAACCGAATTTTTCATTGAATTTATTGGATCGTTATATTGTCACGTTAGAAAAAAATAATATCGCCCCAATTATTTATGTGAGTAAGGGGGATTTATCACCTGTTACACCAGAAATGATGGACATGCTAAATCATTATGAACAGATGGGATACCCTGTTGTTTTAGGGCATGAAGACAATGCGTTTGAAAATCTTCAGCAACAATTAAAATCTAAATTGTCTGTTTTAATGGGACAATCGGGTGCAGGGAAATCAACGCTGTTAAATCAATTGTTACCCACATTGCAACTTGAAACGGCTGAAATTTCGAGTTATTTAAATCGTGGGAAGCATACGACACGTCACGTTGAAATTCATGATGTGAACGGTTGCTATATTGCGGATACCCCTGGATTTAGTGCGATTGATTTAAGTGACATTACACTAACGGAGTTGCCTACGTATTTTGAAGATTTCAATCATTTATCAAACAATTGTCGTTTTCGTGGGTGTGTGCATTTAAATGAACCGGGATGTGCTGTTAAAGAAGCTTTAAATTCATCTTATCCGTTGACACAACGGTATCAAAATTATTTACAATTTAGACAAGAAATTGAATTGCGACCAATACAATATGGTAAAAAATAATATTTGGAAAATAGGAGAAACAAAATGAAAATTGCTCCCTCAATTTTAAGTGCAGATTTTGCGAATTTACAACGTGATGTGGAATTGGTAGCCTCTTTAGGTGCTGACTTAATTCATATTGATGCAATGGATGGACAGTTTGTTCCTAATATTACTTTAGGGCCGAATGTTGTGTCTGCTTTACGAAAAGTAACGACGTTACCATTAGATGTTCATTTAATGATTGATCAACCTGAACGATTTATTGATGCGTTCGCAAAAGCGGGTGCAGATTACATTACAGTTCACGTTGAAGCAACGAAACATTTACATCGTGTGTTACAACAAATTAAAGGGCATCATATTAAGTGTGGTGTGGTCATCAATCCCGCTACACCAGTAAGTTTAATCGAACCTGTTTTAAACCAAGTGGATATGGTGTTAGTGATGACGGTTAATCCCGGTTTTGGTGGGCAAAGTTTTATTGTTGAAACGCTAGATAAAGTGAAACAGTTAAATGCATTACGTCAAGAAAAAGGATACGACTATTTAATAGAAGTAGACGGCGGCATTAACGATAAAACGGCAAAATGGTGCAAAGACGCTGGCGTGGACATTGCCGTTGCGGGATCATATATTTATGATGCCAAAGACGTTAAAGTGGCGATAGATCGTTTAAAAGAGGCGTAATATGGGTGTGAAAATGACGTTTTATGCTGGGAATAAGCTTCCTTTTTGCCAGCAGTTTAACGAATACGATTTTGATGTTTTAATTGGTGTCGATGGTGGCGCTAAATTGCTCATTGATCATGGCTACACTTTAGATTATGCCATTGGTGATTTTGATTCGGTGACGGTACAAAACGCTACTGAAGTGGTGGTGTTACCTGCTGAGAAAGATGATACCGATTTACAATATGCACTTAGCTATATGATTGAACAGTATGGTTGGGAAAATATTGATGAAATCAATATTTTTGGTGCGCTCAATGGAAAGCGTTTGGATCATACGTTATGCAATGTTTGGTTGGTTTTTGAAGAACGATTTTTCAATGTGTTGCACAAAATCAAATTGATCGATGACACCAATACGATGCAATTTTTATTGCCGGGAAAACATGTCTTAACAAAGCAAGCAGATAAACGTTACTTATCATTTATTAGTGTGGAGCCGATACAACACCTCACGTTGAAAAATGTCAAATACCCGCTACTAGAAAGAGATTTACAACAGAGCGTTGCTTATATTAGTAACGAGTTTGTGGACGAGACGATGTGTGTGTCGTTTTCAAAAGGAAAAATAATTGTATTACAAACAAAGGATTAAAAATGTTATCAAAAGAAAAATTAGCAAGAATTAACGAGTTGGCAAAAAAATCAAAGGTACAAGAGTTGTCAGCCGACGAAAAAATGGAGCAACAAGCGTTGCGCAGTGAATATTTAGAGACGTTTAGAAAAGGGATGCGTCATCATATCGAGGGGTTAAAATTCATTGATCCTGAAGGTACGGATGTAACGCCTGAAAAGTTAAAGCAAATTCAAAAAGAAAAAGGATTACACAATCGCCATGTTGAATAAATTGCATGAATTATATCGTGATCATCCCGAAATGCCGTACATTAGTCCGGAACGTGATGTTGAGGCGTTTTTAAAAAAAGTTCCTGTAAAATTAGTGAGTAAATTGTACATGACGCGTTTAGAAAATGGGTTGTTGCCGGGGGACATTATGATATTGTGGCGTGTCAATTTTGGAACATTTACAACTGAAATGCCGTATTCAAAATATTTTGAATATACGTATGGGATTGATGGACCAGCACGCATGAAGCAATTAATTAAAGATGGTTATGTGCTTTTAGAATCGGTATTTGATTCGTTAGATCACATCAATAGCGCGCAAGTTAAAGCGTTACTCAAAGAAAAGCAAGTGACGGGATTATCAAAAATGAAACGTGATGAGTTGGATGAAACGCTTAAATTGCATTACACCGAAGATGAATTAGCAAATAAAATCACAATTCGTGGCTATTGCTTAACTGAAAAAGGCAAACAGGCATTGAAAGAAGGACAGTGGGTTGTCGATAAACACCCGAAAAAAACGTTTTAAAAATAATTGATGTATAAAATTTGAGGCGTATCATGGAAAAAGTGTATAAGCGATTGTCGCATAAGTGGGTTTATATCGCTATAATGATCATTAGCGGTATGTTGACACATGGTTTTATATGATGGCTATTTTTGAAACTGTATTTAAAAGGATATGAAAATAATTGAAATTTTTTATAAATTTATGTAAAATATGAACATATTGACTTTAAGAAATGAGGAAAACGTATGGAACCAGTATTCGTAGTATTGATTGCATTACTTGCAGCAGCACTAGGAGCTGTCGGTGGATTTTTCATTGCACGTCGTTCAATGATGAAATATTTTGAAGAAAACCCACCGATTGATGACAATATGATTCGTACAATGATGGCACAAATGGGACAAAAACCTTCTGAAAAGAAAGTACAACAAATTGTGCAATCTATGCGTATGCAATCAAAACGTAAATCATCTAAAAAGTAATTTTGTATTAGAAAACTGTTGATAACACGTGTATCAACAGTTTTTTCTTTCAGTATAAAATAGAAAGCGTTTGACGATTTTTAACGTCTATGCTCTTTATTTATTTGACATCACTCATAGAGTCAATTATTATGAATAACGATGAATATGGGAACAAAGATAGGGAAAAAGATGAGTTATAAAAATTTAGTCATTGTTGAATCGCCCGCAAAAGCAAAAACAATTGAAAAATATTTAGGTAAAAATTATAAAGTTGTAGCGAGTAAAGGGCATTTACGCGATTTACCAAAAAGTAAATTGGGTGTTGATATTGCAAACAATTATGAACCAAGCTATATTGCCATTCGTGGTAAAGGTGATTTGATTAAAGAGTTAAAAAAATATGCACAAAAAGCGCAACATGTCTATTTGGCAAGTGACCCGGATAGAGAAGGGGAAGCGATTGCGTGGCATTTATCTCATTTATTAGGATTAGATGCGACACAGCCAATTCGTGTTGTTTTTAATGAAATCACTAAAGATGCGGTTAAAAATGCGTTTAAAACACCACGTGCCATTGATATGAATTTAGTGGATTCACAACAAGCACGTCGTGTATTGGATAGACTGGTTGGGTATTCGATTTCGCCAATTTTATGGAAAAAGGTGAAAAAAGGGTTGAGTGCCGGACGTGTTCAATCGGTGGCGTTAAAATTAATTATTGATCGTGAAAAGGCTATTCAACAATTTAAACCTGAAGAATATTGGACGATTGATGCGAATTTCATTAAAGATAAAACGGTTTTTGGTGCACAGTTTTATGGTGTAAAAGGTAAAAAGGTACAACTGAATACTAAAGAAGATGTGGAAAATATTCAAAAGCAATTGACAGATGCAACGTATTTGGTGACACAAGTTGTTAAAAAAGAACGTAAACGTCAACCAGCTTTACCATTTACAACGAGTAATTTACAACAAGAAGCGGTGCGTAAATTGAATTTTAGAACGGGACGTACTATGGCGATTGCACAACAGTTGTATGAAGGTGTTCCGTTAGGGCGTTTAGGGACTGTCGGTTTAATTACGTATATGCGAACCGATTCTACGCGCGTATCAGATGTGGCGCGTCATGAAGCTGTAGAGTATATTACACAAGAACATGGTAAAGAATATGTAGGGACACTTCGTCAAGGCAAGAGTCCACAAGGTGCGCAAGATGCTCATGAGGCAATTCGACCAACTAGTGTATTCCGAACACCGAATAGTATTGAAAAATATTTGACGAAAGAGCAGTTAAAACTGTATTCATTAATTTGGGCACGATTTGTGGCGAGCCAAATGTCATCAGCTATTTACGATACGGTACAAGCAACTATTGAACAAAATAATGTACAATTTAGAGCGAATGGATCAAACGTCAAATTTCAAGGGTTTTTAAAAGTGTATGAAGAGAGTGTCGAAGGAACAAAAGAAAAAAACAATCGACTACCTCAATTGGAAAATGGCGATGTTGTCAAAATTAAAGATAACGATTCTAATCAACACTTTACCCAACCACCTGCACGTTATTCAGAAGCGACGTTAATTAAAGCGCTTGAAGAAAATGGTGTCGGTCGTCCAAGTACGTATGCGCCAACGTTAGACACCATTCAACGTCGCTACTACGTTAAATTAGTTTCTAAACGATTTGAGCCAACCGAGTTGGGTGCCATTGTTAATCAACTCATTAACGACTTTTTCCCGGATATTGTCGATGTTACATTTACGGCAAATATGGAATCTGATTTAGATGGTGTGGAAGACGGTAAAAAAGTATGGCAAGATGTCATTGATGTGTTTTATCAACCGTTTAGTCAGTATTTACAAAAAGCCGAGCAAGAAATTGATAAAGTTGACATTAAAGATGAACCCGCTGGATTTGATTGCGAAAATTGTGGGCATGAAATGGTTATTAAAATTGGTAAATTTGGTAAGTTTTATGCGTGTTCTAATTTCCCGGATTGTCGCAATACGCAAGCCATTATGAAAAAAATTGGTGTGACGTGTCCGACGTGTCATAAAGGCGATATTTTAGAACGTAAATCAAAACGAAATAAACTATTTTATGGTTGTTCTTTATATCCAGAATGTGCGTTTGTATCGTGGGATAAACCGTTAGATAGAAGTTGTCCAAAATGTGCTCACTACTTAGTAGAGAAAAAAGTACGCGGTGGTAAACAAATTGCATGTAGCGAGTGTGACTATAAAGAAACTGTTCAAAAATAAAAAAATGATCCAATCTGTTAAACGGATTGGATTTTTTGGTATAATAGATATACAAACAGAAAAAAGGGGTATAAACATGTCACGAGTGATGATTGATAGACGGCAAGTTAGTGGGCTGGTGAAGATAATGAGTTCCAAAAGCCAAATTGATCAGCGAGTGAACGATGATGTCATTACGGTGGATACATCTAGCCAAGATATCCGTTTATTTGCTAAAATTGGAAAATGGTATGAAACTCCATCAGTCGTAGCGCATGATGGCGATTGCTTTAAAATGTATCGTCGCTATCCATTCTGGGTATTTTTATTGTTTGTTGTGGTGTTATGTGCTTTTTATTATACAAAACAATATCAAATGGGTAAGTTTATTGTGACACTTTTATTTAGTATTTACTACGACAAATATTATGCCTATACGATGAAGCGGACAACGACAACTTTGGCTATGAGTTAATAAAACGTAAGGAGAGAATATGACAAAAAATTATGAATACCCCATTGATTATACGTGGAGTCATATTGAAATGACAAAGGTCATCACACTGTTTAACGCTGTAGAAAAAGCTTATGAAACGGGAATTTTAAAAGCGGATTTTTTAAAGGCGTATGCGGATTTCAAAACAGTTATAACGTCGATCGGTGAAGAAAAGCGCATCGGTAGAGAATTTGAAAATGTATCGGGTTATGTGTTGTATAAAGTTGTACAACACGCTAAAAATAATGATGGCAAATCAAAAATTTATTTAGGAGAATAAGATGAAAGCAATTAAACAAAATATTGAAACGTGGTTATTAGAGATTGGTGAATTAATTAAAGAACGCATGTCGCAACCGTTAGAAGTGAATCAAAAGACATCGTTAGCCGATGTCGTTACAAATGTTGATAAAGAAGTGGAAACACTGTTTAAAGAAAAGATTGCAAAAGATTACCCAACGCATCGTGTTTTAGGTGAGGAGGGCATTCATCAAGAAAAAATCGATCATTTAGACGGCGATGTTTGGATTATAGATCCAATTGATGGGACACTAAATTTTGTGAAAGAAAAGCAAAATTTTGCAGTGATGATTGCGTACTATCGTAACGGTGTCGGTGAGTTAGGGTTTATTTATGACGTCATGTCTAAAGAGTTGTACGCGGCACAAAGAGGGCATGGTGCAACTAAAAATGGTGTAGTTTTACCCGTTGTTGAAGACACAGATTTAAAAAATAGTTTGTTAAACATTTCAGCAAATACATTCTTTTTAGATCCTGTTTCATTTGAAGATAAGTTGCGTGCTAGTTTAGGGTTGCGTATTGTCGGTTCGGCTGCGTTATCGTTTATCCGTTTAATCAATGGGCAACATGGTGGATATGTTTGCGTCTTTTTAAATCCATGGGACTACATGGCAGGGTTAATTTTTATGAAAGAATTAGGTTTAGTGGTTACGGATTTTAATGGTGAGCCGATTCAATTATTGCAAAAAACAACATTGTTAGCAGCAACCCCAACAACACATAAAGAAATTTTAGATAAGTAGAGAGAATGAAATTTTCTCTCTTTTTTTGTGTATATTTGTATTTTTTCGGTAATGTTATCGTATGGAGGGTTGTATCTATGCGTGAATTAGTTATTGTGTTTTGGCATTATCAAATGGGAAATGACAAAGACATGCACCTTTTTATTGAGTTGTTAATGAAGAATTTTTCAATAGAAGAAGTTTGCCATTATTTTAATTTTTCAATGAAACAGCATGATCAATTGTGTGCCTATCGTCAGGAATATCGAGATATTAAAAAAATATACGATACACAGTCTATTCGTTTGCTGACTTTTTTCGATGATCACTATCCAGAAAGTTTAAAAGCGATGCATTTTCCGCCACTAGTTTTATCGTATAAAGGTAATATTGGCTTGTTGTCGCATAAGCGAATAACATTTGTAGCAGAAAATGAGTTGAGTTTTTATGCCGAACAAGTGATTGATGATATGGTGTCGACGTTAAAAGGTAAAACGATTGTAGCGTCAATTTTGTTTGATAGTACGCGGTATCTTTATGATTACGCCAATAAAAATGGAATACGTAGTATTTTAGTGTTGGGTAGTAGTTTTGATAAACAATATCCATTAAAACACTTATTTTTAGAAAATCACGCTTATAAAACAGGACTAGTCATTTGTGAATATCCTTTAAATGTTCCGTTTCGTAAAACGAGTTTGTTGAGACATCGCCAATTATTAGTTGGGTTGTCTTCGGTGGTTTGTGTGTTGGAATGTTCAAAAAAGAGTAGCCATTTATTAAATGCGTACGTAGCACTTGAGCAAAATAAAGAGGTTGTTGTGCCACCGCACAATTTATTTGAAGATTTTGGTAATGGTGGCAATTCGTTGATTCAAGAAGGTGCACGAATTTATTTGTGTGCAACGGATTTACAAGAGGCGTTGGATGATGCTTATTAAATTGTTCGTAATGCTAATAGTCGGTTAGTTGCTTTAGGCAAGGCATCGATAAATCATAGTGATCACATGACAAAATAATGTAAATGTAAGGCGTTACAAAATGGTCAAAAAATGATATAATAACTGTAACACATATAAAAGGAGATAAATGATGAGCGTAAATATTTATGATACAGCCAACCAATTAGAAAGAGAGTTTAGACAAAGTGAAGCGTTTGTGGCATTGCAAAACGCCTTTGCTGCAATTGAAAATGATGCGGTAGCTAAAAAAGAATTTGAAGCCTTTAAAGGATTAACTAAAAAATTCCAACATTTTCAAGAAACAGGTGAACAACCAACTGAGCAAGATTTAATTGAAGCAGAAGAAATTTCAAAACGTGCACAAGAAAACGCATTGATTTTAGAATTAGTCAAATCAGAACAAGCGGTTAGTGCGTTGATTGGAGAGTTAAATAACATTATTACGAAACCTTTATCAGAATTGTATAATGTCTAAAATAGGTTAAATTAACGATTTGGAGAATACGTAGGTGATTCTCCTTTTTTTACAGGAGAAATTATGAGTGTCAAAGTCTTACATATCGCCGATTTACATTTGGATACCCCTTTTAAATCACTTAAACGACTATCAGAAACGATATTCCAACAAATTCAAAATGCGACACGTACGTCACTGGAACGCCTAATTGATAGAGCGATTACGGAAAAAGTGGATGCGGTACTCATTGTGGGAGATGCGTTTAATAGTGTACAACCGGATGTACGAGAGCAGATGTTTTTACATCAACAGCTGTCTCGTTTAATTGAAGCGAATATTTCGGTTGTTTTGAGTTTTGGAAATCATGATTATTATACAGGTCCTTTATTAATTGACGTACCAAAAGGTGTACATGTTTTAAATGAAAAGGTGTCGAGTGTTGAATTGACAACACAATCCAATGAAACGCTAGTGGTGAGCGGTTTTAGTTATTATCGCAATCATATTGAACAAGTAGAATGGCAAGCATTCCCACACAAAAAACCACACACGTACCATATTGGTATGCTCCATGGGCAAATGGGGGAAGGTGGTTATGCACCATTTACAATACAACAGTTAGCCGAGTTCGGCTATGATTATTGGGCGCTTGGACATATTCACCAAAGAGGCATTATTTCCGAAAGACCATTAGTGGCGTATTCCGGGAATATTCAAGGATTGCATAGTAATGAAGTTGGCGATAAAGGTGGTTATTTAGTGCATTTAAATCCACATGCTCAAGTCCATTTAGAAAAAGTTGATACGGCTCCAATTGTATGGATAAAAGAGCGTATTGAATTATCTAGTGATCGTACATTTATGAACGTTTTAGAGCAAATTGAAGCACTTTACAAAACACATCAAGACGGTAATGCTCAAAAAGAGACGTCGTTATTTTTGGTGAAATTGGATATTTATTATGACGAAAATGTTTCAAAAAACTTAATAGAACAACTTCGAGATGACGCTATTTTAGAAGTGGGTAGTAAGGGACTGTATCAGTTAGTCAATATTAAGTTGATTCCACAAGTAAAAAAAGCAAGTGTTTTACTCAATGATGACATGTCTAAACTTTGGGAAACAGTGCAAAAATCTGCTTTATTTGAAGAGATGTCTGAAAGTATGAAAGAGTTGTTAAGTAATAAATGGATTCAACAATATTTTAAAGAGCAAATAAAAAACCCTGATTTTTTTAATGCGGTACATCAATCAAGCGTACAGTTAGTGAATGAGATGTTAGGTGGTGAAGCAAATGAAGATTAGACAAATTGTCATTTACGGTTACGGGAAATGGCATAATAAAACGATTGATGTGAATGATAATTTTATCGCTTTTTTAGGGCGCAATGAAATGGGAAAATCAACTTTACAATCGTTTATTCAAAGTATGTTATTTGGTTTGCCGAAAACAACGAAAACATCAAAAACAACGAAAAAAACTTTTAATTCGTATATACCAAAAGAATATTCGGCATATGGCGGAAAATTGATTTTGGATGATACACCGTATGGACACATCAGCATTGAAAGATTACATAAAGGTAAGCAAGTTGTTAATTCGATTCAAACGCATGATGGTGTTGAATTATCGCAACAACAGTTAGATGACATGCTTGCGGGAGTAACGTTATCGCTATATCAAGATTTTTTTTCATTAACGCTAAACCAATTACAATCTTTAGATGCGATTAAAAAAGAAAATTTAAATCGCTATTTTTTAACGATTGGGTTATCGGGTAGTGAACAATTTTTTAAATGGAAAGATGAATGGACAAAACAAAGTGATAATCTTTATCGTCCAAAGGGGTCTATCCCAGTAGTTAATCAGCAATTAGAAGCGTATCATCAACAAACACTAAAAGTTGAGCGATTAGCACAACAACAACGTGAGTACGCAGATTTTGTAAGTAGACGAACAACTTTACAAAAACAGCTGGATACATTGAATAAAACGCAACAACAATTGGAAGAGCGTCTGCAATTTGAAAAAGTAATCGAACAATATCAAAAACCGTTTGAACGTTTTCAAGAGTTATCTCGTATGACGTACACGACAACACAACTTGACGAAAATGTATTTCGTCAATATGAATCCATTCAAATTAAAAAAGAAGCGTTGAATAAACAGTTGTTGGTGATGGATGAACGAAAAGAAGAGGCGGTAATTTCCGATGAATTGCAATGGTTTATTGAGCATGAAACAGACATTAAACTGGCGGTGATGACACTTCCAAAAGTAGAACAGACTTTAAAACATATTGCAACTACAGATTATCAATTAGACATTCAAAAGGACATACTGGAAAAAGAAGTGGCACGGTTGTCTTTAACAATAGATGATTTGCCAAAAGAGAACGTAACGGTCGATGAGCATGGACGAAATCTATTGCAACAAGTTAGTACGCTGGAACAAGATGCCCAAGTGCTATCACGACAACAAAATCAGATAAACGAGCGTTTACAAAGTCATCGTACACGTAAAGATGCGTTGGAAAATGAAATAGCATCGTCTAAAAGACAATCTCGTAAAATGTCAGCTACTCCAAAAAATAACGTGTATGGATATCTTATTGTACTGATGCTAGGTGTTGTTTTAAGTGTTGTTGCAAGTGGTCTATCAAACTGGATACTGCTAGTCGTCGGTGTACTGATAGGTGTATGTGGCGCGATGATGGCGTTTCTTCATTCAAACAAAGTACGTCGTCAAAGAGAAAGCAATCGATTACAAGAGCAACAGCGTCTATCAGAAATTCAAGAACAATTTGAACATTACCACCGTGAAGAGAGTCGTTTACAAGAAGAACTGGCACAACTAACCCATTCATTGAACGAAAATCAACAAAATGCATTACACGTGCAACAGCAGATTGATGCGTATAAAGTATCGCATGGTATTTCTAACAAAATGTCGTTAGAAAGGATTGTTGATGGTACGTTACAACATGTGATTGAGTTACGCCAAAATTACGGACAATTGTCAACGCAAAAAATGCAAGCTGTTCAAAAATTAGCGCAATTTGATGATGTGTTTTCATTTTTTGGTGAGCGTATGTCAAAAATGCGAGAAAATTCTTTGGCGTATCGTCGAGATGTGGTGACGCAATTTAAAACCTTTGTTGATAAATGGCAAGTTGAAGCCGTTAAGTTGGATGAAAAAAATAAACAACAACAATTTCATGAAAAAGATAAGCGTCATGTAAAAAATCAGTTATTGCAATTAAATGATGATGAAATGCGTTTATTTGAGCACGTTCATGTGGATAGCCCAAGTGCTTTTGAACAATTGATGTCACGCTATCAAAATGAAAAAGAATTAAGACAAGAAAAAGATTTGTTACAAAAACAACTTAGTGCCTATATGGAACGATTAAGTGATCGTACTCAAAATGAAAATGCACAGCAGTTACAAGAACAACTGGAACACATCCAACAACAAAAAAATGACTATTTCGCACAACAAGCGAAAGTAAACGAAGCGATTCGTGTGTTAGAAACAGATGGAGAATACGCCGAAGAAAAACAAAAATTAGCATTAATGTCAGATACGGTATTAGAAGGCATACAAACCGTCGCTACCTATCAATATGCCGTACGTTTATTGGATAAATTACTCCATAACGGTAAGAGCGAAAATATTGATACGATTATAGAATATGCCGGACAGTTATTTACACGCATTACAGCTAATCGCTATGTTACATTGCAATTTAAAGACGATAGGTTCCGCGTCAAAAGACAGGACGATACATGGTTTGAGTTATATGAACTATCGATGGGAACATTAGACCAGTTATACATTGCTTTACGATTAGCGTTTATAAAAAGTGTGTCGCAACGTCTGACGTTACCGCTAATCATTGATGATTGTTTTGTGAATTTTGATGAAGAACGCAGACAAACGATGCTTGCCATTCTTGAAGAGTTTTCAAAAACACATCAAATCATTTATTTGACGTATCAAAGTGATGTTACGGCAACGAACGCAAAAGTTATTCCGTTAAAAACACTATAGGAGGACGTTATGGAAAAACAATTACATGACTATCAGGTTGGAGAAGATATGCTTTTACCACTGTTAATAAAAAGTGCCGATGTCCGCATGACTAAAGATCAAAAAGCGTATATTGCATTTACGTTTCAAGATAAAAGTGGGCAAATGGATGCTAAACTGTGGGGAGCTACACCACAACAAATTGAACAATTTATTTCGGGAGTTGTGGTGCAATTAGCCGGGAAGCGTGAAGTCTATAACAATACACCGCAAATTCGTATTGCCAAGTTAACCCTTTTAGAACATGCGAATATCGATGAATTTGTGCAACGTGTTGGAATGGACGCTAAAGCGATTGAAGAAGAAATCAATGCCAGTCTATTTGGGATTACGGACGCATCAATCGCACGCATTACACGTCATATTTATAAAAAATATAAACAACAATTTTATGAATACCCAGCTGCTAAACGCCACCATCACGCAATGGTAGGCGGACTAAGCTTTCACACGTTATCCATGTTGCGTATTGCAAATCACTTGTTGACGTTATACCCACAACTTAGCCGTTCGTTGTTAACGGCGGGCATTATGTTGCACGATATTGGTAAAGTCATTGAATTAAGTGGTGCCATTTCGACAGAATACACACTACCGGGTAATTTATTAGGTCATATTGTCATTATGTCAGATGAAATTACGAAAGCGTGCATTGAGTTAGACATTGACGATACGCACGAAAGTGTTGTGTTGTTGAAGCACGTTGTATTGGCACATCATGGTAAATTAGAATATGGCTCACCTGTTCGACCATTAGTGATGGAAGCAGAATTGATTCACCATATCGATATGATTGATGCAACTATGAATATGTTGACAACATCACTTGAAAAAGTGGAAGTTGGTACGTTTGGAGACAAAATATACGGATTGGATAATCGTATGTTTTTCCAACATGGTATTCAGTAAAGTGAGAAAAGATTGCTTGCTAGACAAGTAATCTTTTTTTGTTTTGTCAACTTGAATGTTTCTTGATATAATGAGTTGATTATTGAAAAAAGGATAGTGTAGATGAATTTAGAACAGATGAAAGAAAGACAATCGAAAATTCGAAACTTTTCGATTATTGCCCATATTGATCATGGGAAATCCACATTAGCAGATCGAATTTTGCAAGGAACGGGAACGGTAAGTGAACGTGAAATGGAAGATCAATTGCTGGATTCAATGGATTTAGAACGTGAACGCGGTATTACCATTAAATTAAATGCCGTTGAATTAAACTATACCGCAAAAGATGGACAAGATTATATTTTCCATTTAATTGATACACCGGGGCACGTCGATTTCACTTATGAAGTGTCACGCAGTTTAGCAGCGTGTGAAGGCGCCATTTTAGTTGTAGATGCGGCACAAGGTATTGAAGCGCAAACGTTGGCAAACGTGTATTTAGCGTTGGATAACGACTTAGAAATTTTACCGGTTATCAATAAAATCGATTTACCGGCAGCTGATCCTGAACGTGTCCGTCACGAAGTGGAAGATGTGATTGGTATTGATGCTAGTGAGGCTGTGTTAGCGAGTGCTAAAGTCGGTATTGGAATTGATGAATTATTAGAGCAAATCGTTCATAAAGTACCAGCACCACAAGGTGATTTGCAGGCACCTGTCCAAGCGCTAATTTTTGATTCTGCCTATGACAGTTATCGAGGCGTGGTGCTGAATGTACGTGTGGAAAATGGCATTATTCGCCCGGGCGACACCATTCAACTAATGAGTAACGGTAAAACATTTGAAGTTGTAGAAGTTGGAATTTTCTCGCCTAAACCCATTAAACGTGATTTCTTAATGGTAGGTGATGTTGGTTACATAACAGCAAGTATTAAGACCATTCAAGATACACGTGTTGGTGATACGGTAACGTTGGCGTCAAATCCAGCCAAAGAGGCATTACAAGGGTATCGTAAAATGAATCCAATGGTGTATTGCGGGTTATATCCAACCGATTCGTCTAAATATAACGATTTACGTGACGCACTAGAAAAATTACAATTAAATGACGCTGCTTTAGAGTTTGAAGCTGAAACGTCACAAGCGTTAGGATTTGGGTATCGAACAGGATTTTTAGGTCTGTTGCATATGGATGTTATCCAAGAACGATTAGAGCGAGAATTTAATTTGGACTTGATTACAACGGCACCGTCGGTTATTTATCACGTTAATAAAACAGACGGTACACAAGTGATTATTGACAACCCGGCACAAATGCCTGACCAAACAACCGTCGCGACAATTGAAGAACCGTATGTTAAAGCTAGCATTATGGTGCCAAACGATTTTGTTGGTGCCGTTATGGAAATTTGCCAACGAAAACGTGGAACGTTTTTAACAATGGATTACTTAGATGCCAATCGTGTGAATGTTATTTATGAATTGCCGTTAGCTGAAATTGTGTATGACTTTTTTGATAGCTTAAAATCAAGTACAAAAGGGTACGCTTCATTAGATTACGATATGATTGGATACCGTCAAAGTAATTTAGTGAAAATGGATATTTTATTGCACGGCGATGCCATTGATGCTTTTAGTACAATTGTTCATAAAGATTTTGCACAACAACGTGGACGTGCATTGGTTGAAAAATTACGGACATTGATTCCACGCCAAATGTTTGAAGTGCCGGTGCAAGCCGTTGTTGGTAATAAAGTATTGGCACGTACAAATATTAAAGCGTATCGTAAAGATGTAACGGCTAAGTTATATGGTGGGGACGTATCACGTCGTAAAAAATTATTAGAAAAACAAAAAGAAGGAAAAAAACGCATGAAACAAGTTGGAACAGTAGAAATTCCACAAGAAGCATTCATGGCGGTTTTAAACCTCGGTGAAGAATAGTCGGACGTATTGTATCTTGTAGACTGTTGACAGTAAAAGGGTCAACAGTCTTTTTTTGTGGTATCGGTTTATAATTGATGGCACTTGCTATTTGCGTGTTAAATGGTATGACCTATTGTGATAAATGGAAAATGTGACTTTTCAAAATCATTAGCATCTATGACTAAATAAAAAAATAATGTTAAATTGATTTTTGTTGCATTCGTTTTCAAAAAAACAATCGTTTAATGTTTGTAACGGCTATATTTCGTTTGCGTAACCAATCCCATGTTTTAAAGGTTTTATGGTATAATATAAGGAAAAAGTTTCTGTTTAAAAAGAAATCGAAAAGGAGGAAACCATGTTAACGATTGCTAAAGTTATTGTTGATGTACCGAGTCATCAAACGAATCAAACGTATGATTATTTGATTCCGGATGCGTTACGTGAAGATGTTGGCATTGGTTTTCGTGTACGTGTACCTTTTGGATCACGTATTGTACAAGGATACGTGGTTGATGTCATTTTAGAACAATCCAGTGAATATGATTTAAAACCAATTCATTCATTATTGGACGATTATCCAGTGCTTACCAGTGAGTTAGTGTCGCTAGGTCAACAGTTGGCAAAACAAACGTTTGCCTTTGCCATTAATTGTTATCATGTCATGTTACCCGCCTTATTAAAAGTAGATTATGATAAAACGTTGACGTGGATTGGAAATGAAGCGGATAAACCAGATTGGTTTGTTAAAGAGAGTTTATCTTGGGATGAAATTGTCGATGTTGAACGCATTCGCTTTGTTTTAAAAGCCATTCAATCACAACAAATACGTGTTGATTACGTTGTTAAAGATAAAGCGAATCATAAAATGCGTAAATTAGTGCATTTAGTCCACACGCAAGATGTTGTTATTCGTAAAGGATCACCAAAATTAAGTTTATTACATGAATTGTTATTAAAACAAACACCACTTGATATGAAAGAATTAAATGAAAATGGTGTTAGTTTAGCAACGGTTAAATCAGCAGTGAAACAAGGGTGGGCAACAATTGAATCTGTTGTCGATTATCGTAATCCATTCAATGAAAAGCAGTTTGCATTAAATGTGGCAAAAGTGCTAAATCAGGAGCAGCAAAATGCCTTTTTAACGATTAAACAATCTATATTACAACACCAACACCACACGTATTTATTACAAGGTGTGACGGGAAGTGGTAAAACGGAAGTGTATATGCACTTGATTCAAGAGGTTATTCAAAAAGGGAAAAGTGCGCTCATGTTAGTGCCGGAAATTGCTTTGACGCCGCAAATGGTCAATCAATTTAAAGGACGATTTGGCAATCGCGTTGCCGTCTTGCATTCGGGATTGTCGAAAGGTGAAAAGTTTGATGAATGGACAAAAATTCGAAAAAAAGAAGCGTCAATTGTTGTTGGCGCACGTTCATCAATTTATGCGCCAATAGATAATTTAGGGATTATTATTATTGACGAAGAACACGAAACCACTTACAAGCAAATGGATACGGTGCGTTATCACGCTAGAGATGTTGCCATTATGCGTGGTCAGTATCATCATTGTCCTGTTGTTTTAGGTAGTGCGACACCGTCGTTGGAAAGTCGTGCAAGAGCACAAAAAGGTGTGTATACACATATTTTATTAAATCAACGGGCAAATCAAAAAGCATTGCCAACAGTTCAAGTTGTCGATATGACTAAAGAAAAAAAGAGTGGTAATTTTGATGTGTTTTCACAGTCGTTAAAAGAGGCGATTCAAACACGATTAGATCAAAAAGAGCAAGTGGTGCTTTTGTTGAATAGACGTGGGTATTCATCGTTTGTAATGTGTCGAGATTGTGGGTATGTACTGCCTTGTCCGAATTGTGATATTTCGATGACGTTACATATGGACACAAAAACAATGAAATGTCATTATTGCGATCATCAAGAAAAAATTCCACACATTTGCCCAAGTTGCCAAAGTAAAAATATTCGCTATTACGGGTTAGGGACACAAAAAGTTGAAGAAGAATTGAATCAATTATTCCCCGATGCACGTGTTGTGCGCATGGACGTTGACACGACACGTAAAAAAGGGCAACACGAAAAGTTGTTAGACACTTTTGGTAGTGGGAAGGCGGATATTTTATTAGGGACGCAGATGATTGCTAAAGGATTGGATTTTCCAAATATTACGTTGGTGGGTGTTATCAATGCAGATACCTCACTCAATTTGCCGGATTTTCGCTCCAGTGAGAAAACATTTCAATTGCTGACACAAGTTGCTGGTCGTTCTGGACGTGGTGAAAAGGCAGGAGAAGTGATTATCCAAACGTACAATCCAGAGCATTACGCCATTACATTGTCACAACAACACAATTACGAAATGTTTTATCGTCAAGAAATGAAAATGCGACACCTTGGAAAGTATGCGCCATTTTTCTTTTCCACACGATTAAGTATTTCACATCATAGTGAAGCAACCGCCTTAAAAACGGCACTTGAATTGAAAAAGATTATTGAGCAGTATCGTAGTGATGATTTAATTGTTGTAGGGCCATCAACACACGCCATTGCACGTATTAATAATCATTATTATTTCCAAATCTTACTGAAATACAAAAATAAAGCGGGTGTAGAACCTTTACAAGAAGCCGTTTTGGCATTTACACAAGAAAAAAGCAAGCAAAAAATATACGTATCAATTGATGTTGAGCCGTTATCGTTTATTTAAAGGAGAGCAGATGACAAAGAAAATTTTATTTATGGGAACACCTCAATTTTCCGTACCAATTTTACAAGCACTCATTGATAGCGCATATGAAGTCGTTGGTGTGGTCACACAACCCGATCGACCAGTTGGTCGGAAAAAAGTGTTAACACCATCTCCAGTTAAGCAGTTGGCTGTAAATTATAATATTCCAGTATACCAGCCGGAAAAATTAGTGGCGTCAGAGGAGTTGGACACATTGTTAAATATGCCGTTAGATCTTATTGTGACTGCAGCGTATGGGCAATTTTTACCAGATAGTTTATTACATCATCCAAAATATCGCTCCATTAATGTACATGCCTCGTTATTACCAAAATATCGCGGTGGCGCACCCATTCAATTTGCCTTAATGAATGGCGACCATGAAACAGGTGTATCGATTATGTATATGGAGAAAAAAATGGATGCGGGCGATGTATTATCTCAAGTTGCTATTCCAATTGAAGAAAGTGATAACGTGTCAACGCTATTTGATAAATTAAGTTTAGTCGGACGTGATGCATTAATTGATGTGTTGCCAAATTTATTTAGTGGTAATATTCGCGCCGTGCCACAAAATGAAGAGCTCGTCACGTTTTCACCGGCATTAAGTCGTGAACAAGAAAAGCTAGATTTTTCAAAAGATGCACGCACTGTGCATAACCATATTCGTGCTATGAATGAGTGGCCTGGAGCGTACACGATATTAAAAGGAGAGCGCTTTAAAATTTGGGAAAGTCGTATTGCTCCAAATAGAAAAGGAAATATTGGAGAACTCGTTGTTTCTAAAGAATCAATGAGTGTGTGCTGTGGGAATGATACAAGTTTAGAGTTGTGCGTTGTTCAACCAGCGGGAAAAGGGAAAATGTCTATTGCAGACTTTAGACGTGGTGTTGGTGCATCACTACAAACAGGTGATCAATTTGAATAAAAGTAAATACAGTAGTAAAGCACAAAAAAAGAAAAGCGTTCGTTATTTAGCCATGCAAATTTTAAATGCGGTCGAACAAGATGGTGCATATGTGAATTTAAAATTATCACAAGTGCTTAATGATGTTTCCCTTAGCAGTGAAGATAGTGCCTTATTAACTGAAATTGTGTACGGTGTGACACAACGACGTTTGACACTAGATGCCATTATTGATCCATATGTTAAAACGCGTATCCCATTGTGGTTAAGAAATGTATTGCGCATTTCAGCGTTTCAAATTATATTTTTAGATCGTATTCCAGATTACGCAGTATTGTCACAAGCAAGTGAAATTGTCAGAATGAAAGCAGGTGCACAATTAGTGAATTTTGCACGCGGTGTTATTCATGAATTAGTACGCAATGGTCAAACCGACTATGACAATATCATGATGTTGGACGATACACTAGATCATTTAGCCATAAAATATAGTGCACCAAGTTGGTTGATTCAGTATTTTATTAAACATCGTGGAAAAAGTGAAGCGATTGCGCTTTTTGAAAGTTTATTGTGGAAACCGTATATTGCGGTACGCACAAATGGCAAACCAGAAATTTTACAACAACTGCGTGATACGTTTAAAACACAAGAAAGTCCACTAGTGTCTTCTTTTGGGATACGTGTTGTTTCTGGACAAGTTGCTCAATCGCCATTATTTTCTAACGGTGATGTGACGATTCAAGATGAAACGTCAATGCTAGTCGCTCTAGCGGGAAATGTGAACGGTGATGATAATGTTTTGGATGCGTGTGCTGCACCCGGTGGCAAAACAACGCACATGGCGCAATTTTTAACAACGGGACAAGTTACCGCTTTAGATGTACATGAACACAAACTTGATTTAATTCGTGAAAATGCCACACGTTTAAACGTGCAAGATAAAATCACACCGATATTATTGGATGCACGATCTGTTCATGAAAACTTTAAACGTGAATCATTTGATAAAATATTTGTTGATGCACCATGTTCTGGATTAGGGTTAATGCGTCGTAAACCGGATATTAAATACACTAAATTATTAGATGGTGTACACGACCTTTCTAAAATACAGTGGGACATTTTAAATAGTGTTGAACCAACGTTAAAAACGGGGGGGCGTTTAATTTATAGTACGTGTACCTTAACTAAGACGGAAAATCAAGATATGATAAGACGTTTTTTACAGGAGCATCAAAATTATAAAGTTGTACCATTAAACGTGTTAGATTTGCCAGAAAAATGTTATACTCAAGAAGGGTATATTGAAATTTTCCCACACGCATTTCATACGGATGGATTTTTCATTGCCGTATTAGAAAAACAATAAAATAAGGAGGGTGTTCATGAAAATAATAATGAAAACAGACATTGGTAAACGTCGTGTCAATAATGAAGATGCGATTCAAACCGCGTTTAATCAGCATGATCAGCCTTTGTTTATTTTATGTGATGGGGTAGGCGGTCAGCAATTCGGAGAAGTTGCTTCGGGGATGTGTGTTAATTATTTAACAACACAATGGCAACAAACAGAACGCATGACAGCACAAGAATTGAAACAGTGGTTCGAGTATCATGTGAATTACATTAATTCGGATATTCATCGAAAAGGGCAATCATTTTCAGATTTAAAAGGGATGTCAACAACTTTAGTTTGTGCAAGTATTGACGATAATCAACTTGTTGTTTCGCATGTTGGTGATAGTCGATTGTATATTTATCGTTATCCTTATTTGCAACAAATTACAAAAGACCATTCACTTGTTAATTTCTTAGTGGATAAAGGTGAAATTACACCACAAGAAGCACTGGTACACCCAATGCGTCATGTGATTACACGTTCCGTTGGGAATGAATCGTATGTTGATATTGATTTTACACAAGTGACACTTAAAGTGCATGACATTATTTTGTTGTGTTCGGACGGTCTAAGTGATATGGTTTCTGAAGAAGATATCATTAAAATTTTAAATCAGGGCATGACACCGTATGAACAAATCAATAATTTAATTAAGTGTGCTAATGTAAACGGTGGTCGAGATAATATTAGTGTGATTTTAGCGTATGTTGAGCAAAAAGGAGGCGAGTAGATGCTGACAATAGGATATATATTAAATGGTCGCTATAAATTGAAAAGTTTAATTGGCAGTGGCGGGACAGCGCATGTTTATTTGGCGGAAGATCTATTTTTGAAGCGAGACGTCTCTGTTAAAGTGTTGCGCTATGATTTTGCTGATGACGAACGTGCTTTAAAACGGTTCCATCGAGAAGCGCGTGCGATTAGTGAAGTGAATCATGAACATATTGTGCAATTGTTTGATGTAGATAGTGAAGGCCCATATCATTATATTGTCATGGAATATGTCGATGGTATGGACTTGAAAAAATATTTACGTTTAAACTATCCACTATCCTTGTTGCAAGTGATTGAAATGATGAAACAAATTGTACAGGCGGTAAGTTATGCCCATCGTCGTGGCTTGATTCATCGTGATTTAAAACCACAAAATATTTTAATTGATCGTTCAGGTGATTTAAAAATTACCGATTTTGGTATTGCAACGGGATTAAATGAAGCGAGTATGACGCAAACGAATACGTTGGTTGGGTCAATTCATTATTTATCACCCGAGCAAACACGAGGACACAGTGCAACCAATCAATCGGATATTTATGCATTGGGTATTATTTTTTATGAGCTAATTATGGGAAATGTACCGTTTACGGGAGATTCGGCAGTATCGATTGCAATGAAACATTTCCAAGAAGCTCTTCCGAGTGTGAAAAAATATGCGAAACAAGATATTCCGCAAAGTGTTGAAAATATTATTTTAAAAGCGTGTGCGAAGCAACCGGATAACCGCTATTCGTCTGCTCAAGAGATGTTTGTTGCACTAGAACGGTGTATGGATGCTAAAGTAATGAACGAGCCAAAATATAATGAACCAACACCGTTGGATATGACAAAAGAAATGGTTCGACCAATTCAACAAGCCAATTCAACGGCGGCTACACCGACACCACCAACAGAAACAAGAAAGAAAAAGAAATGGTTAAGGATTTGGTTAGGCGCTTTAGGACTATTGCTAGTTGGCTCAATTGTTGCAGCGTTTTTCATTTTATTGCATAAAGATGAGGTGAGTATTCCCGATTTATCCAACCAACCACAAGCGCAAGCGACTAAGACGTTGAGTGAATTAGGGTTGAACATTTCACAAGTGGAGTATCAAGAACACGATACGATTAAAAAGGATAGTGTTATTTCGACTAGTCCATCTGCTGCACAAAAAGTAGCGCAAGGAACAGCCGTTAAATTGGTCGTTAGCTCGGGGAAAACTGCAAAAACGATGAAAAATTACGTTTCAAAAACGTATACACAAGCGTATGACGAATTGATTGCGGATGGGTTCATTGTGGAACGTGTCGAAGAAATGAGTTTAACGATTCCACAAGGGTCGGTTGTTTCACAAAGCATTCCAAGTGGTACAAAAATTACGACAGAAAATACGGTTGTACGATTGACGGTAAGTACCGGGGCAACATCGGTTTCGGATTATCGTGGTCAACCATATGAAAAAGTGGTGAGCCAATTAAAAGAAATTGGATTTTCAATTGTTGTGACAGAATCGATCAATTATAGTGTGAGTGCTGGAGAAATCATTTCACAAAGTGTAGCACCCGGATCAAAAGTAGATCCAAAAACAACAACCATTGAATTAGTTGTAGCCAAACAAATTGATTTTGTAAATCAACCATTAAGTGCGGTGCAATCTCAATTGGCGGGTGTCAATATACCGGTTGAAATTAAAGAAGAAGCTAGTCAAACACATGAAAAAAATGTAGTAATGAAGCAAGAAATTGTCCGTAATGGCAATGCCGTTACCTTAAAATTAACAGTGAGTACAGGACCACAATTAACAATGCCAAATTTAGTTGGATCGACACGTACTTTTGCACAATCCCATTTACAAAATTTAGGTGTAAAAGTAAGTTACGTCACAAAAACATCGACAACGTATCCAGTTGGTACAGTTATTGATCAATCTGTACGTGCTGGTGAGGTTCTACAAAAAGGTCAAATAGTGACGATTACTGTTTCAACGGGACAATAAAAGTATATAAACGAAAAGAGCAAGGCGTTGGCTTTGCTCTTTTGGCGTATGATTTGGCTCATTATAGCGGTTTTAAATTGTTCTATGCAGTATCTTATGCCACCAACTTTAAAAATGATACAACGTCAATTTTAATTTAACACGTTTTAATCGATGCGTGAAACGGCATAGGCATAAATGATGCGTCGTTTTAAAAGGTAAGGTGAAATTTTTGACCGAATAAAGAAAGTATACTATAATCTAATCATTAAATGTTAAGGAGTTTACTATGGCAAAACAATTAAAACGTGACGAAGTACCTGTTGAATTAACATGGGACTTGAGTTCAATTTTTGAAAGTGATGAAAAACAACAAGAAGCCGTTAAACAGGCGGTATCACGCATTCCAGAATTAGTGGCTTTAAAAGGCACATTATCTGAAAGTGCAGATCATCTTTACAATGGATTAAAATTAATTGAAGAGGTGATGCGCGGTATTAGTAAAGCCTATATTTATGCGCATTTAAGAGAAGACCAAGACACAGCAAACGGTGTGTATCAAGAAATTATGGCAAAAACATATGGTGCATACGTGCAATTGGTAACAGCCATTTCATTTGTGGAACCAGAAGTTTTAGCAATGCCACAAGAAAAATTAGATGAATTTATTGCATCACATGCTGAATTGTCAGCGTATAAACATTATTTTGAACGCATGACAAGTAAACGTGCACACGTTTTATCTGAACGTGAAGAAGAATTGTTAGCAGGTGCTGCTGAAGTGTTAAATGCTTCTGCAGAAACATTCGCACAATTAAATAATGCCGATTTAAAACACCCAGAAGTAACCACTTTAGAAGGGGATAAACAACGTTTAACAAACGGATTGTACGCACAAATTATTGAAGGGACAAACCGTCAATTAAGACAAGAAGCGTATGAAACATTGTATACATCATACGGGACAGTGAAAAATACACTAGCTTCAACATTGAAAACGACAGTAAAACAACATAACTACATCGCAAAAGTTCGTGGGTACAAGTCCGCTCGTGAAGCATCACTATCCGAAAACTTCGTACCAGAAAGTGTTTATGACACATTAGTAGATGTGGTGAACGAAAAATTACCAGTCTTTCACCGTTATTTAGCGTTACGTCAAAAAGCATTGCAATTAGATGAATTGAAAATGTATGACATGTATACACCAATCGTTGGTGAAGCACCAATTTCATTTACAATTGAAGAAGCAAAAGAAACAACATTAAAAGCGTTAGCACCGTTAGGTGAAAAATACGTTGCATTATTACAACGTGCTTTTGATGAGCGTTGGATTGATTGGGAAGAAAATGAAGGTAAACGTTCTGGTGCTTATTCATCAGGAAACTATGACACTAACCCATACATTTTAATGAACTGGCGCGATTCTGTTGATCAGTTATATACATTAGTTCATGAACTAGGACATAGTTTACACAGTTATTTAACACACGAATCACAACCTTATCAATACGGGCATTATCCAATTTTCTTAGCGGAAATTGCTTCAACAACTAATGAAAATCTATTGACTGAATATTTATTAAAAACACAAACAGACCCACAAGTACGTGCTTATATTATTAACCACTACTTAGATGGTGTAAAAGGTACGGTATTCCGTCAAACACAATTTGCTGAATTTGAACATTTTATGCATGTTCAAGATGCTAATGGTCAACCATTAACAAATGACTTTTTAACGGAATCTTATGGTAAATTAAACGAGAAATATTACGGTGTTGCTGCGGATGAATTTATTTCACGTGAATGGGCACGTATTCCGCATTTCTACTATGACTATTATGTTTTCCAATACGCTACCGGATTTTCCGCAGCTTCTGCATTGGCGCATCGTATTTTAACACAAGGACAAGAAGCGGTAGATAAATATTTTGGTTTCTTATCAGCAGGTATTAGTGATTACCCAATCGAAGTGATGAAAAAAGCTGGTGTTGATATGACACAACGCACGTATATTGAAGAAGCGCTAGCAGTATTTGAAAGTCGCTTAAACGAATTAGAACAATTATTAGGTTAGGAGATTGAATGCAGAAAAGTTATTTTGATGGTGGACTATTCAGTTATATCGTTCATAGTTTAGTTGCTGTGGCGATTACGGTATTTACTTTAGGAATTTGTACACCGTGGGCAATTGTACACATGCACCGTTGGAAAATAAAGCATACCGTTATTGATGGACAACGTTTATATTTTGATGGAACGGCGATACAATTATTTGGTCAGTGGATTAAATGGTTTTTATTGACGATTATTACATTCGGTATTTACGGATTTTGGTTGAAAATTAAAATGGAACAATGGCTAACGATGCATACACATATGCAATAAAATGAAGGCGGAGAAATGGTAATCATTTCTCCGTTTTGTTGTTGAATAGAATATGGTATAATGGCGGTATATGAAATGGAGGTGTCATGATGGAAATCGAAAAGTCAGCGCAAATGGTTTTATTATATGATTTTTATGGAGACATATTGACACCAAAGCAAAAAGATTATTGGGAGTTGTATTACGAACAAGATTTATCGTTAGGTGAAATTGCCGAAGAGCTCGGTGTTAGTAGGCAAGCTGTCAACGATAATATTAAACGTACGGAGCAGTTGTTATTGCATTACGAAGAACAATTGGAAATGCTCAAACAATTCCGATATCAACAACATGCTATTGAAAAGTTATTGGATTATCAACAAGCGCATTATCCAAATGATAGCACGTTACAACACCTCATCAATGAACTACAGCAAGGAGACAACTAATGGCATTTGAAGGTTTATCACAACGCTTGCAAGGCGCGGTCAAACAACTAGGTAAAAAAGGGAAAATTACGGAATCCGATTTAAAAGAAATGATGCGTGAAGTGCGTCTGGCATTACTCGAAGCCGACGTTAACTTCAAGGTCGTTAAAGAATTTGTTAAAAAAGTAAACGAGCGTGCGCTCGGGTCAAACATTTTAGAAGCGTTATCACCAGCGCAACAAGTTTTAGATATTGTTAATGAAGAGTTAACCGTTGTGATGGGTGGTGAACAATCGCCGTTACAATTTAGTCCTAAACCACCAACTGTTGTGATGATGGTTGGTTTGCAAGGGGCAGGTAAAACAACGACTGCGGGTAAAATTGCGAATTTCTTAAAAAAATCACATCACAAACGTCCGTTATTAGTGGCGGGTGACATTTATCGTCCAGCGGCGATTGAACAGTTAAAAACAATTGGTACACAATTGGATATGCCTGTGTTTAGTTTGGGCGATACCGTTAGTCCGGTTGAAATTGCCAAACAAGCCGTAGAACGTGCGACAATTGAAGGTCGTGATGTCGTTATTATTGATACGGCGGGTCGTTTACACGTCAATGAAGAATTGATGGTAGAGTTAGAACAAATTAAACAAGCGACTCAACCAACAGAAATTCTTCTAGTCGTTGATGCAATGACGGGTCAAGATGTCGTTAACGTTGCGCAATCCTTTAATGAGCGATTGGATATTACAGGGGTTGTCATTACAAAATTAGATGGTGATACACGTGGTGGTGCGGCGCTATCGATTCGTCAAATGATTGGTAAACCAATCAAATTTACCGGTCAAGGCGAAAAATTAGATAATTTAGAAATTTTCCATCCAGATCGTATGGCGAGCCGTATTTTAGGTATGGGGGATTTAATGACCCTTATCGAAAAAGCTAAAGTTGATTTTGATGAAAAAGAAGCGGCACGTGTTGCGGAAAAAATGCGTGAAAACACGTACGATTTCAATGACTTCATCGTTCAAATGGATCAAATGGCAAATATGGGTCCATTAGAAGATTTGTTAAAAATGATTCCGGGTATGAGTAATATGCCGGGCATTGATAAAGTTAAAATTGATCCAAAAGATATGGCGCATATGAAAGCCATTGTATTATCCATGACACCAAGTGAACGTGCCAATCCTGACTCATTAACGCAATCACGACGCAAACGGATTGCTAAGGGGAGTGGACGAACGCTTATGGAAGTGAATCGAATGATTAAACAATTCAACGAATCACGTAAAATGATGAGTGACATGACAAAAGGCAATATGGGTGCGCTAGAAGGATTGATGGGCAACGGTGTTAAAGGTAAGCTGGGTAAACTCGCCATGAAACAAATGATGCGCAAAATGAATAAAAAGAAAAAGAAAAAATAGTATTTAAGTGATAGTGAATAGCACCATAAAGTTATATAGATACATTTAACTTTATGGTTGCTATTTTTATAATTAAGTTATGCCAAGACAATAAACATATACAAATACTGTCAATTTGACACATTTTTAATTTTAAAAAATTTTGAATGATTGAATTAATTATAATGAATAGATAGTAGCCTAAAAAATGTTAATCATTTAAGAAAAGTTTAGGAAAAAATGATTTATAGAAATAAAAGAAAAAGTTTCAATGCTGTGACAGTGCTTTTATTGATGAATATATAAAAAGGTTTGAAATTTAGCGATTTTTTAATTTATGAAAAAGGATGTGATATAGTGCAAAAAGTTTTATTATCGAGTGCGCTACTCATTGTAATCGTTAGCTTTTTTATCGGTAGTCATATTCTTTTTTATATGCCAAATGATAAGATACACAATCAAACGCATGCATGTCTACAAAGGCAAATTCATGAAAATTCAAATGTCTATGGTTGGATTCATATTGATGGAACACCGATAATGCGACAGGTTTTCAATAATCCGAGTGGTTTTCAAGAAGTAAAAGGCTATGATGGGATTGGTGCGGGACATACTAATTCTCTTATTAATAAAAAAATAGACACTCCACATGTTCATGATAAAGGTACCCCAGGTGATATTCGTATTCCTGAATCGTGGGAAATACCGGGTAATTAGGAGAACTTATGATAAAAAAAATTGATATTCAACAAATAGACCATGTTGAGTTTATAACCTATGACAATCCTGGATGGGGAATAATTATTTTTTTAAAATATTTATTGAGTATAGAGAGAATAATTGTAAGAAGAAATTCTATTTCAGATAGTGATTTTTTGATACAAGTCATTGATGGTAACCGTTTAGAAACAAAAGGTAGTTCTACAAATCTTTTAGAACTATTTATCTATATCTTAGATTTTTTTAAAATTCCTTTAAACATATTAGATGAAGAATTAATATCACTTATTGTGTGGTTTCAAAAGTGGTATACCAATGAATGTGATGAATATTGGGAACATTTATATGGAATAAAGGGAGAAATGAACGAAAAAGGTGATGTATTTATTCAAATTGATTTAGATGAAACCATTTGGGGAGATGAATATTTCAAACCCGTTTTAAAATGTGAAAAAATTGATACAAAATTTATAATTAAATGTAAATTTTCTGAATTGGTGGATAATTTAATTATTTTTAAAAATTGGATAAAGAGTTTACAAGATTGATTTTTATATTTTGAAAAATGCAAAATACAATAGTAAGTTAGCCACTTCAGGCAAGTCATAAGGACATACATCATTAAATAATTTACGTGGATAACGATTTATCCATTGTTCAACAGCCGTTACTTCGTTAGGAGTAACGGTTGTTGTGCCTTTTGGGAACCATCGTCTAATCAAGCAATTTGAATTTTCGATTCTATGTCAAATGGTATTGGTGACCAAAAATTAAGCGACTTTATTAGCCGATAACGAGAAATGTTCTTCGTTATCGTTTTTGTTTTAAAATAGATACTGATGCTCTAGCGCTTAAATTATAAAAAGTGTGATATACATATGCTGAATGGTTAATCTATAAGGTAGTGTTGGAAAGCATAGAACATTTATGCGATAAACGTTTTTGATTGATTCTTTAAAAAAAAACAAGTATGATGAAAAGGACTTTGAATGTGTCAAAGTGTAATGACTATAAGAAAGAGATTCTATTGACATGGCGAAAAAAATAACAGCACAATATAATGATGATTCCATTCAAGTATTGGAAGGCTTAGATGCCGTTCGTAAGCGTCCGGGTATGTATATTGGTTCAACGGATGGGCGCGGGTTACACCACCTAGTGTATGAAATTGTGGACAATGCAGTCGATGAAGCGTTAGCAGGTTTTGCCACAAAGATTGATGTGACGATACATAAAGATAATAGTATTACCGTTAAAGATAATGGTCGTGGGTTGCCGACAGGTATGCACAAATCAGGGATTCCAACGATTCAAGTTATTTTTACCGTTTTGCATGCGGGTGGTAAATTTGGGCAAGGTAGTTATAAAACATCAGGTGGGTTGCACGGTGTAGGGGCTTCTGTTGTGAATGCGTTGTCAAGTGCATTAGATGTTATTGTGACGCGTGACGGTAAAACGTATAAGCAATCATTTGCTAACGGGGGCGTACCGGTTGGGAAATTACAAGAAACAGTAACGCCCCGTGTAACGACTGGAACAACGGTTCATTTTAAACCAGATGCGACAATTTTTGGGAAACATACATTTGTTTATGAAACGTTGAGTGAACGTTTAAGAGAATCAGCGTTTTTATTAAAAGGTTTGTCGATGAGCATTACCGATGAACGTAGTGATATTTCCGAAACGTTTTTATTTGACGCGGGGATTAAAGCGTTTGTCGGTTACCTAAATGAAGAAAAAGATATTTTAGGTGATGTTGCCTACTTTGAAGGTGAAATTGACGGTGTCGAGGTAGAGTGTGCCTTTCAATATAACGATGGGTATTCTGAAACCATTTTATCGTTCGTAAACAATGTGCGTACGAAAGATGGTGGATCTCACGAAGTTGGTATGAAAACAGCACTGACAAAAGCGTTTAATGAATACGCACGCAAATCAGGTCTATTAAAAGAAAAAGATAAAAATCTTGAAGGTAGTGACGTTCGTGAAGGGTTATCAGCCGTTTTATCAATTCGTGTTCCTGAAGAAATTTTACAGTTTGAAGGACAAACAAAAGATAAATTAGGAACGCCCGCTGCGCGTGGTATTGTTGATAATTTAGTGAGTTCACAACTTGGTTTTTATTTAACCGAAAATGGTGAATTAGCACAACAATTGATTCGAAAAGCGTTGCGCGCTAGAGATGCACGCGATGCGGCGCGTAAAGCTCGTGAAGAAAGCCGTAATGGTAAAAAGAAAAATGCACGTGAAACATTATTATCTGGTAAATTAACTCCTGCACAAAGTAAAAATGCGAAAAAAAATGAATTGTATTTAGTTGAGGGAGATTCTGCCGGAGGTTCTGCAAAACAAGGGCGTGATCGTAAATTTCAAGCGATTTTGCCGTTGCGTGGTAAAGTCATTAATACTGAAAAAGCAACGATGTCGGATATTTTGAAAAATGAAGAAATCAATACGATTATTTATACCATTGGTGCAGGCGTTGGTAGTGATTTTACGATTGACGATTGCAACTACGATAAAGTCATTATTATGACGGATGCGGATACCGATGGTGCGCATATTCAAGTATTGCTTTTAACGTTTTTCTATCGTTATATGAAACCGCTCGTTGAAGCGGGGAAAGTTTATTTAGCGATGCCACCGTTGTATAAAGTGTCTAAAGGAAAAGGGAAAACAGAACAAATTGAGTATTGTTGGACTGATGATGAATTGGCTAAAGCCACTAAAAAAATGGGTAAAGGCTATATGATTCAACGGTACAAAGGTTTGGGTGAAATGAACGCCGATCAATTATGGGATACAACCATGAACCCTGAAACACGTACACTGATTCGTGTAACAGTAGATGATGTGTCTAAAGCGGAACGTCGCATTACAACGTTGATGGGAAATAAAGTAGAGCCACGTCGTAAATGGATTGAAAGCCATGTTGAATTTAACTTGGAAGAAGGCGATACGTTATTATCAGTTGCGCAAGAAGAGTTGGAAAACGGGGAACAAGAACAATCGCTAGTATCAACTGCTTCAAGCACAAAATCATCACAAACAACATCTAACGCTACAAAAGATGAGGGCGAATACGGACAATTAGACTTATTTGGAGGTGACTTTTAATGGTGGATACAGCAATTAAAGAAATTACGCTTGAAGAAGTCATGGGTGATCGATTTGGTCGCTATTCAAAATACATTATTCAAGACCGTGCGTTACCAGATATTCGTGACGGCTTAAAGCCGGTACAACGTCGTATTTTATATGCTATGCATATGGACGGTAACACATCTGATAAAAATTTTAGAAAATCGGCTAAAACAGTTGGTAATGTGATTGCCAACTACCATCCACACGGGGATACGAGTGTGTATGATGCGATGGTGCGTTTAAGTCAAGATTGGAAATTACGGGAAACATTAATTGAAATGCATGGAAATAACGGGAGTATGGACGGGGATTCAGCCGCAGCAATGCGTTATACTGAAGCGCGTCTGTCCAAACTATCCGATGAATTGTTACGTGATATTGATAAAGAAACCGTTGATTTTATTTTAAATTTTGACGATACGACACAAGAACCTACCGTATTACCTTCCAGATTTCCTAATTTGTTAGTAAACGGTTCAACGGGGATTTCGGCAGGGTATGCCACTGAAATTCCAACACACAACCTAGGTGAAGTGATTGATGCGACTGTTTACGCATTAGAAAATCCGTCTGCGAGTGTAGAAGAATTGATGCAATTTGTTCAGGGACCAGATTTTCCAACTGGTGCAATTGTTCAGGGCTATGAAGGGTTGAAAGAAGCGTATGAAACGGGCCGTGGTCGTGTTGTTGTGCGTGCCAAAACGAGCATTGAAGATATTCGTGGCGGTAAACAACAAATTGTCATTCACGAAATTCCTTTTGATGTGAATAAATCGGTGTTGGTTAAACGCATGGATGAAATTCGTATCAATAAAAAAATTGAAGGCATTGCTGAAGTGCGTGACGAGTCTGACCGTAACGGTATGCAAATTGTTGTGGAATTGAAAAAAGATGCGAATGCACAAGGGATTTTAAATTATTTCTTTAAACATACTGATTTGCAAATGTCGTATAACTTTAATATGGTGGCAATTCACAATCGCCGACCAGAACAAGTTGGCTTAAAAACAATTTTACAAGCGTATATTGATCATCAAAAAGATGTGATTTTACGTCGTTCAACGTTTAATTTAGAAAAAGCAAAAGCACGTCTACACATTGTGGACGGTTTAATTCAAGCACTATCTGTTTTAGATGAAGTCATTGCAATTATTCGTAATTCAAGTGATAAAAAAGACGCTAAACATAATTTAATGGAGACGTTCCAATTTAGTGAGCGCCAAGCCGAAGCGATTGTGTCTTTACAATTGTATCGTTTAACGAATACGGACATCACTGCTTTACAAAATGAAAAGCTAGACTTGAACGAAGAAGTGATTTCTTTGGAAATGATTTTAAACAACAACAAAGTATTGGCAAAAGTGTTGAAACAAGAATTGCTGGCGTTGAAAAAGCAATTTAATACGCCACGATTGACGCATATTCAGCATGAAGTTGAAGACATTACAATCGAAACGACGGTGTTAATTCCGCAAGAAGATGTACAAGTTGTTGTGACACGTGGTGGATACTACAAACGCATTAGTTTGCGTTCGGTTGCGGCATCAAATGGCGAAGGTACGGGTGTGCGTGAACGTGATGAAGTAATCTTTAATGATGTGGTGACAACGCTTGATACATTGGTTGCATTGACGTCCAAAGGAAATTATATTCATTTACCGGTATACGAATTGCCGGAAGCAAAATGGAAAGATTTAGGCGATCATCTCTCACAACAAATTGCATTAGACGCTCAAGAAAGCATTGTAGCGGCATTTGTGATTACAGGTCAGGAATTACCAAATGCAACGGTAACGCTAGCAACAAGTGATGGTATGATTAAACGAACACTATTAAGTGATTTTGTGACCTTTAGAAGTTACAAATCAAAAACAGCTACAGCCATGAAAGTCAAAGATGATGCACAAGTTGTTTTTGCACACGTTCAGTTTGAGCCGAGCCAAACAGACGAAGTGTTCTTAGTATCGCAACAAGGATTTGGGTTGCGTTACGCGTTAGATGAAGTACCAGTGGTTGGATTAAAAGCATCTGGTGTGAAATCGATGAACTTAAAAACTCACGATAATGTTGTGGGTGGGGTAGTGTTTAACCCAACAACGCAAACAAAAGTACAAGTGTTATTGGCAACACAACGTGGTACAGCAAAACGATTGAATGTATTAGATGTTAATGTGTTAGGTCGTGCTAAACGTGGATTAGTTTTATTGAAAGAATTGAAATCTAATCCGTATGCATTTGTTTATGTGTCCAATGTGATTCAATCAGGAGACACATTTGAATTAATTAGTGAAAACGGTGAAACGGTAACTATAGAGGGGATGAAAGTACCTTTATTAGACCGATATTCCAACGGAAGTGCCATTTTAAGTCATGGCATCAGTAGTGTGATTCACAAAAAAGATGAAGTGACAAATTAATCATACAGTCAAAATGGCTACCTATTATGTTAAAATATAGGTAGTCATTTTTGATAATGAGTTGACAAATAAAAAAAACGATGTATAATTCGATTATCAAACTATTTGAATATCAAAATAGTTTGATGGCGATAAAAAAGGAGTATGGACATTGGCGAATTCATTAGACGTAATTAATCAATATTTGGTAAAAGTATTTAATGAAATTTTGGACATTGAAGAAACGGCACTACGTGTCAGTCAATTTTCGGATTTATCCATTAAAGAAATGCACACAATTGAAGCCATTGGGTTGCATGAAGAATTAACTTCAACACAAGTAGCCAATCGGTTAAATATTACTGTGGGCACATTGACTGTTGCGGTGAATAATTTAGTGAAAAAAGGCTATGTTGAACGCGTGAAGCGTGATAATGACCGTCGCTTTGTACGCTTGAAATTAACCAAAAGAGGTAAATTACTTTTTCGATTGCACGCAAAATTCCATAAAGAAATGGTAGTGGAAACATTACAAGATATGGATGATGCACAAGTTGCAGCCTTAACAAAAGGGTTAGAAAATTTACATCATTATTTAATGGCAAAACAGCGTGAACAAAAAATGTCTAAACGTAAATAATGGGAAGTAACATCATTGCAACAGGAACATACATTCCACCAAAAAAGGTACTCAACGATGATTTAAAAGCCTATTTTGATACAAATCACGATTGGATTTATCAACGTACGGGTATTGTGTCACGTTACCTAAGTGAGAATGAAAATACATCTGCTCTTGCTTCAAAAGCAGCACAAGTTGCACTGAAACGAGCAGGGGTATCACCTGAAAAAGTTGGTTTTATTATCGTTGCAACAATGAGCCCAGATTATATTAGTCCAAGTGTTGCCTGTATGGTACAAAATACAATTGGTGCAACAAATGCATTTGCCTTTGATGTCAATGGAGCGTGTAGTGGATTTATTTATGCGTTATCAACAGCAGATGGTTTAATGAATAGCGGACAATATGAATATGGATTAGTGATTGGTGCTGAAGTTATGTCAAAGCTATTAGACTGGACAAACCGCAATAGTACCGTCTTGTTTGGAGATGGTGCTGGAGCAGTGTTACTGCAAAAAAGTGATACACCACTAATTGACGTAGCCAATATGGGAAGTGATGGCACAAAACATGAGTGTTTAACGGCACATCATTTACCACTTATCAATCCAATCGCGCAACGAGAAGATGTCCTTGTTGATAAATTGAGTATGGATGGTCGTGAAATTTTTAATTTTGCTACGCGAAAAGTACCAAAATTAATTCAAGAGACATTGCAATTGGCCAATTTAAATGCACAGGAAATTGACTATTATTTATGTCATCAAGCAAATGCTCGTATGATTGATATTATTGCGAAAAAAGTTCATCTACCAATCGAACGATTTCCAATGAATATTGATAAATACGGCAATACTTCAGCTGCAACGTTACCCATTTTATTAGATGAATGGATTTGTAACGGGGCAATCACTTTAAATCAAGCGCAAAAAGTGATGCTCATCGGTTTCGGTGGGGGCTTAACGTGGGGCGCTTTAATTATAACACTATAAAACAATTCGGAGGACAAACAAATGTCAGCAACTTTTGAAAAAATTCAAGCAATTATCGTAGATCAATTAGGTAAAGAACCTGAAGAAGTGACGTTAACAACAAATATTAAAACAGATTTAGAAGCGGATAGCTTAGATTTATTCCAAGTCATTAACGATATTGAAGATGAATTTGGTGTAGAAATTGATGTTGAAGCTGGCTTTGAAACAGTTAGTGATTTAGTAACATTCGTAGACAATAATAAATAATACTGAAAATCCCGTAGCACTTTAGTTACGGGATTTCATAAAAGTATATATTTTGATATTCAAAGTTTTTAGGAGAAGTTATGCAAAACACAATTTGTAATTTATTAGGTATCCAATACCCGATTTTTCAAGGTGCAATGGCATGGGTAGCAGACGCAAATTTAGCCAGTGCTGTATCCAACGCCGGTGGATTAGGTATTATTGGAACGGGTCATGATCCTGCGGATGTTGTCCGTCAAAAAATCGAAGAGACGAAAGCCAAAACGAACAACGTGTTTGGTGTGAATATTATGCTACTCAATCCACATGTTGAAGACGTGATTGATGTGATTTGTGAAAGTGGTGTAAAGGTAGTGACAACTGGAGCGGGTAGTCCGGGGAAATATATGGAAAAATTCAAAGCGTTTGGCATTACCGTTATTCCAGTGGTGGCGTCTGTTGCATTAGCCAAGCGTATGGAAAAAGATGGAGCGCATGCCATTATTGTTGAAGGAATGGAAGCGGGTGGGCATATCGGTAAAACGACAACCATGGCACTATTGCCTCAAGTAGTGGACGCTGTATCGATTCCCGTTATTGCAGCCGGTGGTATTGGTGATGGTCGTGGAATGGCTGCTGCACTGATGATGGGAGCAAGCGCTATACAAATTGGGACACGCTTTATCGTAGCGAAAGAATGTCACGCACATGACAATTTTAAACAAGCCGTCATTAAAGCAAAAGATATTGATACGGTGATTACTGGACAAATTACGGGGCATCCCGTTCGTGTCTTACGAAATAAATTAACACGCACGTATTTACAAGCTGAAAAAGAAGAAACGAGTAAAGCATCTCCAGATTTTGCACGATTAGAAGCTTTAGGCAAAGGGGCATTACGCCGTGCAGTCATCGATGGGGATAAAGATAATGGCTCAATGATGGCAGGACAAATTGCTGGCTTAATTCATAAAGAACAAACGTGTGCTGAAATTTTAGAAGAAATGGTAAATGAATGTCGACAAGTCATTTTAGAAAAAGCAGCATTGTGGAGTCATTAATATGGGCATTGGATTTTTATTTAGTGGGCAAGGTGCTCAATATGAAAATATGGGTGTTGATTTAGCGCAAAAATATGAAATCGTGAAAAATGTGTATGATAGAGCGCAATCTATTTTAGGGTACGATGTATTAGCGTTGTCGCAAGAACAATTAAACCAAACGCGCTTTACACAGGTGGCGGTATTTACATTGAGCACTGCTATAGCAAAGTTATTGCAACAACACCACATCACAAGTGACGTGAATGCTGGCTTAAGTTTAGGCGAATATTCGGCGTTAGTGGATGCAAAGGTGCTGTCGTTTGAAGATGGGTTGCATTTGTTGGAAAAACGAGGAAAATTTATGGAAATTGCCTCTTACGAACACGTTTCAGGGATGTTAGCCGTCATGAATACGCCTAAAGACGTGGTGTTGTCGGTTTGTCAAGAGATGAGTGATGACATGTATCAAGTGTTTCCCGCTAACTATAATATGCCGGGACAAATCGTCATTTCAGGTCATCAAAAAGCGGTTGATAAAGCTAAAGAAAAGTTTATCGAACTTGGCTATAAAAAATGTTTGCCACTTGTCGTTAGTGGAGCGTTTCATACACCGTTAATGATGAGTGCCAAAGAAAAATTAATGCCGTATTTAAACCAACACGTATTTGACAAAGGGATTAAAAAGGTCGTTGGCAATTTAACGGCGACTGATATTAGTACAAGAGATGATTTAAGTGATGTACTGGCTGAGCAAATTGTTAGTCCAGTACGTTTTGAAGAAAGTATTGCATACATGTTAAATGAAGGTGTGGATACGTTTATTGAAATCGGTCCGAAAAAAGTGTTGAGTAAATTTGTACAAAAAATAAATAAAGAGGTAACGACGTTGCATGTCGAAAATGTAGAAACATTTGAAACGGTATTAGCGTTGTTGCAATAGAGGTAAAACATGAGTTTAAAAAATAAAACAGTGTTTGTGACGGGGAGTTCACGTGGTATTGGAAAAGCGATTGCTGTAGCGTTTGCTAAAGAGGGAGCGAATATTGTGTTAAACGCTCGCACAAATGTATCTCAAGAGCTAGTTGCTGAAATCGAAAGTTACGGTGTGCAAACGCTCGTGTTATTAGGTGATGTGAGTGATTTTAATTGGGCAAAAGAAAGTGTAAAAACGATTAAAGATACGTTTGGTACGATTGATGTCGTTGTCAATAATGCTGGTATTACACGTGATCAATTGTTGCTACGCATGAGTGAAGATGATTTTGATGTGGTGCAAGACATTAATTTAAAAGGTGCGTTTAATATTTTACGACATGTCGCACCAGTAATGTTAAAACAACGTTCAGGTGCCATCATTAATGTGTCGAGTGTTGTCGGGCAAGCGGGAAATATTGGGCAAGTCAACTATTCAGCCAGTAAAGCGGGATTAATCGGTATGACCAAATCAGCAGCTCGTGAATTAGCCTCGCGTGGTGTTACAGTTAACGCCATTGCTCCGGGGTATATTGAATCCGATATGACGGATGTATTGAGTGAAGATGTGAAAAAAGCAATGGTTGAAAGCATACCGTTAAAACGTATTGGGTATGCAGATGAAATTGCCCAAGCAACCCTTTATTTAGCACAAGCAAAATATGTAACAGGACAAGTGTTAGCCGTAAATGGCGGTATGTACATGTAAGGAGCGAATAATGAATAGAGTAGTGATTACAGGTTTAGGTGCCATTACACCTATTGGGAACGATGTAAAGACGTATTGGGAAAATTTAAAAGCCGGTAAACATGGGATTGCACCCATTACAAAGTTTGATGCTAGCCAAACCGGTATTGCGTTGGCTGCTGAAGTTAAAGATTTTGACCCTACATTAACCATGGATCGAAAAGAATACAAACGTATGGATCTTTTTTCACAGTATGCCGTAGCCAGTGCGGTTGAAGCATTAAATGATGCAGGTTTAGCCGATTTAGCCACACAAACAAATGTTGAACGTGTCGGTGTCATGATGAGTTCGGGAATTGGTGGTTTAAACGACATGCAAAGTGGTATTGTGAAAATGCACGATAAAGGACCAAAGCGTGTGCCACCGTTGTTTGTTCCGTTGACGATTGGGAATATGGCAGCAGGTAATGTGTCCATGAAAGTCGGTGCTAAAGGGATATCGTTAGATATTGTGACAGCATGTGCGTCTTCAACGAATGCGATTGGCGAAGCGTTTCGTCATATTAAGCATGGTTATAGTGATGTCATTATTGCAGGTGGTTCAGAAGGTACCATTTGTGAAATCGGTATTGCGGGTTTTGCTGCATTAACGGCGTTGTCTACATCAACTAATCCAGATCGTGCGTCAATGCCCTTTGATCAAGAGCGTAACGGTTTTGTAATGGGTGAAGGTGGTGCCACCTTAATTTTAGAAAGTTTGGAGCATGCGCAAAAGCGTGGTGCAAAAATTTATGCTGAAGTTGTTGGTTACGGTAGTAATTCGGACGCTTATCATATGACTGCTCCAACGCCTGATGGATCGGGTGCAGGAAAAGCAATTCAATTAGCGCTTGATGAAGCGGGTATTACACCGCAACAAGTCGATTATATTAATGCACATGGGACAAGTACACCGACCAACGATTCATCTGAAACAACCGCTATTAAATATGCCTTTAAAGAGCATGCCACAAAAGTAGCCATTTCAAGTACGAAAAGTATGACGGGGCATTTGCTTGGTGGTGCAGGTGCTATTGAAGCAATTGCATGCGTTAAAGCGTTACAAGAAGGTGTGTTGCCACCAACAGCCAATTATCAAGTGAAAGATGAATTATGCGATTTAGACTATATTCCAAATGTTGCTCGACAATGCCAAGCAACGTATGCCATTAGTAATTCATTAGGTTTTGGTGGTCATAATGCCGTATTGTGTTTTAAAAAGTTTATACAATAACGAGCAGATACCAACACAACATAAAGAGGTAAAATATGAAATTTGAAGAAATTAAAACATTGATTGAGACGTTAAATGCGTCTGATTTAATGTATTTGGATATTCAGCAAAATGATTTTTCATTGACGTTGTCAAAACGGGATCAAGCGGATGTCGTTCGTCAAGTACCGGTTGCAGAAATAGTTAAAACAGAAGAAACACCAATGAAATTTGTTGAAACATCAAAAGAAACTAGCGATGTGTCGCCGATTGAAACGGGTCAGACGGTCAATAGTCCGTTAGTGGGTGTGGCGTATTTAGCACCTTCACCCGATGCACCAACATTTAAAAAAGTAGGTGATGTGGTGGCTGTTGGCGATGTGTTATGTATCGTTGAAGCAATGAAAATCATGAATGAAATTAAAAGTGATGTAGCCGGTACGATTAGTGCCGTACTCGTTGAAAATCAAGAAATTGTAGAGTTTGGGCAACCCCTATTTCGTATTAGCTAAAGGAGAAAAGAATTATGGCAGTATTAAGTGCTCAAGAAGTAATGGACATTATTCCAAATCGTTTTCCAATTTTATTTATCGATCGTGTCGATGAATTAGAAGAAGGGAAACACGTCGTTTGTACAAAAAATGTGACGATCAATGAACAAGTTTTCCAAGGTCATTTTCCGGGTGAACCAGTATTACCGGGGGTATTTATTATTGAAGCGTTGGCGCAAGCAGGCTCAATTCCGTTGTTAAAAATGGAGTCATTTAAAGGGCAAACGGCTTACCTAGGCGGCGTCAATAAAGTGAAATTCCGTCAAAAAGTGGTTCCAGGTGATGTGCTACGTTTACAAGTGGACATTGTCAAATTAAAAACGTATGCAGGTATTGGTTACGGTCAAGCGTTTGTTGGCGATAAAAAAGTCGCAGAAGCAGAATTGACCTTTATTATTGGAAGATAAACATATGTTAAAAAAAGTTTTAATTGCTAATCGTGGTGAAATTGCTGTACGCGTGATTAAAGCGTGTAAAGAGTTAGGCATTCAAACCGTTGCCATTTATTCGCAAGCGGATAAAACGGCATTACATGTATTATTGGCAGATGAAGCCATTTGTGTTGGACCGCATCGTTCAAGTGAATCTTACTTGAATAAAACGGCGATTTTAAGTGCAGCAGTTGTTACGGGTGCTGATGCGATTCATCCAGGTTTTGGGTTTTTATCCGAAAATGCGGAATTTGCGAAAATGTGTGAAGCGTTGCATATTAAATTTATTGGTCCTAGTGCTGATGTGATCAATTTAATGGGTGATAAAGCCAATGCACGTGAAACGATGATGGCAGCTGGTGTCCCCGTTATTCCGGGTAGCGACACTTTTTTAGAAAATGAAGATGACGCAGTTAAATGGGCAAACGAGCTTGGCTATCCAGTGATTTTAAAGGCAGTTGCTGGTGGTGGTGGAAAGGGCATGCGCAAAGTCTACCAACAAGAAGATTTAATCTCTGCCTTTCAAACAGCGCAAGGTGAAGCCAAGGCAGCATTTGGTGATGGCCGAATGTATATGGAAAAAATCATTGAACAGGCACGTCACATTGAATTTCAAATTTTAGCAGACCGTTACCATCAGGTCATTCATGTTGGTGAACGTGATTGTTCATTGCAACGAAACCACCAAAAAGTATTAGAAGAAACACCGTCAACGTACTTAACGGAAGAATTACGGCAACAGATGGGCAAAGCAGCCGTTTTGGCAGCAAAGCAAGTGAACTATGAAAATGCAGGAACGATTGAGTTTTTAGTCGATCAAAATAAAAATTTTTATTTTATGGAAATGAATACGCGTATTCAAGTCGAGCATCCTGTCACTGAAATGGCAACAGGAATTGATTTAGTCGAATGGCAATTACGCATTGCTAGTGGCGAAAAGTTAACGATTGAACAAAAAGACGTTGTTTTAACGGGGCATACGATCGAATGTCGTATTAATGCAGAAAATCCGAAACAAAACTTTATGGCAAGTTCGGGTAAGTTAGACTTTTTATACTTGCCAACTGGCGGGAACGGGTTACGTGTGGAAAGTGCGATGTATCAAGGGTACACCATTCCGCCGTTTTATGACTCGATGATTGCTAAAGTTATTGTAAACGGTCAAAATCGACAACAAGCTATTGCAAAAATGAAACGTGCGTTAGACGAATTGGCTATCGAAGGGATTACGACAAACGTATCTTTCCAAGAAGCCATTTTAGAAGATGAGGCTTTTATAAACGGCGAATTTGATACGGATTATTTACAAACACAATTTTTGCCCAAGTTTATGAAAGCATCCGAATAGTTTAAAATTAAGGAGAAGAAATGAATCCTTTTAAAAAACGAAAATATATTACTTTACCAACACAACAAGATTTACGCCAAAGACAATCCGCAATCCCCGATGGATTATGGGGGAAGTGTCCGCATTGCCAAACCATCCATTATTTACCAGATATGGATACGTTAAAAATTTGTGGAGCGTGTGGATACGGTTATCGAATGCATGCAGAAGAGCGTTTGTCTGAAACGGTTGATGAGTCGTCATTTATCGAATGGCTAATTGATATGCCAATTGCGAACCCGCTTGATTTTCCCGACTATATTCAAAAAATTGAAGCGTTACAAGAAAAAACAGGTTTAAACGAAGGCGTAGTGATTGGGCAAGCGACACTTTCAGGGTATCCGTGCGCCATTGGTGTAATGGATACGCAGTTTATGATGGGAAGCATGGGTAGTGTCGTTGGTGAAAAAATTACGACACTGTTTGAACGAGCAACCGAGTTGTCTTTACCCGTTGTGTTGTTTTGTGCTTCCGGTGGAGCGCGTATGCAAGAAGGGATTATTTCACTCATGCAAATGGCAAAAATTAGTACGGCTGTTGCCAATCATTCAAACGCGGGGCTTTTGTATGTTGCCGTATTGACCGATCCAACCACAGGCGGCGTAACGGCAAGTTTTGCAATGGAAGCAGATATTATTGTAGCAGAACCATATACGACAATAGGGTTCGCAGGGCGTCGTGTTATAGAGCAAACGATCAAAGAAAAATTGCCGGATAATTTTCAATCAGCAGAAGTTGTACAGCAAAATGGATTTGTGGATTGTATCGTGAAACGCCAATTATTGCCTACATTTTTAAGTGATGTCCTATCGCTGCATTGTAAAGGAGGAACTCATGAAAACAGCTAGTCAAATTGTCTCTCTAGCACGCGACCAAAAGCGCTTAACAACACGTGAGTGGATTGATTTACTCTTCACCGATTTTATTGAAATGCACGGTGATCGTCACTATGCTGATGACAAGGCAATTGTTGGTGGTATTGCTTTTTTAGACCATCAACCCGTTACCGTTATTGGCACACAAAAAGGTAGAGACTTGTCTGAAAATATTGCTTGTAATTTTGGGTCTCCTTTACCCGAAGGCTATCGAAAAGCAGCACGCTTAATGAAACAAGCTGAAAAATTCAATCGCCCAATTATTACGTTTGTCAATACAGCTGGAGCATATTGTAGTAGTGAGTCAGAAAGTCGCGGCATTGGTGAAGCGATTGCGACCAATCTCATGTTGATGAGTCAATTAACTGTCCCTGTTATTTCCATTATTATTGGTGAAGGGGGTAGTGGTGGAGCACTTGGGTTAGCAGTAGGAAACAAAGTGTACATGATGGAACATAGCATGTATTCTGTTTTATCACCCGAAGGATTTGCAGCAATTTTATGGAAAGACGCTTCAAAAGCGGGGCAGGCTGCTGAAGTGATGAAATTGACACCTGCCTATTTAAAAGAATTGAACGTCATTGATGGTATTTTTGATGAAACAAAAGGACGTAGCCACCGACGTTTTCTCCCACAAGATGAAGTGGTGCAACGTGTAAAACAACAATTACTCGATGATTTATTACACTTTAGTACGTATAGTAAAGAAGCGATTAGACAGCATCGACAAGAACGGTTTAGAGCGTTTTAATGACAAAAAAAGATTACGATGTTAATAAAATTGATGGCTCGTAAACGGTAGTGATGTAACGTTAGTTATGTCGTTACCGTTTATTTTTATGTTGCAGATAATGGGTTATTGTAACGATCATAAAGCGAGTGAAAGCACTTGCATTTTTTGTGAAATATTATACAATATACGTATAAGTTCAAAATTTCACAAACAAAAATATTAGGAGGCTATTATGAAAATTTTGAAACGATTATTTGCCATTATGGTGATATTAGTGACAGGGGTTGCGTTAGCGGCATGTGGTAATACCGCAAAACAAGAAGCCACAACGACAACAACGGCTGCTAAAAAAGCAGAAGCCGTAACAGGCGCTTCTGAAAAAACATATACTGACCCAAAAGAGTTAAAAGATCAGTATGATGTTGTTATTGTTGGTTCTGGTGGTGCAGGTATGGCAGCAGCAATTTCTGCAAAAGATGCAGGAGCAAATGTTGCTATTTTTGAAAAGCTCCCCGTTATTGGTGGAAATACGGCAAAATCTTCTGCCGGTATGAACGCTTCAGAAACCAAATATCAAAAAGAACAAGGCATTGTTGATGAAAATCAAAAATTCTTTGAAGAAAGTTTAAAAGGTGGAAAAAATACAAATGATAAAGATTTGTTACGCTTTTTAACAGAACATTCAGCTGCAGCAATTGATTGGTTAGATACATTAAACATTCATTTAAGCAATTTAACAACAACAGGTGGTATGAGCGTTAAACGTACACACCGTCCTGCAGATGGTTCAGCAGTTGGTGGTTACTTAGTAGATGGATTATACGGTAATGTGACAAGTCGTAAAATCCCAACTTTTGTAAACGCCGATGTTATTGATATTACACAAACAAACGGTGCAGTTTCAGGTGTTGTTGTTAAAATTAACGGCGAAGAAAAACGCATTTCAGCTAAAGCGGTTATTTTAGCAACAGGTGGTTTTGGTGCCAATGCAGAAATGGTTACAAAATTCCAACCACAATTAAAAGGCTATGTCACAACAAACTCTAAAGGAACAACAGGGGATGGTATTAAATTAGCAGAAACATTAGGTGCAATGACTGTTGATATGGATCAAATTCAAATTCACCCATCTGTTGAACAAAAAACATCTTACTTAATTACAGAAGCTGTTCGTGGTGAAGGTGCCATTTTATTAAATGCTGATGGTAAACGTTTCTTTAACGAAATGGAAACACGTGATAAAGTTTCAGCTGCCATTAACAGTTTAACACCAAACCATGCATTCGTTGTATTTGACGAAGCGTTGAAAGGTCGTGTAAAAGCAATTACCCAATATGAAGCAAAAGGATTTGTCGTTAAAGCTGATACCATTGAAGAATTAGCGAAAAAATTAGATATGCCAGTTGACAATGTAAAAGCAAGCTTAGACACTTGGAATAAAGCGGTGGCTAATAAAAATGATGCCGAATTTAGCCGTAAAACAGCTATGGAGCATGATTTAAGTAAAGCGCCATTCTATGCAATCAAAGTAGCACCTGGTGTTCATCATACAATGGGTGGTTTAAAAATTAATACCAATACAGAAGTATTAAAAGCTGACGGTTCTGTTATTAAAGGTCTATATGCAGCCGGAGAAGTAACAGGTGGTATTCACGGATCAAACCGTATCGGTGGGAATGCAGTTGCAGATATTATTATCTTCGGACGACAAGCCGGAACAAAAGCAGCAGAATTTGTGAAATAATTTGAATAAATAAATGATAAATCAAGTAGTAAAGGCAACGAATTAAATCAATTCGTTGCCTTTTTATATATGACGTTCCACCAACGCTAAAAATGATACAAGCAAAAAACGCCGGCATCTTCCTTTCGATAGTGAAAATGTCGGTGTTCTATCTGGTTATAGTTGATTTTTAATAATATCTTCTAAAGTTTCGCGTTTAATGGCGAGTTTGTGATGACCGTCTTTAACCAATACAACGGCAGGGCGAAGCATTTGGTTATAATTAGATGCCATTGCGTAATGGTAAGCACCTGTACAACTGACAACTGCCAAATCATTGATTTGAGGTGTCGGCACTTCAATGTCGTACGCTATCATATCGCCCGATTCACAACATTTACCTGCAAATGTCACCACTTCCTCAAGTTTATCGTTCATACGATTGGCTAGTGCCACTTCGTATTTAGCACCGTACAAAGCGGTGCGGATATGATCACTCATCCCACCATCAATAGAGACGTAGGTTCGTACATTGGGGATACGTTTAATCGTTCCAATTGAATACAGAGTATAGCCAGCTTCTCCAACAATGGAGCGTCCCGGTTCTAGCCATAATTGTGGAATTGGTAAGTGATAGTGCTGTGCTGCGTTTTTTAACGATTCCACAATTTCTTCTAAAGCCGTTTCGATTGGATAGGATAAATCATCTTTTGTATAACGGATACCAAAGCCTCCGCCGATATTTAAAACTTGCGCGGTAAAATCCAATTTATTTTTTAAAACATCGAAAAATTGAAATACTTTATTGATGGCAACGCGAGTACCGTCTGTTCCAAAAATTTGTGAACCGATATGGAAATGTAAGCCGATTAAATTTAAGTGCGAAGCATCTAATATCGCTTTTACACCTTCAAAGGCTTGACCGTTATCAATGTTTAATCCAAATTTAGAATCCGTTGACCCTGTTGAAATAAATTCGTGGGTATGTGCTTCAACGCCTGGCGTCACACGCAGTAAGCAATTAGGTGTTTTTCCCATATCCATTGCCAATTGATTTAACCGTGAAATTTCATCAAAACTATCAATTACGATACATCCAATGCCCTTATCTAATGCAAAGTGTAATTCTTCGATTGTTTTGTTGTTTCCGTGAAGATGAATGTTTTTAGGGTTAAAATCGGCAGAAAGGGCGTTAAATAATTCGCCAATTGACACAACGTCTAATCCCATATTTTCTTCTTGCATGATGCGAACAATGGCTTTACACATAAATGCTTTACTAGCATAGGAAACGTGATAGTGTAATCCGGATTTTTCTAATACACGATGAAAACGCCGGCATTGCTCACGAATTAAGGCTTCATCGTAAATCATTAACGGTGTCCCGTATGCTTTGGCTAATTCAGTCGTATCGACTCCACCGACGGTTAAGTGTCCAAGTTCATTAATTGTTGCTGTTCCATGTAATTGCATAAATACCTCTTAAATAATGTAATTCACGAGTAATGTGTCGTGTTGTAAACTAGTCAGTTGTTGTAAAGCGGTGTAATTTTGTTTGTGCGTTTGCTCATATAAAGGCAATGTTTGGTCGTAAATGGTAACGGAATGCCCAAAATCAACCGATTCATCAACGATAATCATCAGTTCATATGGAGAAATGCTGATGCATGTAAAGCGTTTTTCATTAATGATAACGTCATGATTGAGTAGGCGAGAAGGAATTAACCCATTTGCATATCCGATATTCACAATTGCGACACGTGTAGGCGAATTTGCGATAAAATCATTGATTTTTTGACCTGCGGGTACAGTTGTAATGTGTGAAACGGTTGCTTTTAAAGTAATCACAGAAGCAACGTTTTCTTTGTTAAATAAGCCATAAATGAATTGTGTTAAACGGGCATGTGTATTGCCTTCAATTAACCCATTTTCATAAATTAGCGTATCACACGTTTGTGCGTGAACGAACTGAAATGAATGGAATTGCGATAGTAATTCGATGATTTGCAACCATTCATTTTTAGCTGTTGCATACATTTCTTTATCTGTCGGTGCCGGTAATTGTGTTGCTAATCCAACAATTGTTAATTCGCTTTCTAAAGCCTTTTTTAACACTTCTAGCAGTTCTTTATTGTTTTGACAACCAACAAGGGTAGTACCTGCATATTGTATATGCCAAGAAATGTCGTGCATATATTTATAGTACGCCTTAATAAAATCGTAACTGGTAATGTAAGCGTCAATACGGTAGTTGCGTAATGTATCGAAATCGGTTGTTATACCCGTATATAAAATGGTAACATCATCATACATTTCTCGAATTTGTCGTGCTTCATTTAATGAATAAGTTGTAAAATAGCGAACACCACAATGATAAAGTGTGCGCACAACTTGTTTTAATCCGAGATTTAAAGCATTATGGCTAACGTTTGCAAAAAAATGACCATTTGTTTTGTTCATTGCCATTTTAGTGTTATAAGTTAGTGCTGCTAAATTGATAGTTAATTGAGGATTTTTCAACGTTTTTCTCCTTAATGATGATTAAATGTACTGTATTGGTGTTGGAATGGATAAAGCATAATGGAGAATGGCTTTTTAGCGCATTCTCCACCATGATTGTTTATGTGTCTTATTAAAGGGTGGTGAAATCATAAAATCCAGAGTTTTTTTCGATTAATTTTGATGCTGCACGTAGAGCACCATCTGCAAAAATACGTTTTGATTGTGCGCGATGCGTTAATTCGAAAACCTCATCGACTCCAGCAAATAATACTTCATGTTCACCGACAATTGTACCACCACGAACGACGCTCATACCGACCTCATTGTTAGACCGTTTAGTGTGTAACTGTGAACGATCATATACAGGGGTTAAGGCTGGATTTACAGATTGTAACGCTTCTAATAATTTAATGGCTGTACCACTTGGAGCGTCCACTTTTTGATTGTGGTGTCGTTCAATTATTTCAATGTCGTAGCCTTGTAATAACGGTGCGGCATATTTTAATAATTGTGTAAAGACGTGTACACCGTAACTCATATTGGCGCTGAAAAATACAGAGATATGTTGACTAGCGTCGGCCATTAATTGCTGTAAATGTTCTCGTGCACCTGTTGTTGCCACGACAATCGGTGTTAAATGGACGTGTGCTTGTTCCAATAGCGGTGTGACATTAATGGGATGTGAAAAATCAATGATGACATCAGCTTTTGGTAAATCATTGACCTTATCAACAACGGGGTAGGGGCAGTTGTCAATGGGAATGGTTGAAAAAATACCTACCACGGTATGACCGTTTTCACGAGCCAATTCGTCGACGACTTTACCCATCGCGCCGTAACCACTTAAAATAATGTTCATTATAAACTTTCCTCCATTGCGACGCGTTCTTCGTATTGTTGAATAATGAGTTGACGATAAAAATCGGTAGTTGGCACTAACGGCAAACGAAGAACATCTTGTGAATAACCTAGATGATACAATAGTGCCTTCATTGGTGCTGGGCTCACGTCTTCAAAAAAGGTGTTCATAAATGGACATAGTCGCAATTGAAATTCGCGTGCTTCATCAAGTTTGCCTTGTTTATAAAGTGTATAAATATGTGCAACTGATTTTGGTAAAACGTTTGATGTCACGCTAATAATACCGTGCCCACCAAAAACTAAATAACCTAAAAACGACTCGTCATCACCAGAATATAAGCGAAACTCAGGTTTGTCGAGTAAAACATTTTTAATTTTCGACATGTATTCCATATCACCTGTTGCATCTTTGAATCCAACAATATTCGGATGTTTTGCTAACTTACCAAGTGTTTCGGGTAAAACGGTCATCCCTGTTCTTCCCGGTACGTTATAGACGATAATTGGTAAATCAACGGCATCAGCAATTGCGTAATAGTGGGCAACTAAACCGTGTTGACTTGTTTTGTTGTAATAAGGTGTCACGATAAGTGCAGCATCGGCACCAGCTTCTTTTGCAGCGCGAGTATGTTCAATGGCAACGGCAGTATTATTTGATCCAGTCCCTAAAATAAGAGAACACGCTTGATTGCCGCGCAATTGAATGGCACGTTTTAATAAGTTGATTTTTTCTTCAAGAGACAGTGTAGCGCCTTCTCCAGTCGTTCCGGCAATGACAAGTCCCTGTATACCGTTGTCTAATTGTGATTGAATTAAACGGTCAAAATTATGATAGTCAATTGATCCGTCAGTAAACATAGGTGTTGCAACAGCCGTACCGACGCCACTAAATAGTTGAGTCATGAGATTCTCCTTTAAAAAAACAATACCATTACTGTTTAAGTTGTTCTAGTAATTCTGCGATTTGAACGGTGTTACTTGCGGCACCTTTACGGATGTTGTCACCAACACACCAAATATGGAACGTGTTTTCTAAAGAGTGATCTACACGAATGCGTCCGACCAATACTTCATCTCTATCGTTTGCGTGAATTGGCATAGGGTATTCGTTGTTTTGTGGGTTATCCACCAAAATAACACCTGGTGCATTTTTTAAAATGGCACGAATTTCGTCAACAGTGGTTGGTTTATTAAAAGTGACGTTGATGGCTACACTATGCGAATTTAAAATAGGCACACGCACGCAAGTAGCCGTAATCTTAACATCATCAGATAATGATAAGATTTTCTTTGTTTCTAAAATCATTTTTAGTTCTTCTTTTGTATAGCCTTCGTCATTGAAAACATCAATATGCGGTAGGACATTATTATAAATTGGGTGTGGATAGTTTGTCGGTGCTTCGCCTTTAGCGCCATTGATTAAATCGTTAATTCCTGCTTGACCAGAACCTGAAACGGCTTGGTAAGTTGTGTAAGCGACACGTTTTAAGCCGAAAGCATCGTGTAACGGTTTTAGCGGAACAACAGATTGAATAGTAGAGCAGTTTGGATTGGCAATAATTTTACGTTGTAATGAAGGTACATTACATTCTGGTACGATTAAGTCAATACTGTCATCCATACGCCAAGCACTTGAATTATCGATAACGATAACGCCGTTTTGTTCAGCGATTGGTGCATAGTGTAAAGATGTTTTGCCACCTGCCGAAAATAGAGCATAGTCAATTGGACGATTGAATGATTGTTCAGTTAATTCTTCAACAACATATTCTTTTCCACGAAATAGCATTGTTTTCCCTGCTGAACGATGTGATGCCAATAAATATAAATTTTCTACTGGTAATGCGCTTTCTTCTAAACGTTTAATCATTTTTTGGCCAACAACACCTGTTGCGCCGACAATAGCAAAGTTTGCCATAATTTTTCCTCCTAAAAAAATAATAGACGATACAAACAGCCGTGTATCGTCTTGTCAATGTGTAAAAAAAGACATCTACGATTGGCTAGCACTCCATTATCAGTGATAATGACAAAATAGGCGTTATTCACGACTATTCCAACATTTTATATGAAGCAACATATAAAACATTTCGGCGATTATCCCTTTCCTTTTAAGCTGATTGCTTTCATTACTTAAAACTACTCATGATTTTCGCGCCTCTATCCTAAAATCTACGTTTATTATAAAGAAAAACAGCTCTTTTGTAAACACAAGAAGCTGCTTTAATCGTTTAATTATTTATCGGTGTAAAATGGTCAACTACCTGTCCAACAATATTTAAATAGTGCGGTGTATTTAAAGGAATGATAATGTCCTCATATTTATCGTTTAAAGAAACTAACCGTAAATTATCTTTTTCAAAATACACTTTTTTTACATACGATTTTTCATTGTAGTCAACCGTATAAATTTGTCCGCTAATATGATGTACATTTTTTTGCAGTAAAATCACATCGCCATTTTTGATTTCTGGTTCCATACTATCTCCAGATACCAATGTCGCCACATCATAAGTTTTTAAGTTGTCACGATCTGTATAAAAAGTAGTGGTTTGATTATTGTCGTAACTGTATCCAACACCAGCAGCCACCGCTTCGACAACTTGAATAGGGAACAAATGGCGTTTTGCAACTGATCGTTTTTCAATGAGTGATTTTGCAAATACAATCGTTTCTTTTTTTTCATTAGGTTGTAATTGTTTAATCGTTTGAATCAATTCTTTTGTTTGTGAATCAATTTGCCCAGTTGTTTTTACCGTTTTATAGTCTAAACCAAATAGAAGCGTTGTAACATCGGTATGAAAAATATCGGCTAGGCGAATTAAATCGTCGACCATTGGACTACGATCTCCTTTAATCCAGCGGGACATCGCTGATTTTGATTTTCCAAAATGTTCACCTAATTGCTCTAAAGTCATGTCGTGTTGTTTTCTAAAATAGTTAATCATTTCAGGTAGTTGAATCATAAAAAATACTCCTAACGTATTAATGACTTAATTATACATAATTGTAACCAAATTGTAAACTTTTTATGTTGACTTTTTGTAAACTTAATTATAAAATGTGTTTACAAATTGTAAACGAGGTGGAAGGTTATGGAAGTATTATCTGTAGTAGACATGATTATTGTATTAATGGCAGCGATTGGAGTAGGAACATTATTTTTATTAATGACAATGCAACAATCTCAATTAACGCATATGAAAAAGGAAAATGGGTCTAGTCATACACCTGAATTTATTTAATGTTAAAATGTGTCATCTGTATTTATTTTTGCTATAATAGATATATTAAGTTTTGGAGGTTACAAATGACACGTTTAGAAAAATTACAACATCAACTAAAAGTTGAAAAGTTAGATGGTTTATTAATTACAAATTTATATAATTTAAGATATATTGCTAATTTTACGGGTACAACAGGTATGGCTGTTGTTACACAAACTAAAGCTTACTTTATTACGGATGCACGTTATACCGAACAAGCAAAAGTACAATGTGTTGGTTTTGAATTAGTTGAAAATACGGGACCTATTTACAATGAATTAACACATATTGTGTCAAGTAATCAAATTAAAGTGTTGGGATATGAAGATGCGAATTTAACAGTTCAACAATTTAATCGTGTCAAATCTGTTGTAGATTGCGAATTAGTTGAAGCGGGTGGCATAATTGAAGCGTTACGTGAATTTAAAGATGCAGAAGAATTTGCCATTATTGAAAAGGCATGTAACATTGCGGATAAAGCTTTTGAGTATATTTTAGGTGAAATTAAACCTGGAATAACTGAATTAGAAGTCGCTAATAAAATGGATTTTTATATGCGCAGTTTAGGTGCATCAGGGGTGTCTTTTGATACAATTGTTGCCAGTGGACATCGTTCAGCTATGCCACATGGTGTAGCCTCATCAAAAGTTATCGAAACAGGTGATTTTATTACGTTGGATTACGGTTGTTACTATAATGGTTATGTTTCTGATATGACACGTACGATTTCTTTAGGACAACCACGTCACAAAGAATTAATCGATATTCATGCCGTTGTGTTAGGTGCACAAAATGAAGTGAACGACAAAATACGTTTAGGCATGACAGGTAAAGAAGTTGATCAAATTGCACGTGATTATATTGCAAAACGTGGTTATGGTCAATATTTCACACATTCCACAGGTCATGGTATTGGTTTAGAAATACATGAAGCACCTGGATTAAACCGTTTAAGCGAAACTGTATTAAGTGTTGGGCACGCTATTACAAATGAGCCGGGTATTTATATACCGGGAATTGGTGGCGTACGTATTGAAGATGACATTTTTATGACTGAAGATGGACCAAAAGTGATTACAAAAGCCACTAAAGAATTAATTATTTTATAGCCTTCTCGGACAAGTCGATAATAATTTATCGGCTTGTTTTATGTTTTTAGGCTCTATGTCAAATAGGGTTGATAATGTATAAAGATAGTGGTGATTTAACGATTCTATGACAAATAGGGTTAACGCCTTATAAAACGGGCGTAATATCAAATAGGGTTGGCAACTTATAAAACAATAGTGATTTAGAGATGGTAAGTCACAACTGTTTTATTTGATGTTTTCTGTTCAATAAAGTTGGTGACTCGTAAAAATAAAGATTCAAGATGATACGCGTAACTTTAAAAATGATATAGCCAATGCTTTTATAGAAGCTGAAAAATGTTTTAATGAATTTTTCTAAAAAACTGTTAAAACAGTGTATAAAATGGTATAGTATAGATGAGAATATTTTAGTTAGGAGATGTAAATATGGAAAAAACACATAATCAAGAAGTGTTCGGTAATATTGAAATTTCACCCCAAGCGATAGAATTGATTGCTGGTATTGCAGCATCAAAAGTAAAACAAGTTCATAGTATTCAAGGATATAAAAAATCAAATAGTTTAAAATCATTAGTGTCTAAAGGTGTTGAGTTAGATTTAAATGAGTTAGGCGAATTTATTGTTGATATACACGTAGCGGTATATTACGGCGTTGAAATTCCTAAAGTTGCTAAATTAATCCAAGACCGCATTAAAGAACAAATATTATTTATGTGTAATATTGAAATTAAAGAAGTTAATGTATATATCGATCATTTAGTATCAGAAAAAGGTGAATACATTGGCTAAAGTAACATTTAACCGTCGTACACGACGAGAAAAAATAATTCAGTCACTATTTTCGTTAAGTATGGATGACGCTCAAAGTGTGGAACAAGCAGTATTAACGGCAGTTAATTATAACGATAGTTCAGATAACGACCATGATTTTCAAGTTGCAGACGTGGAAACGTTAATTGAAACGATTGAGTCATTAAATGAATTGAAAATTGAAATTGATGAACGCATTCAGCGACAATTGGAAAATTGGAATTTTACACGTATTACAAAAATAGATTTAGCTATTTTAAGACTTGCAATATATGAAATGTTTTATGTATCCGATGAAAGTGTTCCAAAAAAAGTTGCCATTAACGAAGCTATTGAAATCGCAAAACGATATAGTGATGATAAATCTCCGAAATTCATTAACGGTGTATTATCTAATTTGTTAAAAAAAGAAGAAGTATAATGATGAAAAGCAACCGATCGGTTGCTTTTTTGCTATATATCAAATAGGGGGGGATGGTCCATAAAGATAGTGATTTAGCAGATGTTAAGTCACAAAGTGATGTACAATCATTATTTAATAAGTAGGTTGCAACAGGAAGAATTGAAGTGGACTGGAAAGGTAGAAGAACTAATAAAGAGATTATAGAATTAGATTTCCCGATTGGTGTAGCTGCGAGTCAATTTGGTGCAACTGAAACTAATATATTAAAAATTCACCACTCATCAAAAAGAGTATATATTGTACCTAAAGAAAGGAGATAGTCATGAATTGGAATAGTTTACATGATTTTCTTGGGAAAAATATTAAGGTAACTTTTATTGATGATACAATCCTTGAAGGTTATTGTAATACGTATACAGGAAAGTTGGATACAGAGAAAGAGTTGTACGATGAAATCACTATAAAAACAGCACAGCATCTGTATGTTGGATTCAATGAATCTGAAATTAAATCAATTGAATTAGTATAAGCACTTTGTCAATCTAGGTGCTTTTTTTGTTCTATATCAAATAGGGTTAATGACGCATAAAGATAGTGATTTAGCAGATGTTAAGTCACAAAGTGATGTACGGCTCACTGAAATGTATGCGGTATCCCCTACGTTGTACGGGGAAGGCGCTATTCGTACATCACTTTGACCTTAAAAGATTCAGCAACTAGTGAAGTGGATGGTACTTGGCTGGATAAAATTAATCCTGAAAAACAAACTCTTCATATTCCGTCGACGGCAGGGAAAACGAGAGTTACTTTTGTGATGCCGTTGGTTTTGACAAATTGTACAGTCAATATAAGCAGACTTCAAAATTCAGGCGTAATAAAGGTAAGAATGAGTTAAATTTTAAGTTAATTGACTTACCTGTTGATTTAGATATCGGTAGGGATTACTATACAGGAAATGGTATAAATGGTTTTACGATTCACTATGGAAAAACAGGAGCCCATCTAGTTCATACTTATCATGAAAGGGGAGAAAAGTAATGTTGAAGGATCTAGAACAAGTGGGGATAGAAGAAACGACAAGGATTTTTTCGCCATCTAGTCTTGATGGCTTTAGTGATTTTTACAAAGAAAACGAAAAATCTAAGGTTTGGTGGATAGATAAGTTAGGTGTTGTTGGAGAGCACTTGTTTAGTTTTAACAAAAAGAAAATTTATAATCTGTTTGCCGACTATCCTCATAATTTGACCGAGGAAGAAGTTAGAATTTTTGATGAAGAAAATCCATATTGGAAAGACTTTTTTAAGTCTCGGAAACCAAGCGCTTAGAGTAATCTAGGTGCTTTTTTATTTGCCCAAAACATGCTAACGTCATAAAACTTTGGGCTCTATGTCAAATAAGGTTGATGACTTGTGCCATCAACCCCAAAAGCAATATATTTTATTTTAGTGCATTAACATACTCTTGAATGCGGTTAGCCGCTTCTTGTAAGTCGTCCATCGATGCTGCGTAACTAATGCGAATGTGACTAGACCCTCCTGGTCCGAACGCATCTCCAGGAATAACGGCGACTTTAGCCATTTTAGCTAAATCATAAGCAAAGTCCCATGAATTTTGAATGCACTGTTCTGGAATTTTGGCAAAAAGATAAAACGCACCATCGGGTTGAACAATCGTAAATCCAGCAGTTTGTAGTGCTTCCTTCATAAAGTCGCGACGTTTACGATAGTCTACCATCATTTGTGAACAGTCGTCTTGACCGTATGTTAATGCTTGAAGGGCAGCATGCTGACTGATTACAGTTGGAGTAGTGACCATGAATTGATGTGGTTTAATCACTTCATCAATAAAGTGTAGTGGTCCCATAATAAAACCGATTCGCCAACCTGTCATGGCGTGTGATTTTGATAATCCTGTTAATAAAATCGTATGCTCTGGTAAAATTTCTCCCATTGACGTATGCTCTCTATCGTACATCAATTCAGCGTATATCTCATCGCAAATTGCCCAAATATCATATTTTTTAATCACTTCAGCCAATTTGATTAAATGTTCTCTAGTATATGTCGCTCCAGTTGGATTACTTGGAAAAACAAGAATAACCGCCTTAATCAAGTGATCCACATCTTTGGATAAAATATCTTCTAAAACAGATGGATCTAATAAATAGTTTGACTGACTTGTATCTATTAAAATTGGCTCTCCACCTACAAGTGTTGTGTCTGTGATATAGGGTGGAAAAATCGGCGTTGGAATAATCACTTTTTCACCCGGATTTAAAACGGTCATTAAAGATGCTAAAATCCCTTCAGTTGCACCAACTGTTGTGATAACTTGCTGTGGGGAATAAGTCAAATTAAATTTCTCGTTATAATATTTTGCTGCGGCTTGACGTAGTGGAAAAATTCCAGCCATGTGTTCGTAATGAGAGTGATTATTTTCAATTGCCTTAATAGCAACTTGTTTAATGTGTTCAGGTGTATTGAAGTTTGGTTCACCAAGTGTCAATTTAATGATTCCGGGTATGTTACTCACTCTTGCATCAAACTCACGGATTGCAGAAATACCAATTGCCGTAACGGCACGATTAAATGTACGTGTCATATCTAATCCTCCCATGAAATAATACTTTTATTTTACTGAAAATAGGATGTATTGCAATTAAAAGATATGTATCTTGCTTTTCTGGTTATATTTTTGATAAAATAGGAGTAGTAATTTTTGTATCTATATAAGGAAAGAAGGAAAGTCAATAATGAATGACGGTTTACCCGCCCAGATACTGCTAATCCTTGTCTTAACGGCAATTAATGCATTATTTTCTGCTACGGAGTTAGCGTATGTATCTTTAAATGTAATGAAAATTAAACAAATGGAAGCAGATGGCAACGTAAAAGCTAAAAAAGTATTGTTGTTGCTCGATAATTCTGATGATTTCTTGGCGACAATTCAAGTTATCATTACTTTTGCCGGCTTTTTATCCAGTGGATCGGCAGCTTTAACATTTACAAGTATGATTGAGCCGTTTTTAGTTCGTTGGTTAGGTGGTGTTGGCGTAACGTTATCTGTTGCGGTAGTGACATTAGTATTATCTTATTTTACATTAGTTGTCGGTGAGTTATATCCTAAACAAGTTGCATTACAAATGCCTGAAAAAATAGCGTTAGCGACGGCGAATTTTGTCATTATTACACAAACGCTATTTAAACCATTTGTGCGCCTATTGTCATTTTCAACTGGATTATTGAAAAAAATAACGCCAATTGAATTTACAAATGAAGAACAAAAATTAACGCGTAATGAGATGAAGGCACTATTGGATAATTCACGTAATGATGGTGCCATTGATTTAGATGAGTTTACGATGTTGCAAGGGGTACTATCTCTCGATACAAAATTAGCACGTGAAGTCATGGTGCCACGTGTGGATACGTTTATGATAGACATTGAAGATACATCTGCAGAAATTTGGGACGAACTTTTAGACAGTTCATTTTCACGAATTCCAATATACGAAGAAGATAAAGATAATATCATTGGTGTGCTACATGTTAAAAGTGTTTTACAGCATGCCAAAAAGTATGGATTTGAAAATGTTGATTTTCGTGAGTTGATGAATGAAGCGCTATTTGTTCCGTCAACGTTATACATTGACGACTTGCTGGTTACCTTTAAAAAAGAACATCAACACATGGCCATTTTAAAAGATGAGTACGGTGGTGTTGAAGGAATCGTCACAATGGAAGATTTAATCGAGGAAATTGTTGGTGATATTGAAGATGAGTCTGATGAAGAATCTAAAATTTATCAGAAATTGTCTAATCGTGCCTATAATGTTGAAGGCATTATGACGATTGAAAAATTCAACGATATTTTCAAAACAAATCTTGAATCAGAAGAAAGTGATACGATTGCCGGATACATTTTAGAAAAATTAGGGTACTTGCCTGAAGACGATGAACAAAATATTCGCGTCGAAGAACACGGATTTTTCTTACAACCAAAACATGTTGATAACGGACGTATTCGCAGTTTAAACGTTGTTTTTGAAGAAGATTATATTATCAAACCATAGAGCATTGCTTTATGGTTTGTTTTTTAGGAGGAACTATGAAAAAAATTGGCTTTATTGGATTAGGTGTGATGGGCAACTCGATTGTTAAACATTTATTAAATGAACACTACACTGTTTTTGTTTACACACGTACAAAAGTAAAAGCAATAGAATGTATTGAAAAAGGGGCGCAATGGTGCGCTTCACCTGCAGACGTGACACAAAAAGCAGATGTCATTTTGACAATGGTCGGTTATCCGAGTGATGTTGAAAATGTTTATTTTGATGAAACAAATGGTATTTTTTCTCAAGATGTTACTGGAAAATATTTAATTGATTTAACAACAAGTACACCGACATTAGCGCAACGTATTGCTGATTATGCGCAAAGTAGAGGAGCGTTTGCAATGGATGCACCCGTTTCTGGTGGTGATACTGGTGCAAAAAACGGTATGTTAACGACAATGGTAGGGTCTAGCCAAAGCGCGTTTGAAGCGGTGTTACCAATTTTAAATGTGTTTTCAAGTAAAGTGAAGCGACAAGGCAATGCGGGAGCAGGTCAGCACACTAAAATGGCAAATCAAATTATGATTGCCGGGACAATGACTGGTATGACAGAGCTACTTGTATATGCTAAAGCCGCTGGATTAAATGCTAAAGACGTATTGGAAACTGTTGGAGCAGGCAGTGCAGGAAATTGGTCGCTATCAAATTATGGACCAAGAATATTAAATGATGACTTTGCGGCAGGGTTTTATGTTAAACATTTTGTGAAAGATTTAAGAATAGCATTAGAAGAATCAAAAAAATTAGGGATTGAATTACCGGCTACACAACAAGCAGAACGCCTATATCATGCGCTTTTAGCCGCTGGTTTTGGTGATAATGGGACGCAATCGTTAATTAAAGTGTATACGAAAGAGTAGGCAGGGTGTTAATTTTCTGTTAAAATATTTTTTAGGACATTTTTAAATGGAATGAAAAAGTAAGGAGATATATTATGAAGCCATCACAATTAGTAGCAATTGTACGTCGTTTAGAAGCAATGAAAGAAGATTCTGGTGAAATGGAAGTGCGTCGTTTTGAAAAAGACGGTGTAGAAAAATGTGTTGTCCGATACGATCAAGAAAGTGGCAATTTTGAATTAGAAGAAACACAAACACGTCAAAAATACCAATTTGATGATATTGATTTAGTAACGATTGAAGTTTACGATTTATTAAATGGATAATGTTAAAAAGACCGGAATGCTTTATTCTGGTTTTTTTGATTGATTGAAAACGTTCTTTTTTTATTGTATGATTAGCGTATAAAATCCTAGGGAATGGAGAAATGTAAAATGGAATTTGTTATTGGTAAAGGGGATAATCTGGCAACTTTAAAAGCGAGTAAAATGAATCGCCACGGTATTATTGCTGGTGCAACAGGAACAGGAAAAACGGTAACGTTGAAAGTGATTGCAGAGCAATTAAGTAAAAGCGGTATTCCGGTGTTTTTATCCGATATTAAAGGGGATTTATCGAGTGCGGCTAAAAAAGGTGAAGTGAATGAAAAGATTGCACAACGTGTGAATGCGCTAGGACTAGAAGATTATGAAACGCGTGCATTTCCGATTGCGTTGTGGGATGTTTATGGTACGGACGGTATTCCTGTACGTATCACAGTATCTGAAATGGGTCCAATTATTTTATCACAATTGCTTGGATTGAACGAAACACAAGAAGGCATTTTAAATATTGCATTTAAATTGGCTGATGATGAACAATTATTGCTTATCGATTTAAAAGATTTACGCGCAATGTTAAATTATGTTGCTGCACGTGCAGATGAGTTACGTGAATTGTACGGCAATATTACGGTACAATCAGTAGGTGCAATTTTAAGAAGTTTATTAGTGCTTGAACAACAAGGTGGTAATCAATTTTTTGGAGAGCCATCATTTGAAATTGATGATCTTTTCAAACAAGACGCTAATGGATATGGTGTCATTAATGTACTAGCCAGCGAAAAATTGTTTTTAAACCCTAAATTATATGCGGCGTTTTTACTATGGTTCTTGTCAGAACTATATGAAAAAATGCCTGAAGTTGGCGACTTACCTGCACCGAAGATGGTATTTTTCTTTGATGAAGCGCATGTCTTGTTTAATCATACTTCATCCGAAGTGTTAGAAAAAATAGAGTTGATTATACGTTTAATTCGTTCAAAAGGTATTAGCATTTTCTTTGTAACGCAAAATCCAACGGATATTCCAGATAAAATTGGTAGTCAATTGGGAAATCGTATTCAACACGGGTTACGTGCGTTTACGCCAAAAGAACAAAAAACAGTAAATGCCGTAGCTGAAACGTTCCGTCAAACACCTGAACAAAATTTAACGCAGCGATTGACGCAATTAGAAGTAGGGGAAGCTATCGTATCATTTTTAGATGATTCTGGAACACCCACAGTGGCAGATGTGGTCAAAATTTATCCGCCAGAAAGTAGTTTTTCACCACTTGATGCATTGGAAAAACAACAAATTATAAATCAATCTGAATTTTACGATAAATATGCTGATGCCATTGATCGTGAATCAGCTCATGAACAGTTGAATGCACTTAATGCACAAATGGAAGCGCAACGTGAGCAAGAAGAAAGAGCGTTACAAGAACAAAAAGAATTTGAAAAACAACAAAAAGAACTTGAAAAACAACAAGCACAGGCACAAAAACAAGCGGAACGTGAAGTTCGTCAAGCGGCAACTCGTCGAACAGAAACGCCAGTCGATAAATTAACTAAAAACATTATGGGTAGTGTTGGTCGTGAAGTTGGACGTGTCATTACACGTGGTATTTTAGGTATGTTTAGTGGCAAAAAATAATGTATGCATTCACTGTAAAATGTGAAATACACAGATTATTAAGCGGTAAAGCTATATTAAAAAAACGAACATAAAAAGTTTAAGGACGTTAGTTGAAAAGCTAGCGTCCTTTTTGCGTAGCTATCAAATGAAAATTGATAACTTTTGAAAAAATTATTCAAGCGTTGACGCTTTGTTAAACAGTTCTTCAAAAATAAATAGATGAGCTATCTTAAAAATGATATAAACCTTACTAATTTATTCAATGCTTAAATGTGTTAACGCATATCATTTGTATGAAAGCGAATGCTTTTTGTGAAAAAGAGTAGATTTTCGTCTAAATTATATAAAGGGGTGAATTGAATGATAATAAAAGAGATGATTTTGACATTTGTTAAAAAGTACGCACATTACATTGCGTTGTGCCTTATTGTAGTGACTATCTTTGTATTCAAAAATCAAGGTACACAATCAATACAAACCGAGTCTTTACAACAGGACGTGTCGTCTACTATGCAGGTATCAGACCAACACAACACACAAAAGATAATGGTGGATATTAAAGGGGCGGTTGTTCGTGGTGGTGTATATGAAGTGTCATCAAACGCGAGAGTGAAAGATGTTGTGGCGTTAGCGGGCGGATTTTTAGAGAGTGCAGATGAACAACGGGTGAATTTGGCGAAAGTCGTTAGTGATGAAATGGTAATCTATGTGCCACATAAAAATGAAGTTGCTGAAAATAACAATTTAGAAAATAGCAAAGTGAATCTCAATACGGCGACGAAAGAGGAGTTGATGGCATTAAAAGGGATTGGAGAGAGTAAGGCGAATGCCATCATCCAGCTTCGGAACAGTAAAAGAAAGTTTACGTCCATTGATGAATTAAAAGAGATTAAAGGCATATCAGAAAAACTGCTTAATGCGCTTAAAAACGAAGTGATTGTACGATGAATACGGTATTGTTAATTGTAACGGCTATTTTGACGGTTTGGACGTGGTCGTATTGTCAGTGGTATTGTCTACTGTTGGCGTTATTATGGTGTGTTCGATTGCTGAAACTACCAAAAGGTAAGTATCAACACATCATCGTGTGTGTATTCATTAGTTTATCTTTTGTCGTGATGCCAAAACAGAGTCGTCTGGATAAACAACAGCATCAATTTCAAGCGACTGTGAATGCGCGTGATATTTCCGTAAATGGAGATGCTTTACGACTATCTTTAATGATTGATGGTGAAGTGGTAACAGGCAATTACCGACTATCTAGTGAACGTGAACAACAGTTTTATCAACAAAATGTATCTGACTTAAAAGTGAACGTGACAGGGCAACTCCAAGAAATTGAACCTGCTAGAAGCCCGTATTTATTTGATTATAAACGGTATGCCTATCAGCAAAAACGCCAATTTTATCAATTGCACATACAAACCATTAACATCGTGGATACGCAGTCTAATTTTATCGCGGTATTGCAGTCGCATATTTTGAAAAATGTGCCTAGCACGTTGTATCGTTGGATAAATGTGTTGTTTTTTGGCGGTCAATGGGATGTCGACATGCAAAGTGGGTTAGAGCAATTAGGCGTATTGTGGTTATTGAGTTTGTCAGGATTTCATATTCAGTATGTGTTACAAGTTTTTCGCCGTTTGTGTCATCGAATTGGTATCACGAAAAGCACGACACAAAAATTAAGTATTGCGCTGAGCGCTTTGTTTATCACGTTTGCCCCGCATAAATTGGCTGTATGGAAAGTGTTTTGGCAAACGGGATTTCAAAAATGGTTCGATTGGATTGTGTGCCTTTATATTGTTCTCAATCCGTACATCATTTACACATTAGCCTTTCAACTCAGTTTTGGCACAAGTTTACTCCGCCGATTCGAAAAAGCTAACGTCATTATTCCGCTTTACATCGCGCTCGTGCTCTCCGGACATTATTATCAATTTTTTTACGCCAGTTACGTCTTCATTCCCGTAGTGATGTTCGCTTTAAATTACATGATTTTACCAAGTCTTTTGTTTGGTATTTTTTGTGGGGTGTTATCGTGGCATTTTCCATTATTAAATGGACTAAACAGTCTGTTGCAATCCCTAGAAAACGTATTTGTGATGATGTCAAATGGACACGCATTCACGTTAAACACCGGACGATACCATGATGTCGTCTATATTCTCCTGTTTACGATGGGTATCATTATGGCTGTAAAATGGAGTGGTTTAAAACGGTACGTGCGAGTGGGTTTAATGATTTTGGCATTCTTTTTAGTCGTTCCTAAACCAGTCACACGAATTGTGATGATTGATGTTGGGCAAGGAGATAGTTTTTTAATTCAAAAAGGGTATAAAACGGTGTTAATAGATACCGGCGGGCAACTGTATTTTCAAAAAGAAAAGTGGCGAGAAATGAAGCAAGTAAGTCAATTTGATCGAAAAGTAGCACCTATGTTAAAAGGGTTTGGCATACAAAAAATTGATGCCGTCATTCTTTCCCATGCCGATATCGATCATTGCGGTAATTTAGATGCGGTTAAGAAAAATTTTTTTGTTGAACACATTATTTTTGGAAAAGGCGCATCGATTGATGGTGATATGGCAATTACCGGCGGACAAACATTAAAAATTGGAGATATTATATTAAATGTATTGTACCCATTGAAAGCGGGTAAAGGAAAAAACGAAGATTCACTCATTATTTATACCGTCATTGATCACCAGTCACTCTTATTTACCGGAGACGCGATCGTTAAAAATGAAGAAGAATTGTTGCAACTATATCCTAATTTAACGGTAGATGTATTAAAAGTAGGGCACCATGGTTCAAAAACATCAACAGGACAAGCTTTTCTTGAACGCTTAAAACCAAAAATTGCCTTAATTTCTGCGGGAAAAAATAATCGATACGGGCATCCAAACAAAGAAGTGCTTGAACGATTAAGTGAGTGTACGATTTATCGCACAGATCAACAAGGTAGTGTGGTATTTGAATTTGGTAAATGGACAGGGTTTTTATCTGACTAAAACAGTAGTACAGTTTTCGCGTGAAAATAGTACAGTTTATTTTTGTTTTATAACAGTTTTTTCAGAAAATGAAGTTACAAACTTACAAACAAGAGATAGATAGAAAACGTTATAATGTCAATTCATTCAAAGTGATAGCAATAAAACTTGCTATTATTTAAAATACATGATAAATTATTGGGGAGATGAAAAACACTATTACAGTTTAAAAATGTGTTTTACTCTAAAAAATCAAACATAAAGAGAGGAATGAAAACATGGTAGCAAAAAAAGCTGGTGTAACTATTGATGAGTTATTAAACCCAAAAAACACTAATTTCTCCATGGTTCAAATTATCGACGAGAAAGGGAAGGTTGTTAGACCTGATTTAATGCCAGACTTAACTGACGAACAATTAGTTGGTTTAATGGAAGATATGGTATGGTCTCGTATTTTACATGAACGCTCAACGGCATTAAATAGACAAGGACGTTTAGGTTTCTACGCACCAACAGCTGGTCAAGAAGCATCTCAATTAGGTTCTATTGCAGCAACAGAAAAAGAAGACTTCTTATTACCAGGATACCGTGACGTACCACAATTAATTAAACACGGTTTACCTTTACATAAAGCATTCTTATGGTCACGTGGTCACGTTGCAGGTAACGTGTACGAAAACGGCTTAAAAGCTGTTCCACCACAAATCATCATCGGTGCGCAATATGTACAAGCAGCAGGTGTTGCGTTAGGTATTAAAAAACGCGGACGTAAAGCAGTTGCTATTACATATACTGGTGACGGTGGTTCATCACAAGGTGACTTCTATGAAGGGATTAACTTTGCTGGTGCATTCAACGCACCTGCGTTATTCTTCATCCAAAACAACGGTTGGGCAATCTCAACACCCCGTGAATTACAATCAAAAGCTGAAACATTAGCACAAAAAGCTGTAGCAGCAGGTATTCCAGGTATCGTTGTTGATGGTATGGATATTTTAGCCGTTTACGCTGTAACGAAAAAAGCACGTGAATATGCAGTTGCTGGAAATGGTCCAGTTTTAATTGAAACATTATGTTACCGTTTTGGACCACATACATTATCTGGTGATGACCCAACACGTTACCAACCAGAAGGTGTTCAAGATGAGTGGCAAGCAAAAGATCCATTAATTCGTTTCCGTAAATTCTTAGAAGGAAAAGGCTTATGGTCTTTAGAAAAAGAAGAAGAAGTGATCGAACGTGCTAAAGAAGAAATTAAAGAAGCTTTACAATTGGCAGATAAAGAACCAAAACAAAAAGTTTCTGATTTCTTACGTAACATGTTTGAAACACCAACACGTGAAATGCAAGAGCAAATTGCTATCTTTGAAGCAAAGGAGAATAAATAATCATGGCACAAAAAACAGTTATTCAAGCGATTACAGACGCTTTAGCATGTGAATTACGTCGTGACCCAGATGTATTAATCTTTGGTGAGGACGTTGGTTTAAACGGTGGGGTTTTCCGTGCAACTCAAGACTTACAAGCTGAATTCGGTGAAGAACGTGTATTCAATACACCTTTAGCAGAATCAGGTATCGGTGGTTTAGCGGTTGGTTTAGCTTTAGAAGGCTTCCGTCCAGTACCAGAAATCCAATTCTTTGCTTTCATTTTTGAAGCATTTGACTCTGTAGTATCTCAAGCAGCACGTTACCGTTACCGTACAGGTGGTACATGGGCAATGCCAATTACTTTCCGTGCACCATACGGTGGTGGAGTACATACACCAGAATTACACTCAGATAACTTAGAAGGTTTATTTGCACAAACACCAGGTATAAAAGTGGTTATGGCAAGTAACCCATACGATGCAAAAGGTTTATTGATTTCATCAATTCGTGATAACGACCCAGTATTGTACTTAGAGCACATGAAATTATACCGTTCATTCCGTGCAGAAGTTCCTGAAGAAGCATACACTGTTCCTTTAGGTGTTGCTGCGGTTGCAAAAGAAGGTAACGATGTAACAGTTATTTCTTACGGTTTAATGGTTCATGAAGCATTAAAAGCAGCTGAAGTATTAGAAAAAGAAGGTATCTCTGTTGAAGTCGTTGACTTACGTACAATCGTACCATTAGATTTAGATACAATTTTAGCATCAGTTAAGAAAACTGGTCGCGTTGTTGTAGCGCAAGAAGCACAACGTCAAGCAGGTATTGGTTCATTAGTGATGTCAGAATTAGCAGAACGTGCTATTTTACATTTAGAAGCACCAATCGGTCGTGTTGCCGCTCCAGATACAGTGTTCCCATTCGGTATGGCAGAACATGACTGGACACCAAATGCTAAAGACATTGAAAACAAAGTACGTGAAGTTTACAACTTCTAATTGAGTGACATAAGATGTTTTTCTCGTTGTTTGATACGGCGAGAAAAACAATAAATTGATAAATGAAAGGAATATTTAAAATGGCATTCCAATTTAAATTACCAGATATCGGTGAAGGTATCCATGAAGGTGAAATCGTAAAATGGCATGTAGCTGTTGGTGAAACAGTTAAAGAAGATGACGTTTTATTAGAAGTTCAAAATGATAAATCAGTTGAATCTATTCCTTCTCCAGTAACGGGTGTGGTTTCAAACATCTTAGTTCAAGAAGGTACAGTTGCAACAGTAGGTCAAGTATTAATTGAAATTGAAGACGGTAGCGCAAGTGCACCAGCTGCACCTGCAGCAGCACCAGCACAAGAAGTAGCACCAGCTGCAGCAAGTGGTGGCGCTAACTTCCAATTCAAATTACCAGACATCGGTGAAGGTATTCATGAAGGTGAAATCGTAAAATGGCATATTGCCGTTGGCGATACAGTTAAAGAAGACGATCCATTCTTAGAAGTACAAAATGACAAATCAGTTGAGTCTATTCCTGCACCAGTTACTGGTAAAGTGTTAAGCATTCTTGTATCAGAAGGTACAGTTGCAACAGTAGGTCAAGTTTTAGTTGAATTTGAAGCAGAAGGACATGGACCAGCAGTAGCGCCTGCAGCAACTACAGTAGCACCAAGCGCACCAGCATCACAAAAAGCAACCGTTGCAGCACCAAGCGCACCAACAGGTGCACCAAGTGCCCGTGTATTAGCAATGCCTTCAGTACGTCAATTTGCCCGTGAATTAGGTGTTGACATTACATTAGTAACACCATCTGGTAAAGGTGGTCGTGTGACAAAAGAAGACGTTAATGCATTTGCTAATGGTGGCGGAGTATCAGTAGCACAACCAACTGTTGAAGCTACTGCAACACCACAACAAGAAACAGTTGCAGCACCTGCTACACCAGCTGCAGCACCAGTTGCTTACACATCACAAACGCCTGAATTAGAAGTTCGTGAAAAATTAACGCCAATGCGTAAAGCGATTTCTAAAGCAATGGTAAACAGTAAACATACTGCACCGCATGTAACATTCTTTGATCAAGTAGAAGTATCAAAATTATGGGATCACCGTAAGAAATTTAAAGATGTTGCTGCTGAACAAGGTGTGAAATTAACATTCTTGCCATACGTGGTTAAAGCGTTAGTGGCTACAGTACGTAAATTCCCTCTATTGAATGCATCAATTGATGACGCAACACAAGAAGTTGTCATTAAAAACTACTACAACATCGGTATTGCAACAGATACTGAACGTGGTTTATACGTACCAAACATTAAAAATGCAGACGCAAAATCTATTTTTGCAATCGCAAATGAAATTAATGGTAAAGCAGCATTAGCTCACGCTGGTGAATTAAAACCTGCTGATATGTCACAAGGAACAATTACAATTTCTAACGTTGGTTCTGTTGGTGGAGCTTGGTTTACACCAATTATCAACTACCCTGAAGTAGCTATTTTAGGTTTAGGTACAATTGCAACTGAACCAATTGTTACAAAAGATGGTGAAATTGCTGTTGGACGTATGATGAAATTATCATTGAGTTTTGACCACCGTATCATTGATGGTGCAACTGCTCAAAAAGCATTGAATGAAATCAAACGTTTATTAGCAGATCCAGAATTAATGTTAATGGAAGGTTAATCTTAAAGGGACAACTTTAAAATTAATATTAATGGTAAATAAATGCATTTCATTGTACTTACCCGATGTGTCTTGCATTGGGTAAGGCTGTTTATGAAAACAAAGGAGAGAACAGTCAAATGGTAGTAGGAGATTTCGCTATTGAATTAGACACAGTTGTTGTTGGTGCGGGTCCTGGTGGATATGTTGCCGCAATTCGCGCTGCACAAATGGGTCAAAAAGTGACAATTATTGAAAAAGATAAATTAGGTGGTGTCTGCTTAAACGTTGGATGTATTCCATCAAAAGCATTGATTTCTGCAGGACACCGTTACCAAGAAGCAATGCATTCAGAAATTTTTGGTGTATCTGCTGAAGGTGTTAAATTAGATTTTGCAAAAACACAAGAATGGAAAGACAACAAAGTTGTTAAAACGTTAACTTCTGGTGTCGGCATGTTATTAAAGAAAAACAAAGTTGATGTTGTTTACGGTGAAGTTTTCATGGTTGACTCAAACACATTACGTGTCGTTACAGAAGACTCAGCACAAACTTACACGTTCAACAACTGTATTTTAGCAACAGGTAGCCGTCCAATCGAAATTAAAGGTTTCAAATTTGGTAAACGCGTTTTAGATTCAACAGGTGCGTTAAACTTACCAGAAGTGCCTAAAAAATTCGTTGTTATCGGTGGTGGTGTTGTTGGTTCTGAATTAGGTTCTGCTTATGCAAACTTAGGTGCAGACGTAACAATTTTAGAAGGTTCTCCTTCAATTTTACCAATGTTTGAAAAAGACATGGTGAGATTAGTTGAAAAATCATTTGCGGATAAAGGTGTTAAAATTGTAACGAGTGCTATGGCTAAAGAAGCTATCGACAATGGCGATAGCGTAACAGTAAAATACGAAGTTGACGGTAAATCAGAAGAAATTACAGCTGACTACGTATTAGTATCTGTTGGACGCCGTCCAAACACAGATGATGAATTAAACTTACAAGCTGCAGGTGTTGAAACAAATGAGCGTGGTTTAGTTCTTGTTGATGAACAAGGTCGTACATCACAACCAAACATTTACGCAATTGGTGACATCACACCGGGTGCTGCCTTAGCACATAAAGCAAGTTACGAAGGAAAAATTGCTGCTGAAGCCATTTCTGGCAAACCTGTAGCAATTGATTACAAAGTAATGCCAGCGGTAGCGTTCACTGACCCAGAAGTAGCATCAGTAGGTTTAACTGAAAAAGAAGCGAAAGAACAAGGGTTAGACGTTAAAGCAGTTAAATTCCCATTAGCAGGTAACGCTCGTGCGTTATCATTAAACGCTACTGAAGGATTTGTACGTTTAGTAACAACAAAAGAAGACCACGTTATTGTTGGTGGGCAAGTTGTTGGAATTAACGCATCTGACGTTATTGCAGAAATCGGTTTAGCGATTGAATGTGGCATGAACGCAGAAGATATTGCTCTAACCATTCATGGCCACCCATCATTAGGTGAAGTCGTTATGGATACAGCAGAAATGGCATTAGGTTTACCAATTCACGCGTAATCGTCATATAAAACTGTAAATCAAACAAAAAGCAAATGGCTGTAGTAGGCCGTTTGCTTTTTTGAGTTTCTATGTTAAATGGTGTTTGTGACGCATAAAGGGTTCTATAATATGTGGTGTTGGTAGCGTCCAAATGATGCTACCAACACCTTTTGTCTTTGTTTGTCCACTTAATGCAACGTGATAAACGAAAATCATGACAAAACCCTTTTTTATAAGACAATTATAGCGCTTCATTTTTAACCGTCATCTCAATTTAACGTACACGTTTTTGTATTTTTACATAAATGCATTTCAACCAACACTTTTATGTCTTGGATTAAGGCTATGAGTTGCGACAGAGTTTAATACAGTATAAAATAGTGAGTGAACTGAACATTCAAACACGAAATGAAGTGTTGATGAAAATAGGAGGTGCGCATGGCGAACGATACACAATTAGCTAACGTGCTAGAAGAAGTTACGACACAAAGTGATGTGTTATTAGCTGAACATATTGAAAATTTACCGATTGATGAATTGTGTGAAACTTTAGCGGAATTAGGTGCACAAAAAGCGTCAGAGCTTTTTGCATACTTTCCAGCGTCTGTTAAAAAAGAGGTGCTACTAAATGTACCACGCAGTTTTATTTATCAGTTGGTCGAATACAGTTTTACAGATGATATTAAAGAATTAATTGAAGATAGTGATGAAGCATTAAAACAACGCATTTTAGATAATGTTTCTCCATTGAAAAAACGTCAATTAACGTTGCAGTTACAATTTAAAATGTATTCTGCGGGTTCGTTAATGTCGATGGACTTTGTTGAATTATCGCCAGATGATACCGTTGTCGTTGCAATGAATAAAATCAAATCTCAAGAAAAAATTGCTGAAACGATTTCATATTGTTATGTCACCAATGAGCAACATACTTTACTAGGTATTGTATCCATGAGAGATATTTTGCTGGCACCAAACGATGTCACAATTAAAGATATTATGACGGTTAATGTGATTAGTGTGTTAATGGATGACGACCAAGAAGATGTTGCCAACGTATTGTCAAAATACGACTTTGTTGCCTTGCCCGTTGTAAATGCGTATCATCAAATGTTAGGAATTGTGACGATTGATGATGTTTTAGATATTATTTCCGAAGAGATTACGGAAGATATTCAAAAGATGGGTGGGATGACGCCAACCGTTACGCGTTATTTGGATATGTCAATTGTTCAAATTGCGAAAAGTCGTTTGTTTTGGTTGCTGATTTTGATGGTGTCCGCAACGATTTCAGGAACAATTATTAATCAAAATGCTGCGATAACGTTAAAATTACCAAGTCTTTTAGTGTTCATGCCGATGTTAATGGATACGGCAGGAAACGCTGGTAGTCAATCCAGTGCGATGGTGATTCGTGGGATTATTGTTGATCAATTAACGTTTAGACAAGCGTGGCCAATCGTCAAAAAAGAAATGTTAGCGTCCGCAGTTTTAGGTGGTGTGTTATTTTTAGTTAATACGTTACGCATTGTCCTATTTATGCCCGAAATAGCGTTTTCTGTTGCGATTTTAGTTTCAACGACCGTTCTTTTAATTGTGTTTATTGCCAACTTGATTGGCGGTTTATTACCCGTCTTAGCGACAACGATACGTGTTGACCCCGCGACGATGAGCGGTCCCGTTTTAACGACCGTTTGTGACGCCATTTCTCTAACCATTTACTTTGCGTTAGCGACGATTTATTTGGGAGGTGTTATATAATGCAATATACAAATGACACATTAGAGCAACTATTGTTGCAACATGTCAATCATAAAGACATTCCCGCACTTCGCGAAATGTTTGAGGAATATAACATTGTCGATTTGGCTGATATTTTCGGTCAGCTGTCCATTCAACAAGCCGTCTTTGTATTTCGTGTGCTCCCAAAAGATAGCGCTGCAGAATTGTTTACGTACTTGGATATACCACACCAACAACGTTTAGTAGAGGTATTGAGTTCACAAGACGTTTACGACATTATTGATAACATGTTTAGTGACGATATTGTGGATTTTTTAGAAGAGATGCCTGCAAATGTTATTCGTAAAATTTTAAGTTCGGTATCACCACAGCATCGGATTGAAATTAATCATTTGCTCAGTTACGCTGAAGATTCTGCTGGTAGTATGATGTCGATTGACTTTATGGAACTGCAATCGATGGAAACGGTAGAAAGTGCAATTGAACGCATCAAGCAACAAGCGGATTTAGTTGAAACCATTAACGTTTGTTACGTTGTGAATACGGTTCGTGAGTATATCGGGGTAGTTCACTTGCGTGATATTATTGTGGCGCATAACGATACGTTAATTGGTGAATTAGTTGAAGAATCGGATATTTTTGTTTACACGCATACTGATCAAGAAACGGTTGCGCAAACCATTCAAAAATACGATATTACAGCGGTTCCTGTTTTAAATGATCAAGAGAGATTGATCGGGATTGTTACGGCTGATGACGTATTGGATATTTTGATTGAAGAAGGTAGCGAAGACATTCATAAAATGAGTGGGGTAGGCTCAACAAAAGGGTCTTATATTGAAACGTCTGTAAAAGAAATTATTCAATCCCGCATTTATTGGTTACTGTTTTTAATGATTTCTGCGTCGTTTACCGGTCAAATTTTACAACAATTTGAAGATAAACTGAGTGCCGTTGCAGCGTTAGCCGTTAGTATTCCAATGATTATGTCAACGGCGGGAAATGCAGGGAGTCAATCGAGTGCAACCATTATTCGTAGTATTGCTATTGATGATTTGACGTTTAAACAACACGTCATAACGGTCATGAAAAAAGAATTTTTAGTGAGCTTGTTATGTGGTGGTATTGTATTTGTTGTGAATATGATTCGTTTAATGATTTTGCCAACGATTGGTCGTGATATTACGGTTGCGTTTGTTGTTAGTTTAACGTTGGTACTATCGATTATTATTGCTAATGTGATTGGTGGGTTGTTACCATTGATGGCTAAATCGTTAAAACTAGACCCTGCCAGTATGGCGGCTCCAGTCATTACGACATTAGTAGATGCTGCAAGTTTAATCATTTATTTTACAATGGCAACTTATTTTTTAAATTTAGTATAGATACTTGTATGATATCGTGTTGACAACGTATGCTGTTAACGGTATGAAACAACGCTCCAGCAAATCGCGGGAGCGTTGTTTGTGTTAAAATGATAATACTTTAATGCCGTCTGGCAATGCTAATGGGTTATCTTGGTCAATACGATCGTAAAACATGACGCCGTCTAAATGATCAATTTCATGTTGTACAACGATAGCAGCTAATCCACGTAAAGTGATTGTTTTTTGTTCGCCGTCTAGTGTGTAGTAATCTACGGTAATTTTTTGATGGCGTGGAACATATCCATGAACAGCACGATCAACCGATAAACAACCTTCGCCATCTTTTAAACACGTTTGTTGCACAGAATGTTTAACAATTTTTGGGTTTACCATAACCATATTTAAAATGTAAGGATCGTCCTCATATTCTCCGGGTAATAATAAAGCGATTAAGCGTTTAGACAGGTTAATTTGCGGTGCAGCAATACCCACACCAGCACGTAGTTCATATTTTTCAGCGATTTCTTCATTTTGTGAATTGTGTAAAAATTGTAGCATATCTTCTGCAATTTTTTTTGTTTCCGCATCTAGTGGAAAGGTTAGTTCTTCTGCTTTTAAACGTAAAGTAGGGTGTCCTTCACGAATAATATCTTTCATTAATAACATGTGTTTCACTCTTTCTTTTAATATAGGGATAGTATACCATAAAACGAAAAGGATAGAAAATAACCTTGTCGAATGCGTTGAGCGTAAATAATAGTCTGTTTTATGTTAAAATGAATTGTAAAGTGACGTAATGGGGAGTAGATGATGGATAAATTTCAAGTAGTATCACCTTATCAACCAAGTGGTGATCAACCAGCTGCCATAAAAGAATTAGTTGCTGGGTTAAACGCCAATAAACGAGCGCAAACATTACTCGGAGCAACCGGAACAGGTAAAACGTTTACTATCGCAAATGTTATTCAAGAAGTTAATAAGCCAACTCTTGTTTTAGCGCATAATAAAACGCTGGCTGGACAGTTGTATAGTGAGTTAAAAGAGTTCTTTCCGAATAATGCGGTCGAATATTTCGTGTCGTACTACGACTATTTTCAACCAGAAGCGTATGTGCCTGCTAGTGACACGTATATTGAAAAAGAGTCGAGTGTGAATGATGAAATTAATAAATTACGACATTCAGCAACGAGTGCACTGATTGAGCGACGAGATGTTATTATTGTGGCGTCCGTATCGTGTATTTACGGATTGGTTAATCCGGAAGATTATAAAAAATTTGTGTTGTCTTTAAGACAGGGACAAGTCATTGAACGTGATGATGTGTTGCATCGATTAATTGACATGCAGTTTACACGAAATGACTTTGACTTTAGACCGGGGACATTTCGTGTGCGTGGGGATAGCGTAGAAATTTTTATGGCGAGTCGTGATTCACAGGCAATTCGTGTTGAATTTTTTGGTGATGAAATTGATCGCATTCAAGAAGTGGACGTGTTGACGGGAGAAATTAAAGCGAGTCGTTCGCATGTTGCTATTTTCCCAGCGGCGCACTTTGTGTCCGATCAAGAACAAACGTTGCGTGCCGTAGAAAGCATTAAACAAGAGTTAGAAGAACGTTTAGAGGTGTTACGCGATGAAAACAAACTAATTGAAGCGCAACGTCTTGAACAACGTACGACGTACGACATTGAAATGCTTTTAGAAATGGGCTACTGTAGCGGAATTGAAAACTATTCACGACACATGGATGGACGTTTCCCCGGTCAAGCACCCTATACGCTAATTGACTTTTTCCCAGATGATTTTTTAATTGTGGTTGATGAATCACATATTACCATGTCGCAAGTTAAAGGAATGTATAACGGCGATAGAGCGCGTAAAGAACGGTTAGTGGAATACGGTTTTCGTTTACCGAGTGCCGTTGATAATCGTCCGTTACGGTTAGAAGAATTTGAAGAGCGTGTCAACCAAATTATTTATATTTCGGCTACACCAGGTCCGTACGAATTGGCACAAACACCAACCGTTACACAACAAATTATTCGACCGACAGGGTTATTAGACCCGCTTGTAGAAGTGCGTCCAATTAAAAATCAAATTGATGATTTAATTGGTGAGATTCGTGCGCAAATCGAGAAAAACGGGCGTGTCTTTATTACGACGTTGACTAAAAAAATGGCGGAAGATTTAAGCGATTATTTAGATGATATTGGTATTAAAGTAAAATATTTACATAGTGATATTCATACGTTAGAACGGACAGAAATTATTCGTGATTTACGTTTAGGTAAGTTTGATGTGTTGGTGGGTATTAACTTATTACGTGAAGGGTTAGATGTTCCCGAAGTAACACTTGTTGCGATTTTAGATGCGGATAAAGAGGGCTTTTTACGCAGTGAACGTTCACTAGTCCAAACAATTGGTCGTGCGGCACGTAATGCGGAAGGAAAGGTAATCATGTACGCGGATGTCATTACCGATTCAATGAAACGTGCTATGGACGAAACGACACGTCGTCGCGGTATTCAAATGGCGTATAATGAAGCAAACGGCATTGTACCGAAAACGATTATTAAAGAAGTGCGTGATTTAATTGCGATTACGCAAGTGAATGAAAAGGAAACAAAAGAAGACAAAAATATTTCTTTAAAAGAGATGACGAAAAAGCAACGTGTTGCTTATGTCGCCCAGTTAGAAAAAGAGATGAAGCAAGCTGCAAAAGCGCTTGATTTTGAACAAGCGGCCGTATTACGCGATATTATATTGGAAATCCAAGCAGAATACGATGTGTAAAAACTGATGTTAAAAACACAATATCATGTGTTGGAAAATCAAAAAGATAACCATATCTAGTTGCCTTTTTGAAAAATAAGCGTATAATTAGGCAGTGAAGTGAAAAAAAGGAGATACAGTTATGTCAAAACCAGTAACGGTTTATTCAAAACCAAATTGTATGCAATGCAATTTTACAAAACAATTTTTATTGGATAACGATATTGATTTTATCGTTAAAGACGTTGAAGAAGATGCAGTCGCATTGGAAGAAGTGAAAGCGTTAGGATTTTCATCTTTACCGGTAGTCGTTATTGAAGGTGAAGAACCATTTAACGGCTTTAGACCAGACAGTTTAGAAGGGTTATTATAAAATTGTAGGCATTTCGGATGAAGTGCCTTTTTTCATAGGAGGATTTATGTTATACGAAGTTACAGTTACGAATGATAAAGGGATTGAAGGCGTTGTAACGTCTACATCAAAAGAGCGTTTTTTGACAAGCCATCCAACAAATGATCATCCGGGAACAAACCCAGAGGAATTAATGGGTGCAGCTTGGGCAACTTGTTTAAATGCGACGATTAAAGCGCTGTTATCAGCAAGAGGGCATGGTGATCTTGCCTCTCGTGTTGATGTGCGTGTGTCGTTACACAAAGGTGAAGCGGGTTTATATTTTAGATTAGATACAACGGCAAGTATTGCAAGTTTATCGATTGAAGACGCTACACGCATTGTTGAGTCAGCGCACAAACGTTGTCCGGTTTCCAAAATTATCGGAGACTATGAGCATGTCGCTATAACGGTTGTACCGTACGAAAATTAGAAAATTTTAATCTTTTTTTGATGTTTTCTTCCTATTTATAATAGTTGTAAAAGTCGCATGTTATTTTTGATGATAATAGAAAGAACATTTTAAAAATGTTATAATTCAAAGTAATGGAGGTGTTAATATGACTCTTTCAACGGAAACCATTTTACAAGTCGAAAAAGACATTGCGCAATTATATGAAGAACATGAGCGTAATATTGGAAAAATGGAACAATCGATTGAAGACGCGATAACACAACATCAGCAAAAATGCGCTGAAGCGTTAAGTGTCTATCGCAAAGAAAAACAAGAAGAAATGACTAAAGCAATTGAACACTTGCGTGCTGAAGAATTAGCCAAACAAGAAAGTGCTATTGAACAGTTAAACGTGAGCATTGCCAATCAAAAAGACGAATTGATTTCAAAAATTACTAAGGAGGTTCTTGCACGCTATGGCGGTATCGAAAATGCGTAAATGTCTCATTGTGACCGATCGCCAAAGTTTATCTGATGTTTTGTTGTCATTGCAAGAATTTCAAAAATTTGAAGTGGTTGCACTCGATGGTAAACCGTCAAGTCAGGCTAAAGTGATGAGTCAGATTGATGAGCAAATAGCAAAAACAAAACGTGCCCAACAAATACTGATGCCGTTTCAACCAAAAGGACAAGCCTTTCAACGTGAGCAACTGACTTTTGATGAATTGTTAAGTAAACAAACAGAAATTGAATCGCGTGATATTTTAAATCAAACGTTAACTTTACAAAAAGAATGGGATGATTTGAAAAAAGAAGAACAACGGATGCGTCATCATATTGATGAGTTAAATCAATGGCGTCATTTGCACGCGTTACCACGTCATTTTCATGTGGTGTCGCTATTGTTAGGGACGATTCCTCAAACAGCAGATGAAAAAGGTTTACGTGAATTAAAAGAATTGGACAACTGTTACGTTGATGTGTTATTCCAAAACGAGCAAGTAAAAGGTCTAGCGATTTACTGTGATGCGGATAATCGTCAAACAATACGTGATGTATTGGATAAACATCAATTTACACCGTATGACTATGAATATGACAAGTTACCTACTCAAGAAATCGAGCAATTCAACCAACAATTAGAAAAAGGATTGATGCAGCAAGAAACGGTTAAGACGTCGTTAAAACAGTTAGCGCAAAACAGTCACGATTTAATGTATTTAGAAGAGCTATTGGAAAATGATAAACAACGACAATTAGCCGAACAGTTTATTGTGTCCCATCAAGTCGTTTCAGGATTATCCGGTTGGGTAGAAGAAGATGAATTGCAACGTTTAACGCACTTGTTACAAGTGACGTTACCTGAAAACAGTTATGTTATTTTATCAGATAATCAACAAGAAGACGGACAAGAGCCACCCGTTCAGTTGAAAAATCACGAATGGGTTGAACCTTTTGAATTATTAACGGAAATGTATAGTTTGCCGAAATATACAGAAGTGGATCCAACACCATATTTAGCACCGTTTTATGCGGTATTTTTCGGAATGATGGTAGCCGATATTGGATACGGGTTACTCATGTTATTGTTTACAGGCTATATGCTATATAAAAACAATCTTACAAAGGGTGCACGTAAAAACATGAAACTGTTCCATATACTTTCTTACCCGATTATTGCATGGGGCATTTTATTTGGATCGTTTTTCAGTTATGACATTGGATTCGGACTATTTTCAACGAGTCAAGATGGTGTCCAAATTTTATACTTATCTGTTGCGTTTGGGATTTTCCAATTGATTTGTGGCTTACTCATCAACACACGTGAACAGTTGAAACAACGTCATGTAGCCAATGCCATTTCTGACGGTTTGTCATGGGTTGGTATGTTAGTAGGTCTTGTTGTCATGGTTTTAGGTCCAGTAGTGAATATGCCGAATTTAGAATCTATCGGATTAGTGATGATAGGTGTGAGTTTAGTCAGTGTCGTATTGTTCACAGCAGCAGGAGCCACTCGAAAAATCGCAGGTTTTGGATCGGGATTATACAAATTGTATGGTGCGACATCGTATATTGGTGATTTAGCCAGTTATACACGTTTAATGGCGTTGTGTGTTGCGGGTGCAAGCATTGGATCAGCCTTTAATCAAATTATTGGCATGTTACCATTATTGGCACGATTTAGCGTTGGTATTTTATTGTTTATCATTTTACATGGTTTAAACATTGGATTAGCGTTACTGGGTGCTTATGTGCACGGCATTCGTTTGCAGTTTGTCGAATTTTTTGGGAAATTTTATGAAGGTGGCGGTCGTAAATTTAAGCCACTGAAATCTTATGAAAAATATGTTGATATTAAAGAACGTAAAATGGAGGAAAAATAATGAAAGAATTATTGGAGTTTTTAACATCGTCAGTAGGTAGCTATGGATTAGGTGTTATGGGTATTTTATTAGCAATGAGTTTATCGGGTACAGGTTCAGCTCGTGGTGTTGGTATGGCGGGTGAAGCAGCAGCAGCACTGGCAAAAGAACAACCAGAGAAATTTGGTAAAGCGATGATTTTACAATTGTTACCGGGTACACAAGGTTTCTACGGTTTCGTTATTTCAATGATGATTTTCGGTAACTTAAATTCAAGTTTAACTTACGAAAGTGGTTTAAAAATGTTGATGGCTGGTTTTGTTGTTGGTTTTGTTGGTTTAACATCAGCAATCGCACAAGGTCGTGTAGCAACTGCAGGTATTCAAATTTTAGCTAAAAATGAAGAACACTTCATGAAAGGTGCGATTTTTGCTGGGATGGTTGAAATGTATGCCATTTTAGGATTCGTTATTGCGTTTATTTTATTAGGATAGGATGATTGTTATGAATGATTTAGCAACATTTACACAACAGTTAAAAGAAAAACATATCGGTGAATTGACAAGAAAATTTGCTGCTATGGAAAAAGACGCTAACGTAAAAAAAGAAGAGAGCATTGCTGCGTTAAATGACAAATTTGTGAAAGAGCAAAAACAGATTGATGATACGATTGCACAAACACAACAAATTGAATCACAAAAAATTCGCAATCACGCACGTAATCAAGTGCTTGTCGAAAAACAGCAGGTGATGCTACAAATCTTTGATGAAGCAGTCAATCATTTGTCGCAGTTGCCAACAGAACAAATGGCGCAGTTTTTCAATAGTATTGTGAAACAATTGCCACAGGACAAACAATACGTACTAACGTGTGGAGAAAAAACGCCGTTGCACTGGGAATTGCCAGAGCACGTGACATTGAGTGATGAAACACTACCACAACAAAGTGGCTTTGTCTTTTCTGCCGATGGTATTTCTTACAACTTCTTATTCCAAACGTTAGTGGATGATTTAAAGCAAACCTACTTGAGCGAGTTGTTGCAGTCGTTGCAACAGTAAGGAGGGTGTATGTTTGATAAAAATTATGCAAGTACCAACACCATTATTCGCATTAAAGAACGTGAGTTTTTAACGAGTGATCAATGGGAACAACTCTTGCGTACAAATGATTTAGAACAAGCGCTAAATACGTTGAAAAATACGGTGTACAGTCATTTGACTGTCGATTTTGAAAAAGGGTTGCAGGAGTCGCAAATTGAAACGTATCGCAACCTTTCAGAATTGATTGATGATGAACAAGTGGAAAATGTGTTTTCGCTGATTTACGTGTATCATAACTTAAAAGTGTTGATTAAAGAATCGGTGATGAACACGTCGTTATCGCATTTATCAGTGCCGATTGGCGCGTATTCAATAGAACAATTACGTCACCTTGTACAAACGCAAGAATCAACAGCGTTACCCGAAGTGATGGTTTCTCAAGTAAAGTCGGTTTTAGATAATTACGCCCATTACGAAAATGTCCAATCCATTGATGTGATGATGGACGAAGCGTATTTTTCACATGTTTTACATGCAGTAGACCAGTTACAAGACGAGAAACTGATTCACTTGGTTCGACTATGGATCGATATTTTCAATGTAACGACAATTTTACGTTTAAGCAAAGGGCGTCTATCGCGTAGTCAGTTGACGTTTATCATGAATGCAGGTGGGCATTTAGACCCGTACGAATTGATTCGATTCGCGATGAACGGACAAATTGACGATATTGTCTTGATGTTGTCACGCGTTGTTGATTTTTCAAAATCTTCAAAAACGTTGCAACAAGGTGATGTTACGGCGAGTGTTGTAGAGCGCTTGAAAGATAGTGTGACACACGACTATTTACAAGATGCGAAATATGAAGCGTTTGGATTTTTACCCGTATTGGCGTATGTCTTTTATAAAGAAATGGAAATTAAAAACTTGCGTTTAATTTTAACGGGTAAAGATAATCAAATGGATACTACATTATTAAGAGAAAGGATGAAACCTACTTATGTCGTATAAAATAGCAGTAGTTGGCGACAAAGATTCAATAATGCCTTTCCAAATTATTGGTTTTGATACGGTTGCTTGTCGTAACGGACAAGATGCACGACAAGCCATTCGTGAATTAGAACAAAATGCCTATGGTGTTATTTATTTAACAGAGCAATTAGCTGCTGATATTCCCGATACCGTAGCGTATTACAGAACAAAAAGTGTTCCTGCCTTAATTTTAATTCCAAATTATAAAGGAACACTAAATATCGGTCTATCCAACATTCAAGAAAATGTTGAAAAAGCGATCGGTACAAATATTTTGTAGACAGAAAGGAAAGATTGCGTGAAAGCTGGAGAAATTATAAAAATTTCTGGTCCATTAGTTTTAGCTAGTGGCATGGAAGATGCCAATATCCAAGATATTTGCGAAGTGGGACATTTAGGATTAATTGGTGAAATTATTGAAATGAGACGCGATATCGCTTCTATTCAGGTGTATGAAGAAACTTCTGGATTAGGTGTTGGTGAGCCGGTTGTAACGACAGGACAACCATTATCTGTCGAATTAGCACCCGGAATTTTATCGCAAATGTTTGACGGGATTCAACGTCCTTTAGACACGTACCGTGATCAAACAGGTAGTGACTTTTTAGTGCGTGGTGTGCATATTGCACCATTAAATCGTCAAACAAAATGGCAATTTACGCCAGTCGTATCTGTTGGAGATAGTGTGAGTAGCGGTGATATTATTGGAACCGTTCAAGAAACAGATATTATTACACATAAAATTATGGTGCCAAACGGTAAACAAGGTGTTATTACAAGTGTTGAAAATGGTGAATTCACGATTGAAGATACTGTTTATACATTACGCACAGACAAAGGTGTTGAATCGTTTACCATGATGCAAAAATGGCCTGTTCGTCGTGGTCGTCCCTTTGCCCAAAAATTAAATCCAAAAGAACCTGTCCAAACAGGACAACGTGTCATTGATACGTTTTTCCCTGTTGTTAAAGGTGGTGGAGCAGCTGTTCCGGGACCGTTTGGTGCTGGGAAAACAGTTGTACAACATCAAATCGCCAAATGGTCGGATGTTGATATTGTTGTTTACGTTGGGTGTGGTGAACGTGGTAATGAAATGACCGACGTATTAAATGAGTTCCCAGAATTGATTGACCCAAATACCGGTAAATCATTGATGAACCGTACCATTTTAATTGCCAATACGTCCAATATGCCCGTTGCCGCTCGTGAAGCGTCTATTTATACAGGTATTACCATTGCGGAATATTTTAGAGATATGGGATATAACGTAGCGATTATGGCAGATTCGACGTCCCGTTGGGCAGAAGCGTTACGCGAGATGTCTGGTCGTTTAGAAGAAATGCCTGGAGATGAAGGGTATCCTGCGTATTTAGGTAGCCGTATCGCTGAATATTACGAACGTGCCGGAAAAGTGGTGACACTTGGTAAAGAAGGTCGTCTAGGTAGTGTTACTGCCATTGGAGCCGTATCCCCACCAGGTGGAGATATTTCAGAACCCGTTACACAAAACACATTGCGTATTGTCAAAGTATTCTGGGGACTTGATGCATTATTAGCACAAAAACGTCATTTCCCATCAATGAACTGGTTGTCATCTTATTCATTATACGTTGATGAAGTCGGTGAATATTTAGATGAAAAACTAGGTATCGATTGGTCAAAACGTGTGACACATGCGATGAGTTTATTACAAGAAGAAGCACAATTAGAAGAAATCGTTCGCTTAGTCGGTTTAGATGCGTTATCCGATAAAGATAAAATCACCATGATTTTAGCGCGTATGATTCGTGAAGACTACTTACAACAAAACGCATTTGATGATGTTGACACATTTACATCTTACGAAAAACAAGCGTTAATGTTAGAGTTAATTTTATTGTTTGAAACAGAAAGTCGTAAAGCCTTAAAACTAGGGGCGTACTATGACGAAATTATGCAAGGTACAACAGAAGTGCGTGATCGTATTGCACGTGCAAAATATGTTGCCGAAAAAGATTTGGCACGTTTAGTGTCATTGAAAGATACAATTAAAACAACGCTAAAAGCCGTTGTGGCACAAGGAGGTATGACACGACATGATTAAAGAATATCAAACAGTCACGGAAGTGGTCGGACCTTTAATGGCGGTTGAACAAGTTGAAGGTGTTAAATTTGATGAATTGGTAGACATCCAATTGGCCGATGGCACAGTACGCCAAGGACAAGTTCTTGAAGTGCATTACGACAAAGCGTTAGTTCAGTTATTTGAGAGCGGTAGTGGTATTAACATTCGTGATACAAAAGTTCGCTTTAAAGGTAAACCCGTTGAATTAGCCGTTTCATCAGATATGATTGGACGCGTGTTTGACGGTATGGGAAATGTGATTGATGGTGGACCAAATTTAATTCCTGAAAAATATTTGGATATTAACGGTCAAGCGATTAATCCAATTAGTCGTGATTATCCCGATGAATTTATTCAAACAGGGGTATCGGCGATTGACCATTTAAACACGTTAGTACGTGGACAAAAATTGCCCGTTTTTTCAGGTGCAGGATTACCGCATAAAGAATTAGCTGCACAAATTGCCCGTCAAGCAACCGTTTTAAATTCTAACGAAAAATTTGCCGTTGTTTTTGCAGCAATGGGAATTACGTTTGAAGAAGCGGAATATTTCATGGAAGACTTTAGAAAAACAGGTGCCATTGAACGTTCTGTCATGTTCATTAACTTGGCAAATGACCCGTCAATTGAACGTATTGCAACACCGAAAATGGCATTGACTGCTGCGGAATATTTAGCATTTGAAAAAGATATGCACGTTTTAGTCATTATGACAGATATGACAAACTATTGTGAAGCGTTGCGTGAAGTATCTGCTGCACGTCGTGAAGTACCAGGTCGTCGTGGGTATCCCGGTTACTTGTATACCAATCTATCAACGCTATATGAACGCGCTGGTCGTCTAGTCGGTAAAAAAGGATCCGTTACACAAATTCCAATTTTAACGATGCCGGAAGATGATATTACGCATCCGATTCCCGACTTAACCGGTTATATTACCGAAGGACAAATTATTTTATCTCAAGAATTGAATAAATCCGGTATCAAACCACCAATTAACGTCTTACCATCATTGTCTCGTTTGAAAGATAAAGGAACAGGTGAAGGTAAAACACGTGTAGACCACGCGCCGACAATGAACCAATTATTTGCTGCGTATGCGCATGGTAAACAAGTTAAAGAATTAGCGGTTGTGTTAGGTGAAGCGGCATTATCTGCAACAGATAAATTATATGTTGAATTTACCAAACGTTTTGAAGAAGAATACATTAATCAAGGATTCTACACAAACCGTACCATTCAACAATCGCTTGATTTAGGTTGGGACTTGTTATCCATTTTACCACGAACAGAATTGAAGCGAATTAAAGATGACATGCTAGATACTTATTTACCAGCGGGAGAGTAGTCTATGGCACGATTAAATGTAAAACCAACGCGTATGGAAATGACCGTTTTAAAAAAGCGGTTAAAAACATCAACGCGTGGACATAAACTACTTAAAGATAAGCAAGATGAATTAATGCGTCGTTTTATCGACTTAATTCGTGAAAACAATACGCTGCGCCGTCGTGTAGAAGAACGTTTAACGTTAGGTATGCAATCATTTGTATTGGCGAAAACACAATTAAATGAAGTGTTTATTGAAGAAGGTTTGACAATTCCCATGGAAAAAGTAGCACTTCAAATTGATGAACAAAACATTATGAGTGTTAACGTACCACAATTGACTTTGCAGACACCAACACAACAATCAAAAATTCCTTACGGCATGTTAAATTCAACGGTCGAAATGGACGATGCCATTGAGTCAATTCAAAGTGTAACGGACGATTTATTAGCTTTGGCGCAAATCGAAAAGACGTGTCAATTGCTTGCTGACGAAATCGAGAAAACACGTCGTCGTGTGAATGCGTTAGAACATTTAATCATTCCGCAATTGAAAGAAACGATTCATTATATTCAAATGAAATTGGAAGAAAATGAGCGAAGTAACATTGTGCGTATGATGAAAGTGAAAGATAAATAACAGAAAACACCAGCTACTGCAGTTGGTGTTTTTCGTTTTATGTGAAATGCTAACGAGTTGTACATTGTTGATGAAAACGGGTGCCACCGTATCTTGGGTCGGCACTTTTTCCTTTTAAATCGGTTTCATTTCATGTATAATACAGTTATATACGGGAGTCTGTGTACAGTCTGAGAGGAAGTGTAAGCTTCGACCATACCTGATCTAGGTAATGCTAGCGTAGGGAAATGAAAATGACAGTATTTTTGCGCGCTTATCGTATAGGTAAGTGCGCTTTTTGTTAGCTGTTGTGTCAAAATTTAGGAGGTGATTTTATGAATTGTAGTATTGCATTACAAATTTTACCACTGACTCACCCAAACCGTATAGTTGTCATTGATGACGTGATTGCATTTTTACAATCACAAGAAAATGTTCGTGTGCAAGTCACACCGTTTGAAACGGTATTGGAAGGTGATTTTGATACCTTGATGACAATGTTAAAAGATGCCATTTCTTTGGCAGGAAAGGAGTGCGACAATATATTTGCCAACGTTAAAATCAATTACGGCAATATATTGAGCATCGACGAAAAACTTGAAAAATTTTCTGAATAAACACATGAGCGTTATGAGTGTGTCTATCCTTATTTTAATTTGGCAAGCCTGTGGTTTTTTAAACGTATTGCCACAATATATATTGCCTACACCGTTAGAAATTATGCAATCGATTTTCCGAGATTACGCGTATTTGTTGTATCATGGACAATTCACATTGTTTGTGGCATTGCTAGGATTGTTGCTTGGTGTCATGATTGCGGTTGTCTTGTCGCTAATTATGGATAGTGTGCCGCTATTTCAAAAAGCCATTTATCCATTTTTAGTCATGACACAAACGATTCCAACCATTGCATTGGCACCCATTTTAGTGTTGTGGCTTGGATATGGTATGTTGCCTAAAATTGTACTCATTGTCATGACGACAACTTTCCCCATTGTGATTAGTATTTTGGACGGTTTTCGCCAAGCAGATAAAGATACGTTAATGCTATTTCAATTGATGCGCGCAACAAAACAACAAACGTTAGTACATTTTAAAATCCCTGCAACATTACCTTATTTTTTTGCAGGACTACGAGTGAGTGTATCTTACGCCTTTATTTCGGCGGTCGTGTCAGAATGGTTAGGTGGATTTGAAGGTTTAGGGGTGTATATGATTCGTGCCAAAAAAATTTTTCAATACGATACGATGTTTGCGATTATTATCATTGTCTCAATCATTAGTTTATTGAGCATGAAAGCAGTAGAACAACTAGAAAAACGCGTCATTACATGGCGAAGATAGAAGGGGATAAAAATGAAAAAGGTAGTAACATTATTAAGCGTTGCTTTGTTAGGTTTATTTGGGTGCTCTAATCCAGAAACAGCCAAACAAACTTCACCAAAAACATTAGAAAAAGTTGATTTTATTTTAGATTGGACACCTAATACAAACCATACGGGATTGTATGTGGCAAAAGAAAAAGGTTTTTTAGCAGCTGAAGGCATTGATTTAGACATTAAATTGCCACCCGAAGATAGTTCGAGTGATTTAGTGGTCAATAATAAAGCGCCGTTTGCCGTTTATTTCCAAGATTCTATGGCGAAAAAATTAGCAAAAGGAGCGCCTATTTCAGCGGTTGCTGCAATTGTTGAACACAATACATCGGGAATTATTTCTAAAAAAGAAACGGGAATTACATCACCAAAACAACTTGAAGGCAAAACATATGGGACGTGGAATGATCCTATTGAATTGGCAATGTTGTCGCATATCGTGACGCAACAAGGCGGTCGTTACGATGACGTAAAACTCGTTCCAAATGTTGATTCCAATTCAATGGTTCCCATTGTAAACGGCTTGTTTGATAGTGCATGGGTCTTTCACGCTTGGGACGGTATCATGGCTAAAGAAGAATTAAAATTGGATACCAATTTCTTCTATTTAAAAGATTATGCACCACAATTGGATTATTACACACCAGTTATTATCGCAAACAATGAGTATTTAAAAAATAATCCCGAGCAAGCTAAAAAAGTGTTGCGCGCGATAAAAAAAGGTTACCAATACGCCATTGAACACCCCGAAGAAAGTGCGGATATTTTAATAAAGTATGCGCCTGAATTAAAAGAAAGACGTGATTTTATCGTGAAATCACAACAATACATTTCAAAACAATATGCAAGTGACCCAAAACGTTGGGGAGAGATTGATGCAAAACGTTGGAATGACTTTTATCAATTTTTAGCAGACGCTAAAATATTAGACAATAAATTACCAGAAAATGCTGGTTTTACGAATGAGTACTTAAAATAATGACAAATTTAAATGTAAAAAACGTTAGTTTTTCATATGAACAGACAAAAATATTAGACAATATTAGTTTACATGTAAACAATGGAGAATTTGTGACCATATTAGGAACAAGTGGTGTCGGAAAAACAACACTATTCCATTTAATTGCAGGATTGATTGATGGACAAGAAGGGCAAATCGAAGTGGATAATGTTCCATTATTAAAACATCAAGTGAGCTACATGTTACAAAAAGATGTGCTATTACCACATAAGAGCGTCATTGATAATGTGATGTTGCCTAAAATCATTCAAGGGATCAATAAACGTGAAGCGCATCAAGAAGCGCTTGCTTTATTAGAACAATTTCAATTAGATGCGTACGCTACAAAATATCCGCATGAATTAAGTGGTGGCATGAAACAACGTATCGCCTTATTACGAACCTACATGTTTGGGCATTCACTCTTTTTATTAGATGAAGCATTCGGGGCTTTGGACGCGTTGACAAAGTTAGAAGTGCATCAATGGTATAAAGCCATTCATAAACAGTTTCAATTAACGAGTGTGCTCATTACGCACGATGTGCAAGAAGCCGTTGACTTGAGTGATCGTATTTACATTATGCAAGGTCGCCCCGGTAAAATTACCGCAGAGTTGGTTATTAACATCAATCCAAATGAAGATGAAGCTATCCAACGGACAAAATATAAACAAGAAATATTGAGCATTTTAGGTGTAAAAAAATAGCGTACATTTGGTGATGGCAACTTCCGATAGGGCGTTGCCATCACCTTTTAAATCGAGTTTATGTCATTAAAATTAAAAGTAATGGAAATGGTGTTGAGTGTTTTAAAAAATGAGAAAAAAGTACCTATTTAAATATTGAATTATTTTTCAAAATTTGCTTTCCACATGAAAAAGATAATGCTATAATTACAACATAAAATAGAATGGAGGTATTATGTATTTTGAAATATGTAATCAATAAGCTAGGCAAAATGATAGCGGTATTCATTTTGCTAGCATCACAGCTTCTCAGTTTTGGCGGGGGGTACACCCAAGCCTTTGCAGAAGATAATACAACTTCGGTTGTTACAACATCTGTAACATATGTTGATAAGAGTGTGACTGGCACAAAATCTGGAGAAAATACATCGTTTTATTTAAACGTTGCTGTATCCGGATCAAACACAAATTATCAACAACCATATGTTGATGTTGAATTTAGTAAGTCTCTTTTTGAAAAACCAAATAACCCGTCAACCGCAGCGAGTTTGGAAAAATATGAATTGGTAGAAACGGCTGATAAATATATTATGCGTTTTACGTATAAAAGTTTAGCAGGTGGTACAAACGTCTCAATTCCTTTTCAGTTGAAATTAAAACCGCATCAATTGATGAATAACGAAAAATTTGATATCAAACAAACGTTTTTCACGAATGATGATGTAGAAGTTTACAACAATACCAATCAATTTGTTGTTGAAACGAATAAACCAACGATTGGTAGAATTGCAAATTATGTTCATACCATTCCAGGTCCTGAACCAGTTCCAGCAACAGTAGCAAATGATCATATCGTTACAATTCCGGGTCCAGGTCTTCTACCACCACAAGTTCAATATGCAGGATATGGTAGAGATAGTCGACCAGTTGAAGTGAGTATTGTTACCCCTGATAATTTTATGTTCGATCAAGCGTTAAATGCCGACTGGACCTATGATGCTACAACGAAAACATTAAAACGTGTCATTATTCCTAACGAGACAAAAACTAGTGGTACGTATGATTTTAATTTTGCTTTTAAACTACAAAATCAACCGTTTGATGTTCCGGTACCGTTTACGTACTCAATAGCTTATAAAAATAATGACGGTACAACAGAACCGATTGAAAGCAATCGTGTACAAAATGTAACGTTTAACTATTATCCTTACCAAGAAGGAACAATGGGAATTGTAAAAACAGGTACACCTTATCAACGTTTTTATTCTGAAACAGATTTTAATTCGGAATATGCTTGGACCTTAGGTATTGATTTTGGCGATGCTACGAAATATGTTCAAATCGGAGATAAAGTTGGATTTGATAAAATCACGGATACACCATCTAATAATGTGGGACTTAAATTTAATGAAGTTGCCATTTATACACCTGCTGCTTTACCGAACGGCATTTACGATGCAGATAATTTAGCGAAATTATCACGTAACCGTGTCGTTGGGACTTTACCAGATGATTCGACAGAAGAAATCGCGAGAAATGTTCCACTGTCAACATCTGCTAATAAACAATTTGTTAATTTAAATGGTAAAGTATTTAAAAAAGTAGAATTTATTTTTGATGAGCCTGTTTTAGTCACTAAACTAGATGACAAAATCCATAGAGTTATTGTGGTTGAGTATCGTACAACATTGGATCAACCAACAATTGCTAAAATCGATACATGGGCAAAAGATTTAAAAAACTATAGACAAACATATAGCATTCCAAACAGAGCTAGTGTTTCGTACAAGACACATACTTCACCGGAAGCTCTTTCTTCAACAACTGTACGTCCATCATTGGCGTTTGTTTTTGGATCATACACTTATTTAACAACACCTAATGGTGGTACTTTAGTTTATCCAGATCAAGTCATTCAATACCGTAACCGTCTTAACATTGAACAACGTTCACGGGCGGATAAAGAGTTTAAAGATGGTAAAGTGATTATTTTAGCACCTCCAGGATTAATTTGGAACGGTGTAACTAGAGTAAGAGATGAGGATCCTTCAGAAGGAACCTTTAAATTAAGTGATACATATGAAACCGTTTATAACTATAAAGACACTGGTAAAACAGCGTATATTTACGATATTGTAGAAAGTACAATTTACGGAAATAAAACAGATGATTCTCTTTTAGATGATTATAAAGAAATAATTGGGTCATTTACAACAACACGTGAGTTACCTGAAAATACAACGTTAACTATTGAAACACTATATTCATTTAGTAATAATAAAGTCTTTAATAATGATTTAATTGTCGGTAACAAACCAGACCGATTAGATGTTGATGAAGATGGCGATACTGCGGAAAATCTTACTGATTCATCTGCACCATTTATTTTCACACCACCAAAAGAGTTGATTGTAAGTAAAAAATCAAAAAATGACGGTGAAGAAGACGGGAAATACTTCAGTAGTACAACAACAGACGGTTTAGATGTCTTAAATTATCGTGTTGATATTTTTAATAATACAGATAATCCAATTGGAAATGCTACTGTAATTGATGTGTTGCCACATTTAAATGATTTGGTCATCGTACCAAATAAAGAAGGTGTCTATGCTGAACGTGGTACAGAGTACCGTTCTACTTTAGTAGGACCAGTTACAGCACCAGAAGGGTATACAGTGTATTACACAAGCGATGCTCCAAAAGGCACATTGGCAGGAAATGTAGCGTTGAATTGGGTATTAGCCAATGCCGTTACAGATTTTTCAAAAGTGACAGCTTTAAAATTTGTAATGAACCCAGGTAAAGAAATTGCTCCAAAAATGACAGACCATGTGTACTTTAGTGTCAAAAATCCTTCAACAACAACTGTTGATGGTAATCGCGTTTCAAATAATACGGTAGCGTACTACTTCGGCAATAACGTTGATGGTGCGGTAGAATCTTTCAAAAATACAGCTGTTTTAACAGAGTATGTTGTTAAAGGTAAAGCGTATTATGACCGTAATGATGACAGTACATTTAATGAGGGTGATGTTGTAATTGCCAATCGTGAAGTCGTATTGTACAAAGTTGAAAATGATGTTGAAACTGAAGTATCTCGAACAACAACAAATGATGCGGGAGATTACACATTTACTAACATCATTGAAAAACGCGGTGACTATCGTGTTAAAATTACAAAAAATCCAAATGATTTATTAACAACTCCTTTAGCATCTACAGCTACAGATGTTAATAATGACTTAACGGCTGATGATTATGCTGCGGTAACGTTAGATGCCCAAAAACAACGTGGCGTATTAAACTTAGCGTTAAAAAATATTTTCGGTACAGTAAATACTTACCATCAAAGTGAAACGGGAGAAACGTTATCACCAAGTACAACACAAGTAGGCGTGGTAAACACTACTTACAATACGCAACCAGCAACAATTGAAAACTACACATTTAAAGAAGTATCGACAACTTTAGGTTCAGCAGCTACTGGTAACTTTATTGATGGCACGGTTAATGTGTACTATATTTACCAACGTAGTAATGCTGGTAAAGTTACTGTAACGCATAAAGATGAAACAGGTGCAACAGTATCTCCACAAGTTGAATTGAATGGAACGAATAAACTTGGTTTACCATACACAACGAATTTCGTAACTGTGGAAAACTTTACATTGATTACGACACCAGAAAATGCGACAGGAACATTTACAACAGTTGATCAAACGGTTAACTATGTATACCGTCGTAATGATGCTGGTAAAGTTACTGTAACGCATAAAGATGAAACAGGTGCCGTATTAGCGCAACCAGTTGAATTAAACGGTACACAAAAACTAGGTTTACCATATACAACAAATGCAGTAACAGTTGAAAATCACACATTGATTACAACTCCAACAAATGCAACAGGAACGTTTACAACAGGCGAACAAACAGTTAACTATGTCTACCGTCGTAATGATGCTGGTAAAGTTACTGTAACGCATAAAGATGAAACGGGTGCCGTATTAGCGCAACCAGTTGAATTGAATGGTACACAAAAATTAGGTTTACCATATACAACAAATGCAGTAACAGTTGAAAATCACACATTGATTACAACTCCAACAAATGCAACAGGAACGTTTACAACAGGCGAACAAACAGTTAACTATGTCTACCGTCGTAATGATGCTGGTAAAGTTACTGTAACGCACAAAGATGAAACAGGTGCCGTATTAGCGCAACCAGTTGAATTAAACGGTACACAAAAATTAGGTTTACCATATACAACAAATGCAGCAACGATTGACAACTATGAATTAGTGACAACACCAACAAACGCGACAGGAACGTTTGCAACAGGCGAACAAACTGTTGAGTATGTATACCGTCGTAAAAATGCTGGTAAAGTTGTTGTGACACATAAAGATGAAACAGGTGCTGTATTAGCGCAACAAGTTGAGTTAGATGGCACACAAAAACTAGGTTTACCATATACAACAAATGCAGTAACAGTTGAAAATCACACGTTGATTGCAACACCAACAAACGCAACAGGAACATTTACAACAGGCGAACAAACTGTTGAGTATGTCTACCGTCGTAATGATGCTGGTAAAGTTGTTGTGACACATAAAGATGAAACAGGTGCCGTATTAGCACAACAAGTTGAGTTAGATGGCACACAAAAACTAGGTTTACCATACACAACAAATGCAGCAACAGTTGAAAATCATACGTTGATTGCAACACCAACAAACGCAACAGGAGCATTTACAACAGGCGAACAAACTGTTGAGTATGTCTACCGTCGTAATGATGCTGGTAAAGTTGTAGTAACATTCAAAGATGAAAACGGCGAAGTGTTAGCTGAACAAGTTGAATTAGATGGCACACAAAAATTAGGTTTACCATACGAAACAACATCAGCGACAGTTGAAAACTATGAATTAGTGGTAACACCAGAAAATGCGACAGGCACATTTACAACAGAAGAACAAACGGTTGAATATGTTTATCGTCGTAAAAACGCTGAAAAAGTTGTGGTAACATTCAAAGACGAAAACGGCGAAGTGTTAGCTGAACAAGTTGAATTAGATGGTACACAAAAACTAGGTTTACCATACGAAACAACATCAGCGACAGTTGAAAACTATGAATTAGTGGTAACACCAGAAAATGCGACAGGCACATTTACAACAGAAGAACAAACCGTTGAATATGTATACCGTCGTAAAAATGCTGAAAAAGTTGTGGTAACATTCAAAGACGAAAATGGTAATGCATTATTACCACCAGTTGAATTGGATGGCACACAAAAATTAGGTTTACCATACGAAACAACATCAGCGACAGTTGAAAACTATGAATTAGTGGTAACACCAGAAAATGCGACAGGAACATTTACAACCGAAGAACAAACAGTTGAATATGTCTACCGTCGTAAAAACGCTGAAAAAGTTGTGGTAACATTTAAAGACGAAAAAGGTAATGTATTAGCACCATCAGTTGAATTAGACGGTACACAAAAATTAGGCTTACCGTACGAAACAACATCAGCAACAGTTGAAAACTATGAATTAGTTGCATTACCAGCAAACGCGACAGGCACATTTACAACCGAAGAACAAACGGTTGAATATGTATACCGTCGTAAAAATGCTGAAAAAGTTGTCGTAACATTCAAAGACGAAAACGGTAATGTATTAGCACCATCAGTTGAATTAGATGGTACAAACCAATTAGGTTTACCATACGAAACAACATCAGCGACAGTTGAAAACTATGAACTAGTTGCATTACCAACAAACGCAACGGGCACATTTACAACAGATAAACAAACGGTTGAATATGTATACCGTCGTAAAGACGCTGGTAAAGTGGTTGTAACGTATACTGATGAAAACGGTAAAGTGCTAGCGCAACAAGTTGAGTTAGACGGTAAAAATAAACTAGGCTTACCATATGACACTGAAAATAAAGTCATTGAAGGTTATGTATTGATTGCCGTACCAGCCAATAAAGCAGGTATCTTCGGTACAGACGCTCAAGAAGTACGCTATGTTTATCGTGCTTTACCAAAACCTCAATTGCCAAAAACAGGACAACAATCTGACTTTGTTGGATTAGGTGGTATTTTATTGGCAGTTGCTTACATGTTAAAACGTCAAAGAAAACAACATGTGAAATAACACATTTTAAAAAATAAAATTAACGTGTCGGTACTAATCTGATTAGTGCCAACACGTTTTTTGTTTTGATATGACGATGATTTATGAGATAATGAAAAGTAGGCATCTCTTTAATTTTAAAAATGTCTTTTTGAATTTTGATGGATTAAAGAAGATGATGAATATAAAAAGTGAGGCAATAAATGATTAAATATATTATTTCAGATGTTGATGGGACGTTACTAGGCAATGATAAACAATTACCACAACGCAATTTCAATGCCATTCAAAAAGCACAGAAAAGCGGTATTCAATTTGGTATTGCGACAGGACGAGATATAAAGGGTATGATGTTTGTATCTGAAAAATACGGCATTCGATTGGATTTAGGCGTTGTTGGTAATGGCGCACAAGCCGTTGATAAAAATGGGCGATTTTTGGCAGAATGTTACTTGCAAACGGATGCTTTTTTAAAGGCTACAGCAATTTTGACGCAACAAAATTTACCGTATATGGTCTATACAAAAGAGGGCGTTTTTGCGGTGAATCCAGAATGGGTGAGAGACTGTTTTATTGAGCGCTCACGCATTAAACATGGTGCAACGGCAAGTGATTATCAGCCGGGCGGTCGACTAAGCCATATGGCGTGTATGACGCTACAACCCATTGATGATTTAAGTACGTTTGCCGAGCGTCACGATATGATTAAAGTCGAATCGTTTGCAGTGGATGTTTCGCATATTATCAAAACAAAAAGTCAAATTTCTCAAATTCCAAATATTTCTTGCTTATCGTCATTTCCTGATAATATTGAAATTACAGATCATATGGCTCAAAAGGGGTTAGTGTTAGAACGTATTTTACCGTTGTTAAATGCAACAAAAGAAGAAGTGGTGGTCATTGGAGATGCGTTAAATGATACGACATTGTTTGAATGCTTTCCATATGCTTTTGCACCAAGCAATGCCATTGAAGAGATTAAGAAAAAAGCGTTTAAAGTGGTCTCATCAAATGATGATGGAGCAGTTGCTGATGCGATTGAATGGGCATTAAAGTATAATCAAAACGAAATAAAATAACACAACAAAAAACTGATACGCTCTTGACGATTGTATCAGTTTTTTATGTTCTAAATATTAAATGATGTATAAATCATCTTTTCCAATTTGTCCGTCATAAAACGGTGTGATGAAGCAAAAAGGCACTATATTTTTTTAGATGCAGTTGAGCGAATGAAAGGGTTTCTATAAAAGGAATACGCTAGTTGTGTTGTCATAACGACCCAAATGATTGGTTCGCATAGCATAATGCCAAGATACCCCATATGTGGAACGATCAATAGCACGAATAATATTTTACCAACTAATTCAATGATACTTGAGATAAGCGGTTGTATTTTTTGACCCAATCCTTGTAGCGCATTACGCAAGCAAAGTAGAATGCCCAATACACAAAATAGCGGAGTGGCGATAAAAATATATGTTTTTGCCGTTTCAACTAGTACGGGATGCGTGCTTCCTGAAATGAAAATGATGAGCGGTTCTGCGACAACATACATCAATAAGGCAACAAACACTCCCCAAATCATTGAACATTTAAACGCATAATTTATCGCTTTTCGAATACGTGCATATTGTTTTGCACCAAAGTTTTGAGAAACAAACGTTGTTAGTGCCGTTCCAAAACTTGTAATTGGCATCAGGAAGAAAAATTGAACACGACGTGCCGTTGTTTGTGCAGCAATAATGAGCGGACCGAATTGGTTGACCGATGTTTGTAAAATGACGGATCCAATCGACACAATGGATGACATAAACCCCATTGACAACCCCTGTGCTAGTAGTTCTTTTAATAGCGCTTCATCAATTTTAAAATCGTTTTGATGTGGTAATAAGGTTGGCGCTTTAAAGTAAATATACGTAAAGCAACTGACGGCAGAAAAGAGTTGTGCAATAACAGTGGCGTATGCCGCTCCTTGAATACCGGTATGCAATTGGGTGATGAATACAATGTCCAACACAATGTTGATAATACTAGCAATGACTAAAATAATGAGTGGTACGACACTATTACCAATTGCTCTCAACAACCCAGCCCCTAAGTTATAAGCAAACGTGACACTCACAAACATTAAAATAATGTAAATGTAGGAAAACGCTTGGTCGATAATTTCTGCGGGAGTGTGTAAAGTTTGTAATAACGGGTGTAAACCGAAGTGACCGATGATCATAACCATCAAAGAAATGCCGACACCGACCATAATGGCGTGTGCAGCGGATTGTCGAACGCGGTTTAAATCATTCGCTCCAAAAAAACGAGCAGTTACAATGCTCATTCCGTTACCGATACCTAAAGCAAAGCCGACAATTAATTCAAAAACGGCTGCGGTAGATCCAACTGCGGCTAGGGCGTTTTCGCCTAAAAAATTACCAACAATAGTTGTATCTGCGGCATTGTAAAGTTGTTGAAAAATGGTTGAAATAAAAATCGGTATAGCAAAAAGAATTAAGGCACGCATAATCGGTGCATGTGTTAAATCTGTCTGTTTCTTCATTAGCATGTCTCCTTAAAATATCTTCAATAGTATATCATAAAAGTGGTTATGTTGGCTCTATGTTAAATAGGGTTGGTAGCTTATGCCATCAACCCTAAAAATCAGACGATCACAATCATTTAAAAAGACTGTTGACACTTTATTGGTCAACAGTCTAAACCTATCTTCAGTTCGTTTTTATTAAATACCATCATGTAAATCTTCTACTTCAATAATATTAAAATGGCGTTTATTTAATTTTGCGTTTAGTTTATCAAAAACGTCTGGTTCAATTTTGTCAGGTAGTGTAATGACTAAACGACGTGATTGAGTATAGTGGTCTTTATCAAATGTTTGTAAACCGGTAATTTCGGTAAATTTTTTGACAATTTTGACCACTTCTAAAAATGACGTGTCGTCTTCGGGGATTTCAATGGCTAAAGCAAAACTCGCTTGTGTGACACGCCACGATTCCGATAACATGTTCATCACATCTGTGTGACGAACGATGCCTAAAAAGTGATGTTTGTCATCTAAAACACTAATATAAGGTAAATCTTTTAATGTAAAAAATAGAGTGTAGAAAGAATCTGTTTGATACACATATTTTGTTGCGTTTTTAATGAGTAACATCACAGAGTCGTTTAAACTGCCACCATTGACTAAATGTTGATAAATATGATAGCGGTATAAGTTTCCGCGATATAGCGTTTCACTCGTATCTAATATCGGTAAACTACGGACGCTATTGTCTTCCATTAGTTGTAAAGCTGTCCCTAAATTAAATTCAGTTGTCGCAAAGGTCAGTTTAACTTTTGGAATTAAAAGTGCATTGATTAGCATAATGTATCCTTTTTAATTTTTTTCTAAATAGATTATAACATTTTTAATTTAGTATAGCCACAACGTTGAACTCTTTTTGTCAATTCACTAAAAATGTGGTAAAATATCACGTGATTAAACGCTTTTTAAGCAAGAAAGTGAGACGTTTTATGTCAAAAGGAATGACTGTACAAAATATGATTTTAACGTTGCAAAACTATTGGTCAAACCAAGGGTGTTTGCTATTACAAGCTTATGATACGGAAAAAGGGGCGGGAACAATGAGTCCGTACACTTTTTTACGTGCCATTGGTCCAGAACCGTGGAATGCGGCATATGTAGAACCAAGTCGTCGACCAGCAGATGGTCGTTATGGCGAAAATCCAAACCGCTTGTTTCAACATCATCAATTCCAAGTAGTGATGAAGCCATCACCAGATAATATTCAAGAATTATATTTAGATAGTTTAAAAGCACTAGGTATCGACCCGCTGGAACACGACATTCGTTTCGTAGAAGACAACTGGGAAAATCCATCATTGGGTTGTGCTGGATTAGGTTGGGAAGTTTGGTTAGATGGTATGGAAATTACACAATTTACTTATTTCCAACAAGTTGGTGGTTTAGAATGTTCGCCAGTAACGGCAGAAATCACTTACGGATTGGAACGTTTAGCCTCTTATATTCAAGAAGTGGAAAGCGTGTATGATTTACAATGGACGGATGCTGTAAAATATGGTGACATTTTTACACAACCTGAATTTGAACATTCAACATATGCATTTGAAAATAGTAACGCAGAATTATTATTAGAACTATTTGATAAATACGAAAAAGAAGCGTTAGCACAAATGGAAAAACAACTTGTCCATCCAGCGTATGACTACGTTTTAAAATGCTCACACACATTTAACTTAATGGATGCGCGCGGTATTATTTCCGTAACAGATCGTGCCGGTTATTTAGCACGTATTCGTAATATGGCACGCACGGTTGCAAAAACGTTTGTTCAAGCGCGTCGTGATTTAGGGTATCCATTATTAAGCCGTGAAGAAGCAGAAACATTATTGGCACAGGAGGCACAAAACTAATGGCAAAAGATTTACTACTAGAAGTGGGATTAGAAGAAGTCCCTGCAAAATACGTTAGCGCCTCTATTGAGCAGTTGACACAACGTGTTCAAACATTTTTAGATGATTTAAAATTAGAATATGTATCCATTGAAGGTATGGGAACACCACGTCGTTTTGCAGTTATTGTAAAAGGATTACAAGAGCAGCAAGCAGATAGCGTTATTGTGCATAAAGGACCTGCTAAAAAAATTGCGTGTGATGAAGCGGGCAATTGGACAAAAGCAGCAGTTGGCTTTGTTTCGGGAAAAGGGTTAAGTGTCGATGACATTTATTTTGAAGACATTAAAGGTGTAGAGTACGTTCATGTGAAACAACACATTTCAGGTGAAGCGACAGAACAATTATTACCGGGTCTAAAAGATGTCATCATGAGTATGACATTCCCAATCGCGATGACATGGGGTAAACATACATTCCGTTACATTCGACCAATTCACTGGTTGATTGCGCAATTCGGTAACACGACAATTCCGTTTGACATTTTAGGCGTACACACTGGGACAACAACACGTGGTCATCGTTTTTTAGGACATGATACGGTTGTGTTGTCAGCGGATGAGTATGAAAGCGCACTAGCTAAAGAGTTTGTCATTGTGAATTTAAACGCACGTAAGGCGATGATTAGAGAGCAAATTCAACAATTAGCTGCTCAAAATCATTGGGTTGTTGACATTGATGAAGACTTATTGGAAGAAGTGACAAACATTGTCGAGTATCCAACCGCTTTTTATGGCACCTTTGATGAAAAATATTTGGCTGTACCGGATGAAGTGTTGATTACGACAATGAAAGAGCACCAACGCTATTTTTATGTAAAATCAGCACAGGGACAATTGTTACCGTTCTTTATTTCAGTGCGCAATGGTAATGAACAACATTTACAAAACGTTGCCAAAGGAAACGAAAAAGTATTGGTGGCACGTTTAGAAGATGCGTTATTCTTTACGAATGAAGATGCTAAAATTAAAGTCGAAACAGCTGTTAAAAAATTGGATAATGTGAATTTCCACGTTAAAATCGGGTCAATTGCACAAAAAATGGCAAATGTTGGTCAAATCGTGTCCATTTTAGGTGAAGCGCTAGAAGTTGACGTAACGGCTGCCCAAGAAGCTGCAAAAATTTACAAATTTGACTTAGTGACGAATATGGTTGGCGAATTCCCTGAATTACAAGGGATTATGGGTGAGAAATACGCTTTAGCACAAGGGTATCCAGCCGGAGTTGCCCAAGCCATTCGTGAACATTATTTACCATTGTCTGCCGAAGGTGCTTTACCAGAGAGTTTGGCGGGGAGTGTATTGAGTTTAGCCGATAAAATTGATTCACTCATTAGTTTCTTTAAAATTGGTATGGTGCCGACTGGATCAAACGATCCATACGCGTTACGTCGTAGTGCAATCGGTATCGTGCGTTTATTGGAAACAAATGATTGGGCAATTGATTTGGACGAATTATTCTCATTGTTGTTAAATGATGTTTACGGCGTTGATTACGACAATCAACAAAGTCTATTGGAACAATTACACTTGTTTATGGTTGCACGTGTTCAACAACGCTTACAAGTTGATCATGTCCGTCATGATATTATTCAATCGGCATTAGAAATTGATGTTTTCTCTGTACCGTTTATTATTGAAAATGCACATGAATTACAAAATCATACAAATGATGAAACGTTTAAAGAAACGATTGAAGCCATGACGCGTGTTGTAAATTTATTTGATAAATCATTTGAAATCGAATTTGAATTAAAACCATTTGACGTGTCATTGGCACAAACAAAAAGTGAAGTGGCATTACATGAAGCCGTTGAAGCGATTGAAGATGTAACGTATGAAACGTATGTGCAATTAACACCGTATATTACCGCCTTTTTTGAAGATAATATGGTGTTTGTAGATGATGAAACGATTCGCAACAATCGTTTATGTTTAATTTCAGATGCAGCGCAATTGATTTTATATTACGCTGATCCAACTAAAATTGTGAAGTAAGGCAGATTTTCTGCCTTTTTTCATCGAAAGGAGTTTTCATGTACGATTATATAAAAGGTGTTCTAACCGCCATTCATCCAACTGCCATTACTGTGGAGGCAGGTGGTATTGGGTACGCCGTATCGGTATCTAATCCGTATTCATTTTCAAGTCTGCTTGAGCAATCTATTATGATTTACACGTATCAAGCCGTACGCGAAGATGCGATAACGTTATACGGATTTCCAACGTATGACGAAAAACAGTTATTTTTAAAATTGATTAGTGTATCGGGGATTGGACCAAAAAGTGCATTATCTATTTTGGCGAGTCAAGATGCACAAGGCTTGATGCAAGCAATTGAAAATAACGATGTGACGTATTTAACGAAATTCCCTGGCGTTGGGAAAAAAACTGCAGGACAACTCGTGTTGGACTTGAAAGGAAAATTAGGTGCGGTAGGGGTAAGTGAAACGGTTGAAGAAGAAATTATCAGTGAATCGCCAGTATTAGATGATGTGACACAGGCGTTACTAGGATTAGGCTATTCAAATAAAGAAATTCGCCTTATTATGCCGACTTTAAAAGAACAACAACATGATTCAACACAAAGTGCGTTAAGTGCCGCATTTAAATTATTGTTAGGTAAAAAGTAGTGGAATACTCGTTATGTTTGGCATAGCGAGTATTTTTATCAACTGAAACAAATTATTTGACTTTGTTTTGTGATGGTTAGATACTGTTAGTATATTAACTTTACTATTAATATGTGTTTAACGTATCAATAAGATAGGGGGATAATAAGTGATTAATGATATTATCACGTATTTCAATCAAAATGGTTTAGCTTATGGGCAAGCCGTTTGGGAACATCTTTATTTGAGTTTTTCAGCTTTTTTGATTTGTATTTTACTAGGATTGCCAGTTGGGTATTTAGCGCATCGTATGAAATGGTTAAATGTGGTGAGTCAAGGTGTCGTTTATGCGTTGCGAGTGATTCCAAGTTTAGCCGTCTTATTTATTTTAATTCCGTATACGGGTGTCGGATTTTATCCGGCGTTAATTGCGCTAGTCGTATTAGGGTTACCACCCATTTTATTAAACACAATTCTTGGCTTTAAACAAGTAGATGAAGTCGTTGTTGAATCTGGGATAGCGCTTGGCATGACGCAAAAAGATTTATTGAAAAAAGTACAATTGCCGTTAGCGTTACCGTATATTCTCAATGGTATGAAATTATCGTTAATTGAAATTTTGGCAAGTGCCACATTAGCCACATACATTGGCGCGGGAGGTCTTGGAAAAATTATTTTTACAGGACTTGGTTTGTATCGTGTGGATTTATTAGTAATAGGTGGTGTTTCGGTGATGCTATTGTCTTGTCTTAGCATGATTGTGTTCCAAATCATCATTAAAAGAGGTACGTATCATGAACATTAGAAAACTATTTTCCACAATCTTACTGTGTGTAATGACAACCGCTCTTATTGGACTTGTTGTATTTGATAAAAATAGTACAACACCACAAATAACACAAAAAAATCAAATACGTATCGGGTCAAAAGATTTTACGGAAAATGTCATTGTGTCTGAAATTTACGCACAAGCGTTAGAATATCATGGGTATTCGGTGACACGTGTTCAAAATATTGCCAGTTCGGTAATTCATAATGCCATTGTAAATGACGAAATTGATCTTTATCCAGAATATACCGGAACGGGATTGCTATCGATTTTAAAAGAACAGATGCAAACAGACCCGCTTAAAGTGTACGAAACGGTTAAATCGCAGTATGAACAAAAATTTCAACTCATGTGGTTAAATTATGCTTCGGCAAATGATGGGCAAGGGTTAGTCATCCGTACACAAGTTGCGCGTGAATTAAACATTAAAACGATTTCTGATTTACAGCAACACGCGAATCAATTGCGTTTTGCGTCACAAGGGGAGTTTGATCAGCGAGAAGACGGGATTGTCGGTCTGACGAAAGTTTATGGGCCGTTCCAGTGGAAAGCCAATCAAGTGTATGACAATAGTTTAAAATATAAAATTTTAGAAAATGATCAAGCGGATGTCACGCCTGCTTATACGACTGAAGGACAATTGGTCAATACGCAAACATTCACCGTTCTTGAAGACGACAAACAATTTTGGCCACCTTACAATTTAGCGCCAGTTGTTCGTCATAGCACATTACAAAACACCCCAGAAATTGCGGATATTTTAAATAAAGTGTCTGCACATTTGGACACGCAAACAATGACGACGTTGAATGCAAAAGTTGACGTTGAGGGACAAGATTACGCCAAAGTGGCGAAAGAGTATTTTGAAAGTATTAAAAACGGGTTGTAAAATGATAGAATTTAAAAACGTAAGTAAACAATATAATGATAAAACGGTTGTCAACGATGTGAATTTGACGATTGACAAAGGTGAATTTGTTACGATTTTAGGAACGTCGGGGTCGGGGAAAACGACACTGTTAAAAATGATTAATCGACTCATCGAGCCAACTCAGGGGACTGTGTTCGTTGATGGAGAAGATATTTCAACACTGGATGCGGTACGTTTACGTCGTAAAATAGGGTATGTCGTGCAACAAATTGGTTTGTTTCCACATATGAGTGTTTCGGAAAATATTGCAACGGTACCGAAATTGCTTGGCTGGGATAAAGAGAAAATAGAAGAGCGCGTGAGAGAATTGCTGGATATGGTGCAATTACCTTTTGATGAGTATGCGATGCGTTATCCAAAGCAATTGTCGGGTGGGCAACAGCAACGTGTCGGTGTGGCGCGATCTTTAGCGGCAGATCCGTGTATTGTTTTGTTTGATGAACCGTTCGGGGCGATTGATGCCATTACGCGACAAGACTTACAAGACGAGTTGCGTCAAATTCATCAAACCGTTCGTCAAAAAACATTTGTGCTCATTACGCATGATATTTATGAAGCGTTTAAATTAGGGACAAAAGTGATTATTATGGATAATGGTGTTGTTTGTCAGTACGACACGCCACAAAATATTATCAATCATCCGGCGAATGCATTTGTTGAAAAATTAATTGATACTGCGCGTCAACAAGAAAGTTTGTGGAGTGTGTATCATGATTGAATATTATCGCCAATTTTCTCAGCAATTGATTCATTTAACTGTGGAACATATCCAAATTGTCATAACAAGTTTGCTGATTGCGTTAGTAATTGCGAGCACCATGACGGTTGTTTTGCATTTTCATAAAAAATGGCAAGATATTTCTTTAACAACCTTCAGTTTATTATATGTTATTCCAAGTTTTGCCTTTTTTGCGCTACTCATTCCTGTGACAGGGTTAGGTCAAACAACGGCGATTGTTGTATTAGTTGTTTATGCCCAATATACATTAATCCGGACCTTTTTAGCAGGATTATCACAAGTGGATAGTAGTATTACACAAAGTGCCATTGGTATGGGCATGACAAAATGGCAAGTATTTTGGAAAGTTGAAGTGCCGTTAAGTTTACCGTCTTTTTTTGCCGGTCTACGTTTAACCATAACTGCACTTGTAGGGATTACAACCATTGCCGCTAGTATTAATGGTGGTGGTTTAGGCGTACTCCTTTTTGATGGCTTACACACAATGAGTATGGTCAAAATACTTTGGGGAGCCATATTAACCGTTTCAGTAACCATTTACTTTAATATTATGGTCTATTTGATGGAAGACATGACGCGTTAAGTGTATCAAAGTGTATTGCATACTTTTTAAAAAAATTTTTTGAATCGAATCATCAACCGTTTAACAACCGTTTAACGTGTGGCGATTCGATTTTTTGTGTTTCATGTTAAATAAGGTTGATGGCTTATGCCATCAACCTTAAACGGTATACAGTTTTGCATAAAAATAGGGGATTTAGTCTGTAACGCAATCGTGAATAACTGATATTACAGACTTTCTTTAATCATTTGAATGAGTTGATTGTTTTCTTGAATGAATTGATCAGCACCTTCACGTGTTAAACCGTCAATTTGCCAAAAACATTCGGTTAAATGCGATTTGATTTCTCCTTGAAGTGCTTCTCCGTCTTTGGTGAGTTGTACATATAGTTGACGTTTGTCGTTGTCTGTCTTTAATCGAATGAGGTAGTTTTTTTCTTCTAAACGTTTGAATAGGGGTGTTAGTGTATTGCTAGATAACTCAAGTCGTTGACCGATTTCTTTTAATGATAATCTTTTTTCTTCCCACAGCACCACGAGTACAAGATACTGTGTGTAGGTTAAGTCATATTTTTTTAAATGTTTTTGATAGAATTGACGAAATAGTCTCTCTACTGTATAGAAAGAATAGCAGAGTTGATGTGATAGTAAATCGTTCATGTGAATTCTCCAATCGTTTGCGATTGATTTTAGAATAGCATAAAATTTTTTTGTTGACAAAATATTGTAACTCACTTAAAATAATCGCGCGAGATTAAATTTATGAAATATAAAAAAGATGTGTTTCATGTATAAGGGTAATGCACATGGTACACACAAAAAATAACAAAATTTAAAAGTGACAGGATGAGTAAAAGGAGTTTATCAACAATGAACGTAGGAAAAATAACAAAATTATTCAGTGGATTAGTAGCGTTAGAGTTTTTATATATTTTTTATTTGGAGACAATGATTACGGCTTCTGATAAAACGTCACAAGTCTTTAAAATTCCTGTGGAGATATTAAATACGGATACGGTGACACTATTGTTCCAAAATCAAGGTGTCTATAATTTAATGATTGCATTATTAATTATCTATACGCTTGCTTTTAGTAAAAATAAAGTTGAATTATTAATGGTAACACTAGTCTATATTTTAGTCGTTGCACTTTATGGTGGCTTTACAAGTGACATTAGCATTTTCTTCAAGCAAGGTAGTCTACCACTTTTAGCAATGATGAGTTTGCTTTATGATGTTATGAAAAATAAAAAAATGGCTTAAAAAATAAACTTACACCAATAGGTATCATGTATACGATTGGTGTAAGTTTTTTATATTTATACATGTATTTTATACAAATAATAAAATTGTATTTTTTTAAAAAAAGGACTTGCCAATTTTAATTTTATCATTTATACTTGTATCAGATACAAATACAAGATAAACAAAGGAGATTATCATGACAAAAAAATACGATAAAAGATTTTCAGTATCCATTTTACTTTGGATGCGACAAGATAAATTACGTCAAGAGGGTATGGACTACTGGTCTGGTCCCCATTCGCAAATTATTGCTGCTTCACCGGGACTTTTAGAATATCGACAACAACACTTGAGTGAAACGCAATATAATTTTTGGCCAAGTGCAGAAGGGTTGGATACACAAGTTTCTGATGATCGTCGAATAGATGGAATAGCAGAAGTTACTTTTGGAAATATGTTATCACCAATTGCTGGACGCAAACAAACAGCTTTAGCTTTTCAAGATGAAATAAATGTTTTTCGAAGAACGCTGATGCATATGGGATTTCCATTTTCTTCAAGATGGTTTAAAACATTTGACACTAACGTAACGCAGTTACGAGATGTTTTGTATGTACGTCGAAAAGATGGCATCAGCAGCAGAGCCTTTAAAAAAATGATTCATGATCATTTAGCAAGTCATCTTGCTGATTTGTCTGATGTGACAGAAGTACGAACGCAAGTCTACATGCCTTGGCATAAAGCGACTTGGAATACACCGAATGTTGCTCATGATAACCCTAAAAAAGATCATCTTCATGCATCTATCATTGTTGGTTTTGCGAATGAAGAAGCAAGAAAGCATTTTTACCAAAATATTGCACCAACATTGAATACAGACATTGTTGGCTATGCTTCAGCAGTTCATGCGTATCACATTGATAAAACATTAACTTTTGTTGAAAATGGTCAAAGAATTTCTTTATAATTATCTGAATATAAAGATTGAAGATTTCAAAAAATATAATAAAACACTTGTTATCAATTATTGAACGTGTTAAACTTGTTCTTGTAACTGATACAACAACAGAAAGGAGAACGTATGGATACAAAATTTTCAGTAGCACTACATATTTTAGCGATGATTAGTGAAAGTAAAGACGTATTGAGTTCTCAAGCATTGGCTGAAAGTGTCGGCACCAATGCGAGTTATATACGAAAAGTGATTGCGTTGTTAAAAAACGCCGGTATCATTTCGTCTCAACAAGGACGAACTGGGTATCAGTTGAGTAAATCACCTGATGACATTTCATTACTTGAGATTTACTTTGCCACACAAGAAGTTGAACATATCAATTTATTTCAAATTCATCAAAATACTAACAGAGAATGTCCTGTTGGGAAACATATTGAAGAAGCCATGGTGCCTATTTTTATGAATGTTGAACAGCATTTAGAAAATGAATTAGGTGATCAAACTTTGAAAAAAGTGATTGATAATCTTTATCAAATCGCTAATAAAAAATGTATCTGACTTTACGGTCAGATTTTCTTACAAACAACATAGACTTGTTGTTGATACAAATACAAATGAAAAGGAAGAAAAAATGAAAGCAGCACAACACACAACATATGATAAAAATAATATTGCATTAAATATAACAGAAATTGAAAAACCTCATATTACAGCTAACCAAGTTCTTGTAAAAGTGACGGCAGCAGGTGTTAATCCATTAGATAATATGATTTCTCGCGGAGACGTTAAGTTAATTGTTCCTTATAAATTACCACAAACCGCTGGAAATGAGTTAGTTGGGTTAGTAGAGGAAGTTGGAGCAAATGTGACCAATTTTGAAATTGGTGAACGTGTTTTTGGTCGTTTACCGCTAGATAGTATCGGGGCGTTTGCTGAATATGTAGCCGTTGATGCCAATGCTTTGGCAAAGGTACCAGACTATTTAAGCGATGTTGAAGCGGCAGCAATTCCACTGACGGCATTAACGATTATGCAGGCACTTGATTTAATGCAAGCACAAGAAGGAAAAACAATTTTTATTTCTGGTGGTACAGGTGGTGTCGGCGGAATGGCAATTCCAATTGCTAAAGCAAAGGGACTTACTGTCATTACAAATGGAGATGGTCTAAACGCGGAGCGTGTTTTAGCGCTAGGTGCCGATCAATTTATCGATTATAAAACAGAAGATTATACACAAATACTCAGCGACGTTGATTATGTTTTAGATACACTTGGTGGTGATGAAACAGAAAAACAAATGACAATCATGAAAAAAGGTGGCCATTTAGTTTCTTTACGTGCCATGCCAAATGGAGAATTTGCTAAACGAATGAATTTGCCAAAGCATAAACAAATTTTATTTGGAGCGGCAGGTCATAAATTTGATAAAATGGCAGCAAAATATGATGTGCATTATCATTTTATTTTTGTAACAAGTAATGGTAAACAACTACAAGAAGTTGCTGATATTTTCAGTGAACGTCAAATTAAACCGTCAATTGATACGGTTTATGCGTTTGAAGACGTTAATGCTGCATTGGATAAGGTAGCCAACGGCCGTTCTCGTGGAAAAACCGTTTTAAGTTTTAAAGAAATGTAGGAGAAAAATATGGCATATATAACAACTAAAAATCAATATATTACTGTTGCGGGACATCGTATTGCTTATCGTGAATTGGGCAAAGGAAAGTCATCACTTCCTTTAGTCATGCTGGTTCATTTAGCGGCGACTTTGGATAATTGGGATCCAAAATTATTGGATTTAATTGCAGAAAAACACCATGTTATTGTTGTCGACTTAAACGGTGTCGGTGGTAGTGAAGGGAAAGTCGCGTCGACTATTCCGGGAATGGCAAAACAAGCCGTTGACATTATTACAACCTTGGGATATGAGCGTATCAATTTGCTTGGTTTATCCATGGGTGGTATGATTGCACAAGAAATCGTGCGTCTTAATTCAAGTTTGGTCAATCGCTTAATTTTAGCGGGTACGGGTTCTCGTGGTGGTAAAGAAATCGATAAAGTGACGAGTAAAACGTTCCGTTATATGCTCAAAGCTGGAATTGAGCGAATCGATCCGAAACGCTATATTTTTTATAATCATGACGAAGACGGTAAATTTGAAGCGGATAAAGTGTTGGGACGAATGGGCATGAGAACGGCTGATAACGCCGATAAACCGATGCGTATTTCAGGTTTCTTAACGCAATTAAAAGCGATTAAACGTTGGGGAAAAGACGCTCAAGATGACTTACACTACATTACACAGCCAACGTTAATCGTTAATGGTGATAACGATATGCAAGTGCCGACAGAAAATTCATATGATATGCATGAAAAAATAAAAGACAGTCAATTGATCATTTATGCTAAAGCGGGGCACGGTTCTATTTTTCAATTTGCCGATGAATTTGCCAAAGCGTTAATCGCATTTTTAGCAGAATAAAAGCTAGCATTTGAAATCGTTTAAGCGATTTTTGATTTTGCCTGTTTTAGCGTGGCATTTCAACAGTGTTGTTTAGAAATGATTACCGTTTTTCACGTGTTAGGCATGTGACTAAAAAGAGAGCATTGTACAACTTAAAACGCATCACAATAAATTTTAGTTTCTAATGATATCGTGAAATAGTCGCATCAATTTGGTGCGACTTTTTGCTATGCTCTTTAATGACAATACTGTATAAAACAACAAAAATACTGTGAAAATAAAATAAAGATAAGTTATATGTAAAATGTTTCATGTTTAAGTACCAATCTGTATAAATTTTGTTATAATGCTTTTATACATGTGAGTCAAATCAAACATATATGTCTCACGATATTATCCAAAAGTAAAAGGACAACGTTTTTATCCGGGTTGTGTCTTGAAGTCGATTGAAAGGAATAAAAAATCATGAAACAATTTTATAGGCAGGTCAGCCGTTTTTCTATACGAAAACTCTCGGTCGGTGTAGCTTCTGTTTTATTAGGAATGGGTTTTGTTGCGCATACATCACCTGAAATGGTACATGCGGAGGAATCCACACAGTCAAAAATTACGTATCGCTATGTCAGCGAGGCAGAATTGAGTGAAGACGAAAAAGCGTTGATTGTTAGCGCGTTACCGTCTAATCAAGTCTCTGGAGATACAACGTATTACATGGTGTATCGTCCAAATGCGGTGAACACTTTACCAAATACAGGGGAAGATTTTTCGGCGCTCACAGCAGGGGTGGGCGTAGCCTTTTTAGTGTGTGCACTCACTTTTTCAAGAAAGAAAAAAACATGGATTGTTACGGCATTTTTAGTGACTAGTTTAGGGCAAAGTGTTTTAATGCCAAACGTATCTGCAATAACTAATCAGTTATTTGCAAATCTTACGCAACAATACACTTTAACAAGTGGAACTGTTTTACCTGAAACCGTACGTGAAATTGAAGGGTATCATTTTGTCGGTTATATTATTCAAAAAAATGATAAAGTAGATCATCAAGTAGAAGAAAAAGCGACTACTGCTGAAACTAAAGAAACAGATAATACACCTGAAGTTCCAGTATTGCCTGCAACACCTAATGTAGACGCACCAACTAAAGTTGTTACACCAACGAAACCAGATGTACCAACTAAAGTTATGCCGGAAGTAACTGAAAAGCCAGTAACTGATGTGATTACCAGACCAACACAAAGCGAAGCACCAAAGGTAGAAAAACCAATTGAATCGGACACAACTCCAAAACCGAGCGTGCCAGTTGAAGAAAAGCCGGAACCACCAAAAGTAGAAGCGCCAGCGGAATCAGAAGACAAACCAAAACCAGACGTGCCGGCTGAAGAAAAGCCAGAAACGCCAAAAATTGATGAAAAGCCAACGGCGCCAGAACCACCAAAGGTAGAAACGCCAGCGGAATCAGAAGACAAACCAAAACCAGACGTGCCGGCTGAAGAAAAGCCGGAAACGCCAAAAATTGATGAAAAGCCAACGGCACCGGAAGCACCAAAGGTAGAAGCGCCAGCGGAATCGGAAAATAAACCGAAACCAGACGTGCCGGCTGAAGAAACACCAGAAACGCCAGAACCTGTAACGCCAGAACCAGAGAAAAAACAGGATGTTTTAAAAGGAGAGGTATTAACGGTTACGAAGCCTGTTGCGCCACTCGAGTTAATGGTTGCAGCAGATAAATTAGAAAAAGCTTTACAAAAACAAGTTGATACTACGCAAAAAACACCAGCAAGTGTTGCGACGTTTGAAAATGCTAAACGAAATGCACAACAAATTTTAGCTCAAGCAAATGCTAAAATTGTAGATTCAACAGCAAGTCCCAACGCTATTGAACAAGCTAAACGTCAAGTAGAAGAAGCACTTAGAACGCTTGAAGCAGCCGAAGCGGCTTTAGAAAATGTGGCGCTGACAAAACCAACTTTAGAATTGCAAACATTAGAGAAAAAAGAAAAAGATAAAGCGATTCGAGTGTCGTATCGATTAACTGATCCTGATGATACATTTGTCTCTGCTACGGTTCAAATTTATGAAAAAGACAAGTTGGTTAAAACGGTACAACTTTCTAAAACGGATTTAGCGGGAGTTGACATTTCGGGATTAGACTACTACGTTGATTACACATTAAAAACAAGTTTTGAGTATACGACATTATCTGGAAATGCACGTGAATCGTTGCCGAATGATCGACCTTTTGTTTTAGAACGTAAACAAATCGAATTGAAAAATTTACGTGATTTGTCGTTGTATACGTATCGAAATGGTGTGAAAACAAAAGTTATTGGTTTAGCAGAAGTGGGCTCGGTTAATGACTACTTTGCTAGCTTTGTATCAGAAAACGGTAAGGAAGTTCAATTGCCAATTAAAGAAATTATCCCGCAAGACAATGGTTTTAAAGTCGTAGCCACTCACCCAGAACTTGTTCAACGCAATGCAACAGACGAGTATGAAGCGGATTACGTCTTTACCATTAATCGATTAGCACCAGCAAAAAATAATGTCTACACATCTTTTAAAGATTTAATTACATCAATGAATGCAAATCCAAGTGGTATGTTTACGTTAGGTGCTGACTTGAGTGCGGGAGAGATGGAAACGCCGACAACAAGTTATGTTACTGTACCATTTACGGGAACTTTAAACGGATTGCATGATGGTAAAAATTATACGATTTATGATTTGAAGGCACCGCTATTTGAAACAACCGCCACTGGTGCAGCATTAACAAACTTGAATTTAGCCAACGTGACGATTCAATCGCCTAAAGCAAATGTTGGAGCGCTTGTCAATGAAGCCACTGGAACACAAATTGAAAATGTAGCGATTGAAGGTAGTATTACGGCGCCTTACAATGTGGCAGGTTTAGTGTATTCTGCACAAGCGAATACAAGTATCCGTAATGTTGACCTTAACATGAAATTGACGACTACTGCTACCGATACAGAAATGAAATCGGGTGGTGTTGTAGGACGAATTGGCAATAGTGTAATGGAAAAAGTTCATGCCAATGTCATGATTGATACGAGAGTGAAAGCTGAACAAGAGTTTGGTGGTATTGTAGGTGTTGCTACCAATAATGTGACGGTATCCGATATTTATGTAGAAGGATCGTTAGACAATAAAGGCGGTGGTCGTGTTGGAGCACTTAGTGGAAATGCCGGGCGTGGCGTCTTTAAACGCATTGTATCCGCCCTTCCTGTAATTAGTGGTTCGTCGTTAAACGGTTCGGGGGATGGCATTAATGCCACAGAAGTTTATGGCGTTTTAGGAAAAGCAACGGCTAATGTGACGTCTAGAAAAGTCAGCCTTATTTCTGAAGCAGATGCCACTGAAAAAGTGAAAGCAATGGGCATTACTGCGACTTTAGCGGATAAAGAAACGCTCGTTGGACAAAGTTCTAAAAAGATAGATTATCGTCATTTACCGCATTATGATGCAACGCGTGAAATTGCTTATTATAACACTGAAAAACTATTACCGTTTTATAATCGTGAATACATTGTAAAACAAGGGAATAAGATTGAGGCATCAAGCAAATTGTTTGCGACGAAAATTGTTTCAATTGTACCAATGAAAGATAATGAAGTGATTGCCAACTTTTATAAAAATAAAGGTAGTATCAATCGTCTTTTATTAAACTATGCAGATGGCAAGGTAGAGTATTTAAATGTGATTCCAGGATTAACATTTGCAGATAATACCATTCAAGAATATGGAATCACTGGAACAGAACTACTGTATACGCCAGAGCAATTTATCACAAGCCCAGCAGAAGTTATCGCAACGGCGATCAAACGCGTTGCAGGATTAACGTACTTCTCAGAAGATGTTTGGAAAGTTACGCAACGTCATCCAGAAAGAGTAGCGGATAGTCTAAGTTTTGCACCACTTGAAAAATATCAAACGGATGTTTTAGAAGTGCTTTATCTGAAAGATGCCTTTAAAAAAGTGAGTGACCGTGCTCAAGATATTTTTGAAGCAGCACTTGCTCAAAGTGTGGCAGCAGATTTTACGGCAACACCGTTAAAAGAACAAATGAAAGATTATATGAAAGATAATGCAGTTGCCATTTTAATAGGGGCTACTTATCTAAATCGTTTATATAATGTTCAATTTGATGAGATGAATGTTGGAGAGCTAGTAACGTTCTATCAAAACTTCTTTGGTACACAAGTGAACAGTCTTGAATGGCTAGCTAATCTTGGTCGAATGGGCAATAATGAATTGGATATAAAAAACAACCCAGCAACGTATGCAAAATGGATTGCGCCATTATCTGGGTATGCCAATCTTCGTGATTATTTAAGTGCTTATCGTACACGTTTTACACAACGTAGTGAAAATGATTGGTTTAAATCCGCGACAAAAGCGTACATTGTAGAAGTGCCATCGAAAGAGTTACCAAATCAGACGTATTTAGTATATGATCAACTCAATCGAATCGATCATCCACGTATGATTTTACCACTCTTGAACTTGACGTCAGAAGGTATTTACATCATGAGTAATATGACGACGTTATCGTTTGGTATGTATGATCGTTATATGGATATGTCGCTTAAAGAAACCGACCCTGATAAATATGCAAGTGAATTAAAACGTGTCAATGCGTTGGTAGATTACTTTGCGCAAACGCAAGTCGATCACTTTGATTTCTGGTATCGAATGATTAGACCAGAAGTAAAAGAGCGTCTATACAATCGACGTGATATGCCAATTCCGTCATGGGATGGGTATTCAATTCCGCGATTTGCTGGAAAACAAGCGTACTGGATGGAAAGCTTTGGAGAAAACGCATCAAGTCGTATGACTGATTTCTTTGCACCAATTGGAAAATATTATCGTCCAAATGGTTCTGGAGCGTATGCAACAGGTAGTTTAGTTCACTTTGTAAGTGATAATATGTTGAGTGCTTATGGTCAATCCGTATTTACGCATGAAATGACGCATAACTTGGACGGTACGGTATATTTAGGTGGTTATGGACGTAGAGAAAACTTTGGTGCAGAAGTGTATGCGCAAGGTTTGTTACAATCCACAACATCTGCCACAAATCCAATTTTTGCAATCAATAATAATGTAGACTTTTCAATCGCTGACGGTGGAAAATTTGTAGACAATCGAGTGCATAACTTATCGCCTGAACGCTTCCAAACACCAGCTGATTTAAAAGAGTATCTTCAAGGTCGTATGGACGTCATTTATACACTTGAAGCTTTGGAAGGGAACGCTTTAGTCAAACTATCTAAAGCAGATCAAGCGTTGTTCTACAAGAAAATTGAACGCATTAATGACATTGGTGAATCCAGAATTCGTCAAATGAGTGCAGAAGAGTTAGCACCGCTAACTTTAGAAAGTGTTCATAACTTGGTGGAAAACGATATTCTGCTTGGTGTGCATTCACTTCATAACAGTCGAGAAAAAATTAGTAAAAATGGTTATGATATCGAGCATTTATTCGCTGCAAACTATAGTGGTTTAACGAATCCGAATGGGTCTTCCGATACATTAAGTATTAAGCGTTTAAGTAATGAATTACTAGCTGAAACAGGCTATGATGGTTTTGTTGCGTATGTTTCAAATCAATATCGTGCTGAAGCAAGAGCAGCCGGAGAGGTATTTAATGATGCATACATTCTCAAGAAAATTACAAATCATCAATTTTCAGACTTCCACGACTTTAAAAAGGCGATGTATAAACGTCGTTTAGATAATGTTGCGCAGTTGAAACCAATTACATTTACTTACAACCGAAACACTTATACCGTAAATGAAGCGACTTTAAATCAATTGATTAATGAAGCGATTCAAGCAGATTTAATGGCGTTAAAAGCCAATAAAGCAACACCAAATCTTCTTGCGCTTAAAGAAGCCATTTTCAAAGCGTATCTATTAGATACAAACGACTTTAGAACGTCGATTTATCAATAAAATTAAGGTAATGATGTTTTAATGAATTGGTTAAAATACTAAAAATGAAATAGAAACCGTATTTTATTTAAAAAGGTATTGGTAGCTTCTAAATGATGCTACCAACACCTTTAATCGTGGTATGAATACGACTTGACGGCTCATTGTAGTATTATTGAAAAAGGGTGCAAATACCATTAAATGCGATGACGTTTAAATAGTCAAAATCGTTTTATGGCAATGTATTTTATAAAAAAATAGGATACAGCAATTTTGTTGTTGAATCGCTTTACGATTTCACTGATTCATATTTTTTTATAAAATTGTTGAGTTTTTGAAATTTAAGTGTTATAGTGATTACAAGTTAATAACAAATCGATGAATAAGAGAGTAAATTAATTGGGTATCCCAGCGAGATAGGGCAGAGTGTAAGCCTATTGTGACTGATTAGTTGAACCGCCCTTATGAGATAAGTGAGTGAACCTTGTAGTAGCTTGCTTCGCTGTCTGAGCGTTATCAAATTGAGTGAATCAGAAATTATGATGTAATTTCTTGTTAACTAGAGTGGTACCGCGGGTTTATGAAATCATGACTCGTCTCTAAATGCTTTTATAAGTATTTAGAGACGAGTTTTTTTGTTGATTAACAAAAAGTGAAAGGTGGAAATAAAATGGTAAATTTAATGGCTATAGCAGTGGACTTTAAAAAATTAGGTCCATGGTTGCCGTCGTTTTTAGAAGGAACAATTGTGACAATTACACTATCCTTTTTAACGGTATTATTAGGGACGATTATAGGACTTTTTGCAACAATTATGCAACAATCGGAAAAGAAATGGATTCGCATGATTGCCAATGCGTACATACAAATCATTCGTGGAACACCAATGTTATTACAACTATTTTTATGGTTGTATGGTTTGCCACTATTTGGGTTGACAATTCCAACTATTGAATCATTTGGTAGCGTCTACGGTTCAAGAGAATTTTTAACTGCCGTTATTGCGTTATCCGTCAATTCAGGTGCGTACATTTGTGAAATATTTAGGGGCGGATTGGAAGCCATTGATAAAGGACAAATGGAAGCCGGTCGTGCTTTAGGATTAAGCCGACGCGAAACGCTATTTTCCATTATCATTCCTCAAGCGACACGTGTTGTGTTGCCCGGTTTAGGAAATGAGTTCATTACGATGATTAAGGAATCGTCGATTGTTTCAACAATTGGTGTATTTGATGTGATGTATGTCCAAAATATTGTAAAAGCGGCGACATATTCTATTTTTGAACCGTTAGTATTGATTGGGGTCATTTATTTCGTGTTAACATTTGCCCTAACCAAATTAATGAAGTACGCAGAAAAGAGGTTAAGTGTTTATGATTAAAGTCAATCATTTAAAAAAATCTTATGGCGAGTTAAACGTCTTAAAAGGAATTGATTTACAAATTGAACAAGGCGAGGTTGTGGCTTTAATTGGCCCGTCCGGTTCTGGTAAATCAACGTTAATTCGTTGCTTAAATTTAATGGAATCGCCAACTAGTGGGGAAGTTTTGTTTAAGGATGTGTTATTGAACGATACGAAAATTGGTGAGGACAAAGTCAATCAATTGCGTCAGTCAATTGGTATGGTATTTCAGCATTTTAATTTGTTTCCGCATTTAACAGTGGAAGAAAACATTACTTTAGCGCCCGTAAAATTAAACAAACTATCAAAAACACAAGCCAAAGAAAAAGCGGCGAACTTATTAAAAAAAGTAGGCTTATTGGATAAAAAAGATGTTTATCCAGCCAAATTGTCCGGAGGACAAAAACAAAGGGTTGCCATTGCCAGAGCATTAGCAATGGAACCAGAAGTGATGTTGTTTGATGAACCAACATCGGCACTCGATCCGGAAATGGTCAAAGAGGTGCTAAATGTTATTCAATCACTGGCACAAGACGGCATGACAATTGTTATTGTGACACACGAGATGAACTTTGCTAAACGAGTCGCTTCACGCGTAGTGTTTTTAGCAGATGGCCAAATTGTTGAACAAGGAACGGCAGAACAAATTTTTAATGCACCACAACACAACAGAACAAAACAGTTTTTAGATCAAATCAATTATTAGAATTTTGAAAGGGAAAAGAGACCATGAAAAAATTCATGACGTTATGTTTAGTATTGTTATTCGGTTATGTGATTTTCTCACTCAATTCAAAACCGCCAGAGAATCATTTAACGAAAATTAAAGAAAGAGGAAAATTGGTCGTAGGGACTTCGCCAGATTTTCCACCACGTGAATTTTATATCATTAATGACAAAGGTGAAAAAGAAATTGTTGGTAGTGATATTGCATTATCTAAAGCGATTGCTGATAAGCTTGGGGTAAAATTAGAATTTGTGACGACCGATTTTAATGGTGTAATTGCCAATCTACAAACAGGAACGATTGATTTAGGTATTTCAGGTTTGTCATGGACAAAAGCTAGAGAATCGGTTATGGATTTCTCGACTGGTTATGCGCAAGAAACAGGGGATAATGGGTATCAAGGGCTATTAGTGAGTAAAGCAACCGCTGATAAATTTAAAACATTAGACGAATTAAAAGCGGCTAATTTGACCATTGGCGCACAAGGCGGTTCGATTCAATATGAGTTAGCGTTACAAATCACAAAACCAAGTAGTTTGAAGCAATACGGAACATTAGATGCAGCCGTATTAGCGTTAAATGCTGGTGATATTAAAGCGATGGTTGTTTCAACGACTTCCGCAGAACCATTAATTGAAGCGTTTGATAATTTAACGATTTTACCACGTGATGTGTTTGACTTGGATCCTGAAAATAAATATGCAACGAATGTAATTGGCGTGCCGAAAAACTATGACAATACAGAGTTGTTAGCCATTATCAATGAAATTATTGAAACGGCGATTAAAGACGGCACCATGGAAAAATGGGAAGCAGAAGCCAAAGAATTATCAACTAAAGCGTTGGAAGAATAGGAATAAAACAGTAACAGATGTAGAAAATAAACTCGTTTAATACGTGTTTTGAAAACAATAGTGCTACTGTATCGTACAAAAATTAGGGTTGACGGCTCATGCCATCAACCCTAAAAAAATATGCACGACATTAGTTTTCAAATATATTGAAGCGTTTTCATTATAGGTGTATAATACATTGGGGGGGGAGAACCAAAACGTATTTTGACGAAATATTTATTAGAAAGGGGAGAACGACATGAATACAATTTCAAAAGCGACTGATTTAAATCAAAAAAATACTTATTTAGAAACAGTGATGATTGAAAATAAAGGTCAAATTTTAAACAGAAATGATATTAACTGTTCTTTTAACAATCCGTTATCTGCAACGAATAAAATGCAAATAGGGTTTATCTATTTATGCATTCCAATTATTGTTGCGACAATGATATATGTGATGGTGTATTCAAATCCATTAAGTTGGTTGTATGGTTTATTATCAGGGGTAATGGTTTATACGCTTTTTGTATACGCCTATCCAATTCCTTTAGATAGCGTGTTTCAAGAATGGGTGATTACCAATGACAATATATTATTTTCTAAACAACAAGTACCATCTGCTATAATGTTACCATTTTATGTAGTGGCTAAAAAAGCAAATTCAAAAATTGAATTAAATGACATTGCAAATGTGTATTTGAGTTCTAAATCAAATGGAACTCGTATGGAAAATAGTTTTTCATTTGGAACGTGGTCACCAAAAATGAATCCATTTTTACAAAACGAATATGATTTAACGATAAAAGAAAAAGATGGTGCAATGATTGAACTACGCACTAAAAATTCTGATTTAATGTTACAAACAATCGTAACGTTTTTAAACGCGCATATAGCCGTTGAAATAAAATAATCTAGTTAACAATGAGTGTTGATGACTTAAAAAAAGTTATCAACACTTTTTGATAGGGTCTATCGTTAAATGAAATACGCTCTATGTTATAATCACTAGTGAAAAGGTAGCGTATGATTTTGAACGTCGAAAATTAAAAAAGGGGAGGTAAACGCATGCCAAAAATGATACTGTCAATTTGGATAATCTTTTTATCTGTATATATTCCGCTAGTTAATGCTCTCGATTACATTTCAAGCTTTTTTTATACGTTACTCATACTGTATGTCATCTATGTGGTATCCACTCTTTTGCATCTATTCATCAATGTAAGAAAGCTAAACTGTAAATATATCGTTGTATACCCGTTTACGTTTCATAAAAAATTAGAATGTCATCCAATCCGATTGTTGTATTATCCAGAGATGGTACGTGATACGATACCCGTCAATTTAATTTATCAATTAAAAACAGTGAATTCAGAAACGATTTTATATCAGCAGTTAAATAAACTACGCTTATCTCGAGAATTGTCCAGATATGTTGCGACCTGTTTGATACTTTATAGCATTAATAGTTATGTTTTTACGATTCCACTATGGTCATGTGGTGTCATGTGCATCGCATTGTTTGTCCAATCTTATTTTGGAAATCATACGATATGGATAGGCAATAGTGCCGTTATTCATTATAAAAAATATTTTGAATTGGTGTTATCAAAACATTATATTAGCGATGTAGATGTTAATGTTTTTAGAGTATTTTTAGCGAATAACTATAAACGAATCAATACCACTATTTTGCTAAAAATAATGTTGAATTATTGTGTGGCTTTAAAAAACAATCCAATCAAGGAAAGTGATGAGCAACTTATTCAAGAAATTGTTGATGAGTTATCGGAAACCATTTATCGACACGGCGTGGAAAATTTTATGTTATTCAATTATGTGATATTTTCAATCGGTTTTTTAGGTGTTGAAAAAAGCGAGAAATTGATAGCCACATCCAAACAAGGTGTCTATTCATTAAAAAGTGATTTGTCTGAACTCAATCATTCCGGTATATTCAGTCGTCAGAATACAAAAATGGATAAATTTTTAACGTTTTTGAATACAAAAAATAAAAATGATTTGAAAATGAGTGATTATATATTTAATTTTCCGAAAATATTTAATGCCTAATCCAATCGGGTGTATCCATATTAAAAAACGGGAATAAATAATAGCAACTTTGATTCTTATCAAGAAGGTTGGATAAAAGTCAAAAATTTTATCAGCTTAAAGTGAAGGCATACCGTTTAGATTTTTACGCACTATGCTGGTAAATGTTTTGTTAAGCGCTTAAACGACTACGTCCTAACATTAGATAAATCGCCTAAATAATTTTAAAGTATCTCATTTTATGTTAAAATGAAATGAAATAGAAAGGGGATTCATATGTTATATCAAACGAACAATCGGTATCACAATGTTTCAAAGACGAAACAACGTTTTACGATTAAAAAATTTAAATTTGGAGTTGCGTCCGTACTGCTTGGTCTTACTTTTGTAGGCGTGAGCGGACAGACGGTACTTGCAAAAGAAACTAACGCAACAATTCAAGCGGCAGAAAGTAGCGCAACAACGAATGCGACGAGTGAAAATGATGAAAAAACTGTCAATGCACTTTCTTTGGAAAAAGAAGAAGAGTCGCAGGAAACAGGCAGTAAGGAATTGTTAACTAATGATACAACAAATTCATCTTCTACTACTGATTTTATAACAGGGCCAGAAGAATACACTCCTACAAATTTAGAAACATCATATTTACTACCAAGCGATAATGTCCATTCTCTTGGAGGTGGTGTTGATGTTACGCCCTTAGAAGCTAAAAATTTAGGGGATGGCTTTGTTGAATATTCGTATCAAATTTCTGTTCAACCGATTGTGAGTAGTGATCATATTCAAACATCAGGTACTGTTCATGTTGCTTTACCTGGATTTGGACAAGATGTTAAATTTACTCAAATTGGTACTTACGATGGAGAGTTATTAAAAGATAACGCAGAGTTTCGTCCGTTTTATGCATTACATACACGAATGACTGCATCAAAAAACGTTGAGGTTCCATTGGGGATTACGCATTCGATTGAAGCGTTTGAGAAAACTCAAGAAGAACGGCAAGCAGAACGCGAAGCAAACAATTATGATTACATCACAGGTTCTTCGCTGGCATTTAATGAGGAAATAGAGTTGCGTAAATCAAAAGGAATGGTTGATTTGCCAAACGCAGTAGTCTTTACTGGCTACACTCAAGATGGGTTTAATCCAGCAGTTGATGCATTTGATGATAAAAATAATCCAACTCCAGCGACATCGATTGAAGAAAATATTGCCAAATATGAAAAATTGCCAAATACCATTAAAAATTATGTCTTTTCTACATACACTGTCGGTCATCCGATGGCAGTTAAAGTCAGTTTCAAAGTGACAGAAGAGCAAGCATTAAAGACACCAAATTTACCATTATGGTCTGCGCTAGCGTGGCGTTCATTTTATGAAGGAGGAATTACATCGTATAAAACGAATGCTCAAAATTTATATGATTTGGATAGTGGTGAAAAAGCTGCAACATTTATCGCTAAACCTGAAACCATTAAAGATGATCAATTTGATAAAAATGGACTTTATGGAACGCAGACGGGTATAACGGCCTATACTGGTGATTGGCGTCTTATTGGAACTGATATTACGAAAGCAAATTTTGACTATGTATCAACCTTTCGTCTGCCAAATAATATAGCAGTATCTTATTTTGCTCCACGATCTGAGGATTTAAGAGACATCGCTGTTGTACGGTATGACACAAAAGTAGATACTCAACCACAAACACTTCAACAAAACTCAGATCCAATTAGTCCAACAGAATCTCAGCCATCTCAGAATATCCATACTCTTGGTGGCGGTGTTGATGTTACGCCTCTAGAAGCGAAAGATTTAGGGGATGGCTTTGTTGAATATTCTTATCAAGTATCTGTTCAAGCCGTTCAAAGTAGTGATCATATTCAAACATCAAGCACACTTCATGTTGCGCTGCCTGGATTTGGACAAGATGTCACTTTCACTCAAATTGGGACTTACAATAAAGATGCCCTAGGAATAGACAATTACGATGTGAATAAATTGCGTGAAAGACGGTTGCAGGCTTCTAAAGATGTAGAGGTTCCATTAGGGATTACAACAACAATGGAAGCATTTGATAAAACACAGGAAGAACGACGAGCGCTATTAGCCGCACATCATAAAGAGAAGTATTTCCAAAATACCTCTTTAGCGTGGAATGAAGAGATAGAATTACGTAAGGCAAACGGTTTAGTAACTTTGCCAAATGCGGTTGTCTTTAGAGGTCTTTCAAAAAACGAATACGAAACAGAAGTTGAAGGTCTTAGAGATTTTGATGGTATTTTAGAATCATGGACAGTCGAAGAACAAATTGAAAAATACGGCGATAGACCGCACCTAATCAAAAATTACCTACTTTCTGCAGAAGGTGCGGGTCATCCTTTAGCATTTAGAGTAACTTTTAAAGTACCAAAGGAACAAGCCTTAAAAACACCAAATTTACCATTATGGGCTGCTCTTGCTTGGCGATCATTCACTGAAGGTGGCATTGCTAGCTATGATACTGGATCACAAAGTCTGTTTGATTTTCCGAGTGGTAGAAAGTCAGCGCAATTTATTTCTTATCCAGAGTATATTAACAAAGAGCAGTTTGATAAAAATGGACTGTATGGTACGACTACAGGTATAACTCGTTACACAGGAGATTGGCGGTTTATTGGTAATGACGTGACACACAGTGCATTCAACTTTGCGAATATCTTTAATTTAAGAGATAATCCTGATGTGACTTATTTTGCCCCAATCGATGAAGATTTAAGAGATATTGCTGTTGTGCGTTTTGAAGAACAGCCGGAAACCACAGAAGAACCAAATGAAGAGGTGGAAAAACCAACAGAGGATCAGACCGAAACGCCAACGCCGAATGAAACACCTAACGAACCCGTAAAACCAGATGAAAAAGTAGAGCAACCAAAAACGCCAATCGAAACTCCAACACCAAGTGAAGAGTTGTCGCCAAAACAACCAAAAGAACAAAAAGAAGATCGTTTATTACCAGAAACGGGTGAAACAAAACATCAATCCTTTAGTGTTGCACTGTTAGCCATTGTGGCTTCAATCGGTTCATTATTTGGAGCTAAGAAAAAAGAAAATTAGCGAACAGAGAAATAGATTGCAAATTAAGGTGGAAATATAACTTGGATACATTTATATCTGCACTATTTTTAGTTATTTTTATTGGAATTATAATTTACAATAAAAAAACTAAAAAGTAATCAAAATCTGAAATGAAGGTATTGAATCCAATAAGTGAGACAAAATTTGTTGGCTCTATGTCAAATAGGGTTGATGGTTCATAAAGATAGTGATTTAACAGATGTTAAGTTGCTATCTTTTTGTTTTAGTCGAAAAGTGATGTCAGTTGATGAAAATGCACGGGATATATTGCATATATGTTTATGGTTAGGTAATAAATCATTCATTATGCATTAAAATTGAGATGGTTGAAAATGATATAATGCACTAGTGTAAGAAGCTAATATTTGAATATTTAAGAAAATAGAGTTAAATTGTAGGTGTAATGAAAGGGGATTCATATGTTTAAAAAAATTGTATCTACTTTAACTTTAGTTGTTGTATTAGGTGCATGTTCCACTATTCCAAAAGAAGAAGCTTTAAAATTAAATCAAACAAAGGCAAAAGTCACAAGTAGTAGTGTACAAAATCAAGAAACGTCTACTGCTGTAAATGAATCAGCAATGACTAAATCATCACATCAAATTTCGACGGGGTCACTTCAATTATCCGAAGAACAAATCACTAAAGTCGAACGCTATCGAAAAGAAATTGCGCAAGCAAGAAAAAAACAGTTAGATTATATTAATTCTTTGCCTGAAAATCAAAGAAATCAGGTACAATCGCCTTCTGCAATAGGCGTATTAAAAGTAACGGAATTAGAACAGAAATATCCAGACGATTCAAGATGGATTAATGCGGCATTTCGTATAACGGAAACAGGGATTAATCGTATATGGCTTGAAAAAAATGATGGATCAATAGAATATACAGAACTACGTACCAAACAAATTATTGAAATGTATAGTAAAAAGCATAATAAACAATTTATTGAATGTAGTCCAGCTACAGTTGGAAACTATTATGGATTGGCTGTTCCCAATGAGATGCTAGAACATGCAGTTTTAAATGGTCAAGAAATAACATTTGCATGGGGAACGCAACAACTAGGAACGTCTACTGATTTATATGATTTAAAAGCCTGCTATTCGAATATAAATGAAAAAGAAGTTATTTTATTTGTAGAAAAAGATGGCGAATTCATGGTACTTATCACAAATGGAAATCTAGAAAATCATAAAGTGCATTTAATCAAAAGTGATGATGAAATATTAAATCAGTATCTGAACAATTAAACGTTCGCTGGTTCAGGCTCTATGTCAAATAGGGTTGATGACTCATAAAGATAGTGATTTAACAGATGTTAAGTTGCTATCTTTTCATTTTATGGTCAAAGTGTTGCCATTTCACGTTATATTATTCCGTTAAAACGCATATGTTATTCCTTTTTTTCCTATTATTCCGATAAAATGGTATAATAGGAAAGACTGGAGGTATTTTATGTATATTACAGTGAAACAAGCATCTGAAAAATGGGGAATATCTGATAGGAGAGTAAGGATTTTATGTTCAGAAGGGAAAATTCCCGGTGCATATCAAAAAGGACGGGCTTGGAAAATACCGTATGATGCAACAAAGCCGACTGATGCAAGATATAAAATTAAGAAATCACTCATTCCAATTATAGAAGATAAATTAGAAATGCTTCGAAAAAGAAGACCTTTAACAGAAGGGGAGTTGGAGCGGTTAAATGAAGAATTCCTAACAGAATATACCTATAACTCAAATGCAATCGAAGGCAACACGTTAACTCTACGAGAAACAGACATGGTTCTTAGAGGACTTACTATTGAACAGAAATCATTAAAGGAACATTTGGAGGTAATTGGACATAAAGAGGCCTTTGATTATATAAGACAGCTTGTTAGTGAAAATGCTCAAATATCTGAAAAAGTAATAAAGGATATTCACTATTTAGTCTTGGCTGATAAAAAAGAGGATAGAGGAATATACAGAAGAGTGCCTGTTCGAATTATGGGTGCTGCACATGAACCTGTACAGCCCTATTTGATTATACCTAAAATGGAAGAACTACTGAAACAATATACAAATAGTAAAGAAGATATTGTGACCAAGTTGGCCCGTTTTCATATCGAATTTGAAGGCATACATCCTTTTATTGATGGAATGGAAGAACCGGAAGATTACTCGTTAACTTGGAACTAATGAAAGCGGGCTATCCGCCAATAGATATAAAGTTTACTGATCGTTTAAAATATTATGAAGCCTTTGATGAATATCATGTAAAACATAATTTATCGGCAATGGCAGACATGTTTGCAAGATATTTGAATCAGAGACTCGATCTATATCTGTCTATGTTGCAGGAGCAAGAATAAATAAATTAAATGTCTGTCAAAGCGGTATTAACGTTGTGATGGAACGGTACTGAAAAGTGATATAATAAAGATAAATTAGGTGCTTTTGGGAGATAAAATGATTTTACATTGCATGAAAAAATCTGATTGGGAAGAAAGAAAAAGTAAAAAACAGTGGGGTAGACGAAATATAGCATCAGACGGTTTTATTCATTGTTCACCAATTGAATATTTTTGGCGTGTCGCTCCGAATTTTAAAAATGTTCAAGAGGAATTGGTACTACTTTGCATTGATGAAACGTTAGTAAACGTTGAAGTGCGTTATGAAGATGATGGTAATTATGGTCGGTTTTATCCACATGTCTATGGTTTGATGAACAATGATGCTGTTGTCGCTGTCCTTCCATTTTTAAAAGATGACAATGGAAATTACATCAAAAATCCCGAATTTTCTAATATAGCAGATAGATAAAAGTTAGTAAGAGAATAAAATCGATATAGTTGTGACGAAAGATAGTACAAAAAATGGTATAATCGTTACAAGTTGCGACAGTTTTTAAGAGCAAGACGACAGGTTGGCTTAAAAACATAGTAAGACATTTAGGCTGATCGCCCAAAAGCGACAAGCGTTCTTGAACGAGATGGTAAGGGGTATCCGACCAAGTTATTCTGTTACACACCCCTAGAACTCTTTATAAACCCCTAACACGAAAAAAGGAGAATTTCTATGATACGACTAATTGCCATTGATATGGATGGGACATTGCTAAGTGAAGATAAGACGTTGCATCAAGAAGAAATTGATGCGATACGCCGTGCGATAAACGCAGGATATAAAGTCGTGATTTGTACGGGACGTGCGTTAGCAGGTGTTAAACCGTATGTCGCACAACTAAATTTATCCAACGATACAGATGAGTATGCCATTATTAGCAACGGGTGTTCGACGCATTATACAAAAAATTGGGATATGGTGTCGTGGCACCAATTAACGAAAGACGATATGCTGTTTTTATACGCTATTTCCAAACAAACAAAGGCGCAATTAACGTTGTTTGACGACGAACACTATTTTGTTGTGGAAGAAGAAGCGAACGCATTCGTGTGGAAAGATTGCAATATTGTCGGTTTAAAACCAACAGTTATTTCGATTGATGAAGCGATTAGCGGTAAATATACCATGTTTCAAGGCATGTTTTTAGAAAACTCAGACGTGTTGGACGATTTTCAAGCGCAGTTTGAAGCACAATTGGCACAGCGTTTTTCCGTTGTTCGTTCACAAGATTATATTTTTGAAACGATGCCGTTTGGTGTGAATAAGGCGAGCGCTTTAGCTGATTTGGCGAAAAAATTAAACATTTTACCAGAAGAAGTAATGGCGATTGGCGATGCAAACAACGATTTGGAGATGTTGTCGTTTGCCGGAGTGAGTGTAGCAATGGGCAATGCTAGCCAACACATTAAAGAGATGGCAACGTATGTGACGTTATCTAATGAAGAACATGGAGTCGCGCATGTGATCAATCGTTTAGTGGATAATGGAAAGTTATAGAGGTGATTTATGAAAATTTTAGTGACCGGATTTGACGCATTTGGTGGAGAAAGCATTAATCCTGCGTGGGAAGCGGTGCGCGCTTTGCCGACAACAATTGCTGATGCAACTGTGAAAACGATACAAATTCCGACTGTTTTTCACGAAAGTGCCAACGTCATATTTTCTGAAATAGACACGTTTCAGCCGGATGTGGTGGTGTGTGTTGGACAGGCAGGCGGAAGAACGGCCATTACGCCTGAACGTGTTGCCATCAATGTAGATGATGCTCGAATTTGTGACAATGTTGATCAGCAACCCATTGATGAAGCGATTCAAGGCGATGGCGATGCCGCATACTTTTCAACGTTACCAATTAAAGCGATGGTTGAAAATATGCTGAAAAAAGGCATACCTGCAAGCGTATCAAATAGTGCAGGCACATTTGTGTGTAACCATGTCATGTATCAAGTGCTGTATTACATCAATAAAAAACAATTAAATGCAAAAGCGGGATTTATACATATTCCGTATTTACCAAGTCAAGTGCTAGATAAACCAGCACAACCGTCTATGTCATTAGAGATGATGATTGCTGGATTAACAACGTGTATAGAAACAATTGTGGCATACGCCAATAAAGCAGATGCAAAAATTGTCGGTGGTGCAACGCACTAAAAGAATCGGTTTCGATTGAGACCGATTTTTTGTTTTCGTGATTGGAGCGCGTAACAAAGTATAAATATCAGAAAAGTCATGAAAATTATAGTATAATGGAGAAAATAGAGTGAAGAGGTTTTGAAATGCAAACAGTTATGTTAGAAGGGACAAACGGGCGTGCGTTAATTTTATTACATGCCTATACTAGTTTTTATGTAGATGTCCAATTAATTGGAATAGAATTGAATAAGTTAGGTTATACAGTGTGTATGCCAACACTACCTGGTCATGGAACACGCGATATGCAAAATATTTTGAAATATAATATGTTCGACTATCGTGATGCCATCAAAGATGAAATTCATCAATTAAATGATAAAGGGTATGATGAAATTGCGATTTTTGGGTTATCGTTAGGTGGTGTATTAGCGCTTGACATTTTAACGCAAAAAATTCCGGGTATTGTCGGTGGTGGATCGTTTAATTCACCGATTCCGTTAAGTGATAGTCAGCCAATTGTCAATCAATTTGTGACGTACGCTAATAGCATGTATCAACAAGTGTTTGGTGAAAAACAAGTCTATTTAGAGCGCATGAGACAAGGGGCAACGCATCATTTAGAAGCGATGGCAACTCTTTCTTATGACGTTCATGGCAATTTAAACAACATTGACGTTCCTGTATTTATTGCACAATCACTTAAAGATGAGTTGATTCCAATCGATACGGGCGAACGTTTAGCAAAATCCATTCATTTTACAAGCGTTGAATTACATACGTTTGAAAATGGAAAACACGCCATTACAGTTGGACCATACAGAAAAGAATTGTTACAAAAGCTGACGGCATTTATTGAAACTTTAGATTGGAGCTAGTCATGAAAGAACAAATATTAAGTGAATTACAACAAGGTTCGCTTACGATGCATCAACTTGCTGAACGTTTGGCTGTGGTGTCATCTGCCGATTATAAAACATTAGTCAAAACGATTGCCGCGCTAGAAGAAGAAAAAGTGCTTGTTTTTTTGACAAATGGAAAGGTTAGTTTACCACAAAAAAAGCAAACGTATACTGGTCTCTACCGCGCAAATGATAAAGGGTTTGGATTTGTAACGGTTGACGGTTTAGATAATGATGTGTTCATTCCTAAAGGGCAGACCGGAACAGCGATGTCAGGCGATACGGTAACATTAAAAATAACGAAATCTGCCAATCAAGATAAATCCGCTGAAGGCATGATTACAGATGTTCAAACACGTGCCTACACCACTGTTGTGGGAGAATTTGTACCGTATACGCAATCACTGATTGACAAAACAGGGTATGTTGGTTATGTGATACTAAGTGATAAAAAATTAAATCATTTAACGTGTTTTGTGACGACAAATGGTATGACGTCTGTCATGGGCATGATGGTATTAGTCGATATTTTAACGTATCCAAATAGCGAACAATCCAGTCAATTAACGGGTGTCATTGTTAAAGAAATTGGGCATAAAGATGAGCCAGGTGTGGATATTTTATCAATCTTGTATAAATTTGGTATTTCAACAACGTTTAAACAAGATACGCTAGAACAGGCAAATGCTATTCCTCAAGAAATTCAGGAAGCAGACATTAAAAAGCGTCGTGATTTACGCCATTTAGACATTATTACGATTGATGGTGCCGATGCCAAAGATTTAGATGATGCGATTTCTTTACGTGTTTTAGAAAATGGTCATTTTGAATTAGGGGTGCATATTGCAGATGTATCGCACTATGTGACGAAAAATTCGCCGTTAGATGCAGAAGCTTATGAACGTGCAACCAGTGTGTATTTAACAGATCGTGTTGTGCCGATGTTACCGCAACGCCTATCCAATGGAATTTGTTCGCTACATCCACACGTTGACCGTTTAACGTTGACGTGTATGATGGTCATTGATAGTAGTGGACAAGTTGTATCGCATGACATTTTTGAAAGTGTGATTCAATCAAAACAACGCATGACGTATGAACGTGTCAATATGGCGATTGTAGAGCATAATAAAAATGCACGTGAAGAGTATGCACCGTTTTTAGACATGCTGGAAAACATGCGAACATTACACTATGCGTTATACAACAAACGCTTTAAACGTGGTGCCATTGATTTTGATGCGAAAGAATCAAAAATTATTGTGGACGAAGATGGCAAGCCACTTGATATTGTGTTACGTGAACGTGGATTAGCGGAACGTATGATTGAATCGTTTATGCTATGCGCTAATGAAACTGTGGCTAAACATTATATTGATGCTAAATTGCCATTTATTTATCGTGTGCATGAACAACCAGCAGAAGAAAAAATGCAACGGTTTATGGAATTTGTCACCAATTTTGGTGTGATGATGAAAGGGCAAAGTGCAACGGTACAATCCAAGCAATTACAGCAAGTATTGACAAAAGTGGAAAATCAGCCGTATGAAGCGGTGGTGTCTACAATGTTATTGCGTAGCATGAAGCAAGCACGCTACGACAATTTACCACTAGGGCATTTTGGGTTGGCAACCGACACTTACACCCATTTTACATCACCAATTCGTCGTTACCCCGACTTAATCGTCCATCGCTTTATTAAAGCATATGCTACAAAACGACCAACCAAAGAACAAAAAGACAGTTTTGTGGGAGAGTTGGAGGCTATTGCGCATCAAAGTTCGGTGATGGAACGTAAAGCGGTAGAAGCAGAGCGTGATGTTGATGCGTTGAAAAAAGCAGAGTTCATGCTGGATAAAATCAACCAAACGTTTGAAGGTGTAGTCAGTTCAGTCACTCGATTTGGCGTGTTTGTTGAATTACCCAATACGATTGAGGGATTGGTGCATGTGTCTAAAATGAAAGACGATCATTACGAGTTCGTTGAAAATCATATGTTACTCATTGGGCAACGGACGGGTCAAACGTACCAAATTGGTCAAAAAGTGAAAGTAACGGTGACAAAAGTTGACGTTGAACAACGTGATATTGATTTTGTATTTGTGACGGATAAAAAAGAGAAAAAAGATAACAGCCGACACAAATCAAAAAAACAGACAATGAAAAAATTTGCTAAGTCACGACAAAAAAGGAGAAGATAAATGCCAAAAGGAGAAGGAAACGTTTTTGCGACAAATCGGAAAGCAAGCCACGACTATACAATAGTCGATACGTTTGAAGCGGGAATGGTGCTAACCGGTACGGAAATCAAGTCGATTCGTCAAAGTAAAATCAATTTAAAAGATGGTTTTGCGAAAATGAAAAATCAAGAACTGTTTTTACATAATGTGCATATTAGTCCTTTTGAACAAGGTAATATTTTTAATCATGATCCGTTGCGTACACGTAAATTATTATTAAGAAAACAGCAACTTATCCGTTTGGAAAAGGATGTCAAAACGGAAGGGTATACAATTGTACCGTTAAAAGTCTATATTAAAGATGGGTATGCCAAATGTTTAATCGGTTTAGCCAAAGGGAAAAAGAATTACGACAAACGTGAAGCGATTAAACAAAAAGACTTAAAACGTGAAACGGATAGAATGATGAAAGTGAGATAGTTTAATGGGCGTAAAATTGATATTTATGCGACATGCACAAACGTACTTAAATAAATATGAACGCATGCAAGGATGGTCTAATGCACCACTCACACAAAGTGGTGTTACGGATTGTCACGCAAGTGGTAGAGGGCTAGCACACGTTAAATTTGATGCGGTGTATACAAGTGATTTACAGCGCACCATTGATACAGCCAATATTATTTTGTCAGAAAATAAAGTATCATCTGATTTGACGATTGTGCCAATGTACGAATTTAGAGAAGTCTTTTTTGGACACTTTGAAGGGCTACCCGTTAAGGATATATGGCCAAAAGTGATTGAAATGTCGGGTAAAGACGACGATGCCAAGAAAAAATTGTTGGATAACATGCATGCGCTAGATCCCAGTGGCGATTCCGAAAACTACATGGCGTTTTGGTTACGTATTTACCAAGGATTGCACAAACTAATTGAGCAATATCGAGATACGGATAAAACGATTTTAGTGGTGAGTCATGGGTTGGCACTAAATATTATGTTATCGGCAATTTTACCCGAACATACGTTTCGAGGGCCATTAAGTAATGCGAGTGTTACCGAGGTAACGTATGAAAATGGACAGTTTACATTGAATAAATTTAACGGTGTGGATCATTTCATTTATTTAGAAAAATGATTTTCAGAAAAGGGCAGAAAATACAACGTTTAAAACGTTTACATTTTCACAAACTTTTGCTATAATGTTGTAAACTGAATGAAAGTGGGTATCTTTATGAGTAAAGAAGTCATTACGATTTATGACGTAGCAAGAGAAGCTGACGTCTCAATGGCTACTGTATCACGGGTAGTCAATGGCAATCCGAATGTTAAAGCAGCAACTAGACGTAAAGTATTAGATGTAATCGATCGTCTAGACTATCGACCGAATGCAGTTGCGCGTGGCTTAGCTAGCAAACGTACAACAACCATCGGTGTGATTATTCCAGATATTACAAACCTATACTTTTCATCATTAGCGCGTGGGATTGATGACATTGCGTCAATGTATAAATACAATATTATTTTAGCAAACTCAGATCAAAGTCCATTAAAAGAATTGCAAGTTTTAAATGCACTATTGGCGAAACAAGTTGATGGTATCATTTACATGGGTTATGACTTGAGTGAAGAAATGCGTAATGAAATGTTACGCTCTAAAACACCTGTTGTTTTAGCGGGTTTAGTTGACCCACAAGAACAAGTGCCAAGTGTACATGTGGATATGGTTGAAACCATTAAAGCAGCAATTGAAACGTTAGCCGCTAACGGAAACAAACGTATCGGTTTTGTTTCGGGACCGTTGGCAGAACAAATCAATGGCACATATCGCTTAAAAGCATACAAAAAAGCGTTGCAAGAAGTGAATTTGCCATATGATGAAACGTTAGTTGTTGAGTCAGAATACACATACAAATCAGGTGAAAAAATTGTATCGCATTTATTAGCGAGCAATTCAACAGCGGTTTTTGTCAGCGATGATGAAATTGCTGTAGGGATTTTAAATGCTGCAATTGAACGTGGTGTGAAAATACCAGAAGAATTAGAAATTATGACAAGTAATAATTCTAAATTAACGCGTTTAGTTCGTCCGCAATTATCAAGTGTCACACCACCTTTATATGATATTGGTGCCGTTGCTATGCGCTTGTTAACAAAAATTATGAACAAGGAAGACAACGTTGAAGAACAAGTGTTGTTACCTTTTAGAATGACACATCGTCAAACAACAAAAAATTAAAAAATATTATACGATCTATCTTCGGGGTAAGGTGAAATTCCTAACCGGCGGTTAAAGTCCGCGAGCGCAAGCTGAATCAGTGAAATTCTGATACCGACAGTTACAGTCTGGATGGGAGAAGACAGAACGTTTTAAGTTTTATAACTGAATACAATCTGTTTTGAAGATAGATCCTTTACGGAGGATTTATTATGTCAACAAAAAAAATTACGACATTCGCTATTATTTTAGCAGTAGCCATTGTGGCTTCATTCTTTTCATTTCCAATATTACCAGCAGCACCATTTTTAAAAATCGACTTTAGTGATAGTTTCATTTTGTTGATTGGTTTATTGTTTGGTTTTAAAGAGTTGCTGATTGCGATTTTCTTAAAAGGTGTCTTTTTATATATTAAAGATCCTGAATTTATTGGAGTGTTCGCTAATTTAATGAGCGCATTTTTATTTACGGGTACATTTTTATTCATCATGCAAAAAACAAAGAAATGGCTATTTGCATTGAGTGTATCAACGGTTATTACAACGATAGCACTATCGATTTTTAATTATTTTGTATTGCTACCAATGTACACCACCGTCTATAAAATGAATCTTGGCTCGTTAGAAACAGTCATTATGACGGCAATTATCCCGTTTAATTTGATTAAAGGGACGTTGCAGTCGTTTGTGAGTGTGATGTTGATGAAGCAAAAACAGATTTTTAAACAATAGGAGTTAGCGTGGAAGAAACACAAGTACAACGTAATATTATGATGGACAAATGGATTGTAAATGAAAATGTTGTCCATTTTTTGAGAGAAAAACAACGTCAATTTACTGGGTTGCTTGGTGAGGTTCAAGCGTTTGCCAACGAACGCCGTATTCCGATTATCCCTCATGAAACGGCAGTCTTTTTAGATTTTTTAATGGGACAAGTCAAACCGACAAAAATTTTAGAAATCGGTGCAGCAATTGGGTTTTCCGGATTGTTGCTAGCTTCGCATTTACCAGAAGACGGTGTTTTTCATACGATAGACCGTTACGATTTAATGATTACACGTGCGCGTGAAAATTTTGCAAAAAGTGAATATGGGCATAAAATGACCGTCATTGAAGGGGATGCAGCCGATGTGTTGCCAACGTTACACGAACAATATGATGTGATTTTTATGGATTCCGCAAAAGCAAAATATTATGAGTTTTTACCGCTCTGTTTACGCTGTTTGAAAACGGGAGGGCTACTCATTGTAGACGATGTTTTCCAAGGGGCAACGATATTTGACGACGAATCAACGATACCAAAACGTGTGCGTAAAATTCATCGTCAGTTAAATCGTTTTATGGATGTGGTGAATAACCATCCAAGCATTAAAACAACGACGTTACCATTAGGCGATGGCATTGTCATATGCGAAAAACTCAATGATATTGAAATTGAATTAGATTCTAGTGTACAATAGTACCGTAAAAGGAATAGAAAGAAGGAAAAGAAATGTCAGAAAAAATTAGAGTGTTGCTATACTATAAATATGTTGCAATTGAAAATGCTGAACAATATGCAAAAGAACATTTAGAATTTTGTAAATCAATCGGTCTAAAAGGTCGTATTTTAATTGCCGATGAAGGTATCAATGGGACAGTTTCAGGTGATTATGAAACAACACAAAAATATATGGATTACGTTCATGCCAATCCGTTGTTTAGTGATTTATGGTTTAAAATTGATGAAGAAGATGAGCAAGCATTCAAAAAAATGTTTGTTCGTTACAAAAAAGAAATTGTTCATTTAGGGTTAGAAGATAACGACTTTGATAAAGACATTAATCCATTAGAAACTACAGGTGCTTACCTATCACCACAAGAGTTTAAAGAAGCTCTATTAGATGAAAATACAGTTGTTTTAGACACACGTAACGACTATGAATATGACTTAGGTCATTTCCGTGGTGCTATTCGCCCAGATATTCGTAATTTCCGCGAATTACCACAATGGGTACGCGACAACAAAGAAAAATTTATGGATAAACGTGTTGTTGTTTACTGTACGGGTGGTGTGCGTTGTGAAAAATTCTCTGGCTGGATGGTACGTGAAGGCTATAAAGATGTTGGTCAATTACACGGTGGTATTGCAACATACGGAAAAGATCCAGAAGTACAAGGCGAATTATGGGACGGTAAAATGTACGTCTTTGACGAACGCATTTCAGTAGATATTAACCATGTTAACCCAGTCATTATTGGTAAAGATTGGTTTGACGGTACACCATGTGAACGCTATGTAAACTGTGGAAATCCATACTGCAACCGTCAAATGTTGACATCTGTTGAAAATGAGCATAAATATTTACGTGGTTGCTCACACGAATGTCGTGTTCACCCACGCAACCGCTACGTTGAAGAAAACAACTTAACAGCAGAAGATGTGATTGCACGTTTAGCAGCAATCGGGGAAGAATTACCAACATTAGCATAATGATACGATTTGGTGTTGATGGCTTACAAAAAAGCCATCGACACCTTTTAGTTTGGGTTCTATGTCAAATAGGGCGGTTGATTTAGAAAAGGGCTCTATGTCAAATAGGGCAGTTGATTCAGAATAGGACTCTATGGCAATAGACGGTCGGTTCATAAAAGGGGTGCTATGTCAAATGGTGTTGGTGATCTAAAATTTGTTCTATGTCAAATGGTGTTGGTGATCCAAAATTAAGCGACTTTATTAGTTGATAACGAGAAATTTTCGTTATGGATTTAAAAGGTATCATAAATAATTCCTGCAGTATTTGGTAAATGATGTGTTACTATCGCTATATTTATCATTTCTAAATAAATTTCAAAAGCTTTCAAAACAAAAATCCGTACATTTTTGTTGTTTTCGCTATTTTTGTATTGATTTTAGCGTGTTTTAGTCGTACAATTTATTTGTAACATAAAAAACAACGATTAAAAACGAACGTTAAACAAAAATGATTTAAAATTGTTTGTTCGTTTTCAAATAAAAAAGGAGCTGTTATGGAAAAATTTTTTAAACTATCGCAACATAACACGACGGTTGCAACAGAAATTATTGCAGGTTTTACAACATTTTTCGCAATGTCGTATATTTTATTTGTTAATCCAGCAATTTTGTCATTAACAGGAATGCCGTCGCAAGCCGTTTTTTTATCCACTATTATTGCGTCGTCAATCAGCACTTTGATTATGGGACTATTTGCCAATGTACCTTACGCATTAGCTCCCGGAATGGGATTGAACGCATTTTTCACATTTACCGTTGTATTTAGTCTAGGGTTTTCTTGGCAACAAGCATTAGCCATGGTCTTTTTATGCGGTATGTTTAATATTTTAATTACCGTCACAAAAATCCGTAAACTCATGATTAAATCAATTCCAGAAAGTTTACAACACGCCATTGGTGCAGGGATTGGCGTATTCGTTGCTTATATCGGTATTAAAAATGCAAATTTTTTAGCTTTTTTATCCGATAGTGGATCAATCTTATCGATTAATAACGCACCTTATCAAGCAACGGCAACCGTCAACGGTGTTCAATCTGTTGTATCTGGTGGTGGAATTGTTCCCGAATTAGTAAAATTCACCAATCCAGCATCATTACTAGCTTTATTCGGTCTTATTTTCACTATTATTTTAATGGTAAAACAAGTGCGTGGTGCTATTTTAATTAGTATTATAACAACTACTGTTATCGGTATTTTAACAGGTGTTGTCACTGTTGGTCATATTGATTTTGCAACAGGTATCGGTACCGCCTTTTCAGAATTAGGCACAACCTTTGGTGCCGCTTTTGGTTCAGAAGGATTGCTATCCTTGTTCTCCGATACGTCAAAATTACCAACAGTTTTATTAACTATTTTCGCGTTTAGTTTATCCGATGTCTTTGACACAATCGGAACATTTATTGGAACAGGTCGACGTACAGGCATTTTCTCCGAAGAAGATGAACGCGCTTTAGAAAACGGCTCTGGTTTCAGCTCTAAAATGGATAAAGCATTGTTTGCCGATGCCATCGGAACATCTATTGGTGCAGTGTTTGGAACATCTAATACAACAACGTACGTTGAATCTGCAGCCGGTATTGGTGCAGGTGGTCGTACCGGATTGACGAGCGTTGTGACCGCGTTATTATTTGTCGCATCGACACTAGCAGCGCCACTTGTGAGCATTGTTCCAGCAGCAGCGACAGCTCCCGCATTAATTATTGTTGGTGTTTTAATGATGTCTTCTTTTGCCGATATTAACTGGACAAAATTTGAAGAAGCGGTACCCGCATTTTTTGCATCTGTGTTCATGGGATTTGCATACAGTATTTCTTATGGAATTGCGGCAGGTTTTATATTCTACGTTATTGTAAAATGTGTCAGTGGAAAAGTGAAAGAGATACATCCAATTGTTTGGCTATCTACCGCATTGTTTATTGCTAACTTCATTATTTTGGCATTAATCGCTTAAAAAGATGATCGAAAATGTTTGGTTTGTAAATAGTGCTAATTTATAATTTGCATTTTTTAAAAGGGCATGCTATACTTCTAAACGTAACGATTACGATTTGGAGGAACTTATGGAAAAATTTGATTTATCGAGTGCGTATCGCCGTTTAAAAAGTCCAAACATTAAAACACGTGAGCGTGCGTTAAAAGTTATTAAAGAAATTAAAAAGAAACGTAAAAAATAGACCGGAGCATTCTTCGGTCTATTTTGTTGAAATATCACCATACGTTTAAAAAGGATAAAGTATCATATCAAAAAATTTAAAGGCGCAATGATAATGAAAATCTCTATATTTATCATTAAAAATATTTTTTATGATACCTATTATTTATAAAAAGTAGACTATTTCAGGATATACGTTAATTGTGATGCACAAAGTACGCTATCGTATACATTTTTTGCCATAAAGCAGGCTACGATAAAATGCATTTTATGATTTAGGCTATGCTACATAATTTTTTATTTTAATGTTATTATCGTATCAGCCATTGTGGTACGAATGGCTTCGTTCTCGTACGCAGTAGAGAACGAGCGATGTATCGTGTACATCGCGGTAAGCCGTACACTTAGCGGCTGATACGCAAAAAGACTGTTGACACTTTATTATGTCAACAGTCTAAAATAGACCGGAGTATTCTTCGGTCTATTTTACTTTACAAATGAAAAAAATTCGATAAAATAGTGGTTATACCAAAGAAAAGAGGTGATTGCGATGAAAATGGAACATATCAATGAAAATACAATAAAAGTCATGATTGGCCATTCCGATCTTGAAGATAGAGGTATCACATTTTTCGATTTACTTGGAAATCAAAATCAAGTAGAGTCGTTTTTCTATGAGATTTTAGAAGAAGTGGGTGTTCGCCACGAATTTGAAGGACTCGATGCCGTAACATTTCAAGTTGTCCCAAAAAATGATGGATTAGATTTATATATTTCTAAAGGTATGAATACAGGATTGAAAGATCACTTAAAACATACGTTCCAATCTTCACCGGATGCACTGAAAAATACACCGTTGGATCAAGTGATACAAATTTTTGAAAAAGAAGAAAAACAACAAAAAGAAAAAGCAAAAATGTCATCTAAAGGGCGTACATCGACTGAAAAATATCAAGTGTATGTATTTGAAAAGTTTTTAGATGTGGTATCATTTGCGCAATCTGTCAAAACAGAAAAAATTTATATCAATCATTTGTACCATTTTGACGATGCTTACTATTGGATTCACCAATTAAACCATGAAACGAATAAACAAGCGATTCATTATCGCGCCATCGAACACGGTACGGTAAGTGTCATTTCGCCAATGATTGTAAAAGAACACGGACAATTAATTATTGAAAACGATGCAATTCATTTAATGAATACGCACTTTAAATAGGAGAACTATGAAACAACAAATGGTCCACACGTGCTATCGTGTGAAAAACTTAGAAGAATCTCTAGCGTTTTATCAAAACGCGTTTAACTTTGAAATTAGTCGTTTACGCGATTTTCCAGAACATCAATTTACGCTAGCGTATTTAACGTTACCGGGAAGTTCATATGAATTGGAATTGACGTATAATTACGACCATCCAGGTTATCAAATTGGAGACGGGTATGGACATATTGCGATCGCCGTTGACGATTTAGAAGGCTTGCACGCTAAACATAAAGAACTAGGGTATAACGTCACTGAACTAAAAGGTCTGCCCGGCACACTGCCATCCTATTTCTTTGTTTTAGACCCAGACGGTTATAAAATCGAAGTGGTTCGCTTTAAATAAGTAAGAGGCTGAAATTTTTTCAGCTTCTTTTTTGTAGGTGGTGTATGGAAAATTTAATGATCACAACAGCCGTTAAAGAAAAGGATGCAATGATACAATTGGCGTTGCAACTATCTTGCGAATGGAACGTGCCGTATATTAAACGGCAAAAACAAACAATTCAGCAGTTAATCAAACAGTTTGGCAACGTATTGATTGTCTATTCGGATAAATTAGAGTACGTCCATGAAGATGGCACCAAATTATTTTTTCATCCGAATACCGCCGTTATACGCATTCGCCAAGGGTATGATCCTTTAAGTGAGTTAGTTGGCAGCGGTAAAACCATTTTAGATTGTACAATGGGATTGGCAGGAGATAGTATTGTCATGGCGTATTACCATAATCATGTAACGGCTATTGAGTATGACCCAATCATTTATACCGTTGTAAAACACGGCTTAAAACAATTTAAAGACGTTGAAGAGACAGTACAAAAAGCCATGCACCGAATTGATTGCGTGCATGACAATTTTTCCAATTATTTAAAACAACAAAATAGCGACAGTGTTGATATTGTGTATTTTGATCCGATGTTTAGTGAAACGATTAAAGAATCGAAAAATATACAAGGGATTCAAAGTCGACAAAAATATGTTGCACTAACGCAAGACGATATCAATGAAGCGAAACGCGTCTGCAAAGAGTGTGTCATGATTAAAGCGCATTTTCGTGATGACGTATTTGAACGATTTGGCTTTCAACGACACGTTCGAGAAAATACCAAATTTCATTACGGTGTGTGGAAAAAACTACAGTAATGCTTCAATGTCTTTAGCAATGGATTTTGGATCCGTTTGTGGTGCGTAACGCTTAATGACCTGACCTTGTCTATTCACTAAAAATTTAGTGAAATTCCATTTAATGTCATCGTTTAATAAACCGCCTTTAGCATCTTTTAAAAAAGTAAACAATGGGGCAGCATTTTCGTCGTTGACATCAACTTTATGAAATCTTGGAAAAGTCGTGTCGTAATGCAAAGCGCAAAAAGTGTTGATGTCATCATCGCTTCCCGGTGCTTGTTCGTTAAATTGATTGCATGGGAAATCTAACACGTGAAACCCTTTTGAATGATACGTCGTATACAAGTCTTGTAATCCGGCGTATTGTGGTGTGAAACCACAACCAGTTGCCGTATTCACAATTAAAAGCACATCTCCAGAGTAGTTTTCCAACGTGCTGAACGATTGATCTTGTAACTGTACAGAAATGGAATAAATTGACATAATTTTCTCTCCTTTTTCATGTATTATACACAAAAGTCGTGGCAATTTCTTGTATGGCGTGTTAAAATAATGAAACAAAGATTAAGAGGAGTAGTTTGTGACTGTTTTTAGAGAGTGTGTGGGTGGTGTAAACACATAACAAGGCAAATGAAGGTAGCTTAGGAGTAAGTGGACTGAAAAGAAAGTAAGTCGACTCGCAGAGTTCCTGCGTTATCAATGCAGAGCGTTTGTCCATACAAACGGAATATAGGTGGTACCACGATTAGCTCGTCCTATTTAGCAACTGCTAAATAGGGCGTTTTTATTTAAAGTAATGAGGTGATAGCAATTAAAAAGGTAACCATTTTACATACAAATGATACACATTCTTATTTGAATAATTTTCATAAAAGAAAGCACGTCATTGACAGTGCACGTCAAAAATATGACAACGTCCTAGTTGTCGATTCAGGGGATAATTTACGCGGAAGTTTATATTACACCGTCTTTGAAGGTGAAAAAGAGCCCTATCTATTAAATAAACTTGGCTATGACTATATGACATTAGGCAATCACGATTTTGATAACGGCTCAAAAGATGTGTATCACTTTTTATCCCATATCCACAGCCAAGTCATATTAAGCAATGTACAATGGGAGAAAGACGCCTATTTAAAACAAATTACAAACTATAAACCATGGACAGTACACACGTTTGAAGATGGCTTGAAAATTGGCATCATCGGATTACTCACACCAACGACACAAAATAGTTCATCACCCAGTGAAGAAACGCTATTTTTTGATCCAATCGATGTCTCACGTGAAAAAGTCGCCCAGCTACAAAAAGAAAATGTCGATGTCATTATCGCATTAAGCCATCTTGGAGATGTGGAAGACGTTAGACTAGCCGAAGAAGTATCGGGCATTCATTACATTATTGGATCACACACGCATAAAGTGTTGGAGCAACCCATTGTCGTCACTAACGATAAAGGGTGGCAAACACAAATTTTTCAAGCAGGTTCATATGGCAACTACATTGGTGAATTGGAAATTGGTTGTGATGACGACGGTGTGAAACGATTAAATTACCAACTCATCGATTTGCGCGAATACCCATTTTATGATGAAGCGCTATATGAAGAATTGAAAGAGTGGGATAAATCCGTTGAAGCGGTTGTTACAAAACCGATTGCCACGTTACAAGAAGACTTGAACGGTAAGCGAGATGTGACAAAATATACATCAACGAATTTAACGAATTTAATTACCGATGCGTATTTAGACAAGGCAAAAGCATTAGGTTTTTCACCCGATTTAGCCATTATGAATAGTGGCGGTATACGCCAAACGTTAAAAGAAGGTGTCGTAACGTACGGCGATGTATTGCAAATTTTGCCATTTGCTTGTGAATTGTACATTTGCCATATGACAGGAAAAGATTTGTTTAGCGCTTTAGATAGCGGTGAATACCCACAAGTCAGCCAAGCAAAAGTCGTTTATCATGCACAAGATGATGAATTGCGTTTAAAAGAAATACTGATTAAAACGCCAAACGGATACGAACCGCTTCAAATGGATAAAACGTATTTAGTGTCAACCAATACTTTTATTGGTACTGGAAAAGATGGTTACGTAGGATTTGAAAACACGCACAATTTATTGAAAAAACAATATTATGATACGGATGTGTTAGTGTCGTATTTGAAAAAATTACCGCAACCCATCACGTATACCAATGAAGTTAGAAAACGTGTTATTCAATAGTAACCGTAAAAAAATTAGAATATGCAAATACTAATTTGCAAATGCCATTATAAAACAGGTCGTTTATGAAAAATGTAAAACAACTAAAATAAATATCAATTAAACAGAAAAAGGAGAACTCACATGATACAACTACCCCCAAAATACAATCCACAAGAGGTAGAAAGTGGACGCTATGAAAAATGGGTAAATAGTGGTGTGTTTAAACCAAACGCCAACCCAGATGCAAAGCCGTATTCTATTGTTATTCCACCACCAAACGTAACCGGAAAATTACACCTAGGTCATGCGTGGGATGTGACGTTACAAGATGCCATCATTCGTTTTAAACGCATGCAAGGATACGATACATTATGGTTACCGGGTATGGACCATGCCGGTATTGCGACACAAGCCAAAGTTGAAGAAAAATTACGTCAAGAAGGCGTGTCACGTTACGATTTAGGGCGTGAAAAATTCCTTGAAAAAACATGGGAATGGAAAGAAGACTACGCACAAACCATTCGCTCACAATGGGGCAAAATGGGTGTGTCTGTCGATTATGACAGAGAACGTTTTACCCTTGATGAAGGGTTATCGCAAGCGGTTAAAACCGTATTTGTGAAACTGTTTGAAAAAGGATTAATTTACCGCGGTGAAAAAATCATTAACTGGGATCCGGTGGCACGCACAGCGTTATCCGATATTGAGGTAATCCATAAAGATGTTGATGGCGCGTTTTACCACATGAATTACCCATTAAGTGACGGTAGTGGCTATATTGAAATTGCGACAACACGTCCAGAAACCATGCTTGGTGATGCCGCAGTTGTTGTTAACCCAAATGATGAACGCTATCAACATTTAATTGGAAAAACCGTAACGCTACCATTAATGAATCGTGATATTCCTATTATTGCAGATGAATACGTTGACGTAGCGTTTGGTACAGGTGCAATGAAAGTAACACCTGCACACGATCCAAACGACTTTGAACTCGGTGAAAAACATCACCTACCACAAATTAACGTCATGAACGATGACGCAACGATGAACGCATTAGCTGGTAAATATGCCGGTATGGATCGTTTTGTGGCACGCAAACAAATCATTGACGACTTACGTGAATTAGGACTGCTTGTTAAAATCGAACAACACAATCATAGTGTCGGACATTCCGAAAGAAGTGGCGCGGTCGTAGAACCACGTTTATCAAAACAATGGTTTGTCAAAATGGAAGACTTGGCAAAACAAGCGATTGATGCACAAAGTACACAAAATCGTGTTGATTTTTACCCACCACGTTTTGAACAAACTTATTTATCGTGGATGGAAAATGTACACGACTGGTGTATTTCACGTCAATTGTGGTGGGGACATCAAATTCCGGCGTGGTACCATAACGAAACAGGCGAATTGTATGTAGGTATGGAAGCGCCCGAAGATGTATCAAACTGGACACAAGATGAAGATGTGTTAGACACATGGTTTTCAAGTGCGTTATGGCCGTTTTCAACAATGGGCTGGCCAAATGAAGACAGTGATGATTTCAAACGTTATTTCCCAACGTCAACGTTAGTAACAGGTTACGACATTATTTTCTTCTGGGTAAGTCGCATGATTTTCCAAAGTTTAGAGTTTACTGACCAAAAGCCGTTCCAAAACGTATTAATCCATGGCTTAATTCGTGATAAAGAGGGACGTAAAATGAGTAAATCACTCGGCAACGGAATTGATCCAATGGACGTCATTGAACAACACGGTGTCGATGCGTTACGCTGGTTCTTGTTAAATGGATCAGCACCAGGTCAAGACGTACGCTACATGGAAGAAAAAGTAGAAGCGGCGTGGAATTTCATCAATAAAATTTGGAACGCCAGCCGTTACGCCTTCATGAATATCGGTGATGTTACCATGTCAACACTAGACATTACAGGCGAAAAAACGTTAGCAGATCGTTGGATATTAACACGCTTAAATGAAACCATTTCACGCGTTACCGATTTATTTGATAAATTTGAATTTGGTGAAGCAGGACGACAATTGTATAACTTTGTTTGGGACGATTTCTGTGACTGGTATATTGAAATGTCAAAAGAAACGTTGACCGGCGAAAATGAAGTGGCTAAATTCACAACGCGTAGCATTCTATTGCACGTACTCGATCAAACGTTACGCTTGTTACATCCATTTATGCCGTTTGTTACTGAAGAGATTTTCCAAACGTTACATGGCGATACGCAAAGTGTTGTTGTGGCAGAATATCCAATTGTCGATGAATCATTAAGTGACGCGTCATCATTGGAAAGTATGGAACGATTGATTGAAGTGATTCGTACGGTTCGTACCATTCGTAATGAAGTCAACACACCATTATCAAAACCTGTTCCGATTGCCATTAAAGCCAACACACAAGACATTGCTGACTTATTATTAGAAAACAGTAGCTATATTACACGTTTTTGTAATCCAGAAACGCTAACGATTGCCCTAGATGCAACCGTAGAAGGTGAAGCAATGAGTGCGGTAATTAGTGGCGCTCAAGTGTTTATGCCATTAGCAGGATTAATCAATATTGCAGATGAAATCAAACGTTTAGAAAAAGAAGCGGCTAAATTAATGAGTGAAGTGAAACGTGTTGAAGGTAAATTATCCAACGAAGGATTTGTTGCCAAAGCACCGGCGCATGTCATTGATGTGGAACGCCAAAAAGGTGAAGACTACAAACAACAATTACAAATCGTTGAACAACGTATCGAAACATTAAAAAATATGGCATAAAAAGCCTTATAAAAAAGGTGTTGGCAGAAATGCCAATACCTTTTAAAATGCCCTATCAAATGATGCGGTATACAAAAATAGGGTTTTATCCGATTTGATGTTGGTGGCTGTAAACGTTCAACACCTCTTAAATGATGTATACAAAAATAGGTTGAATACTTTTGACGTAAAGTATCAACCTATTTTTTAATGAGTTTATCCGTTTGAACCCATACCGCTCTGTCGTTAAAAACAATTTGTGACCAATTGTTTCTTTCGTAATAAACGTAATAAATGGTATTGCGCGTTAGTTTGCCAAGTTCTTTTTCTGTCGAACGCGGGTTGTCGTAAATGGACACCGTATCGTCAATTGGTTTGACGGCGTAAACGGCGTCGTTATGTGCAAGGTCTTGTTGCGTGAAATCATTTGTGCGTAGCCAACCCGTTTTACCATCGGCAAAAATATATGTCCACCCGTCACGTTGATCAATGGTGGCGTAACGATGGTTTTGTGGAACGACCGCACTCACTTGAGTTTGCACATCTGCATTTGGTCGTAAAGTTAAATAAGGCACGTCAACTGTCTTAAAGCTAAATAAATATAAACCGATCATGGAAATGGAAGTGGCAATAATGACGAGTAAGCCAATAAAGCGTTCCTTCTTTTTTTGTTTTAAAATGCTCATGGAAAATCCTTTAATTAAAATAGTAAAACTAGTATAACAAGCCGGGAACGTAAAGACAAATGAAATCATCAATTATATGGAAAATTTAATTTTTCTAAAATAATTTAAAATGTGGTATACTATATGATGTGAATTTATAAATTTAAGGAGTAGATAATATGTCTGTTTTTGGTGAACAGTTAAGAGAAAAACGTGAAAAATTAGGCTATTCAATAGAAGATATTAGTCATATTACAACGATTCAATCACGTTTTATTGTGGCATTGGAAGAAGAAAATTTTGATACAATTCCGGGCGATTATTATGTGCGTTCATTTGTTAAACAATATGCAACGATTTTAAAGTTGGACGCGAACAAATTAATTAAACAGTACGAACAAATTAAACAAGTGTCTGAACAAAAAAGACCCGAAGTGCTATTGCAAGAAGAATTGCGCAAACCCGCTCGTCAAGACGATGCCAATTTAGATAAACCAAGCAAAAATGATATAGACGAAACAGAATCAACAAATCAAGATGTGGCACAAGATGAAGTTGTTCAAGAAAACATCCCACAAGAAAGCGATAGTAACGAAGCAGTCGTTAATGAGGATGACGGACAAAATCATGAAACCGTAGAAAATGTTGAAGAAACGGTAAATAATGAAACGTTCGATACATTAGAAAATGATGAAGCAGTATTTTTGACGACAGAAATGGATAGTGCCGATGAACAAATAGATGGTGAGCAGGAAACAACACCTCACATCCATACCGTACCATTTGAATTAGATAGCGACGGACTCGATGAAACAGACTTTTCATTTGAAAATTTTGCTCAAGAGAGTGTTGACGTCGATGAAGAAACGGTTGAAGCTTACGAGGCGGTAGAAAGTGCAGCACAAGAAAACAAACTAAGTAAAAAAATGATTGGTTTATTAATGGTGTTGGCATTGTTGATTGCCGCATTAGTCTGGGCAATTCCACAAGTGATGCAAGCGGTTGCCCCTAAACAAACGATGACACAAACGAGTCAAAGTACATTAGTGACGACATCGCAAACAGAAACAACAACGACAACAATGCAAACAACAACGGCACAAACAACTGCTGAAACGACCGCACAAACAACAGCACCGCAAGCCGCTGAAGCGCCACAACAAGAAGCGCCACGTCCAAGCAATGAACCGGCTGATTTGTACATCATGTCATCGGATGCATTCCAAACAACGTATGGATTAGGTGCAAGTTATGCACACTATACAGGTGAGTATGTCGTAACTTTAACGGCAAGTGAACCAGTATGGATTAGTGTTGAAATCTTTGGTCAAAAAGTACACGAAGGCACTATGACACCGGGTGTACCGTATCGCTTAAACGCCTATAACAATGCAGGGTATATGAAAATTCGTGTTGGTTTATCTAGCGCGTTAACCGTTACATTCAACGGTCAAAAAGTTGATGTGCCAACGTATAATCGTGTACAAGATTACACGTTTAACTTTGACCGCTAGGAGTTAATATGAATATAGCGAATAAATTGACGATTGCTCGATTAATCGCCATTCCGTTTTTCATTGTCGCAATGCTATGTCAGTCGTATTTTTTAGCTGGCGTATTGTTTGTTGTAGCCAGTGCAACGGATTATTTAGACGGTTATTTAGCAAGACGATTACATTTAGTAACTAATTTTGGAAAATTTGCCGATCCATTAGCTGATAAGATGTTAGTGTTAAGTGCGCTCATTATGCTTGTGCAAACACACGGCATTCCAGCATGGATTGTATCCGTCATTATTATGCGTGAATTGGCAGTGACGGGATTGCGATTATTGTTAATAGAGCAAGGGACTGTCATGGCAGCGGATTGGTCTGGGAAATTAAAAACTGCCACACAAATGATTGCCATTACGTGTTTGATTTTTAATGATTTTAGTCTTGGTGTACCATTAGGTAATGTGTTTTTATACATTTGTCTTGCTTTAACCATTTATTCAGGTATTGACTATTTTATAAAATATCGTTCAATTTTCAATCAATTTTAACATTTGTATGCGTTTGGGTTATGTTATATAGAAGGTGATAAATATGTTAAAAGCAGAAATCATTGCAGTGGGAACGGAATTGTTAATGGGACAAGTGGTCAATACAAACGCTACGACAATTTCTCGGTTTCTCAATGCACAAAATATTGGAACGTATTACCAAACGGTTGTTGGCGATAATCCAAATCGTTTATTGGAGCAACTAAAGCAAAGTAGTCAAAGAAGTGATATTATCGCCATTTGTGGTGGGTTAGGGCCAACACAAGACGATATCACGAAAGAAGTTATCGCAACTTTTTTAAATGACGAATTGGTACAACATGAACTATCCAAACAAAAAATCGTGTTGTATTTTGAAAAAAGTGGTCGCATCATGTCTGAAAATAATTTGAAGCAATCGCTCATTTTAAAAAAATGTCAACCGTTGATGAATCATAATGGGTTTGCTACAGGGATGTTTATTCAAAAAAATGATGTTACCTACATCGTTTTACCCGGTCCACCACGTGAGTTATCAATGATGTTAGAAACAGAAGTGAAGCCTGTATTAAGCAAGTTCACACAAGAACAACTATCATCAGTGTTGCTACGGTTTGCAGATATTGGGGAATCATTACTTGCAGAAAAAATTGAAGACATCGTATCTGAACAAACCAATCCGACCGTTGCGATATACGCTAATCCCGGTTTGGTAGACGTGCGCGTAACGGCAAGCGGGCAAACCAGTCAAGAAGCCAATCGTTTAATGCAACCTGTCATCATGGCAATTCAAAATCGCCTAAGTGAGTTTTATTACGGACGTGATGAAGAAACGTTGGAACATGTTGTAGTAGCGTTGTTAAAACAAAAGCAATGGTCTATTGCAACAGCTGAAAGTGTTACCGGTGGGTTATGTGGTGCTAAATTAACACAGATTTCTGGTGTATCATCAGTCTATTGTGGTGGTGTTGTCACCTATACCAATGAGATGAAACAAACGATACTTGGTGTCAATGAAAGTACCCTTCATCAATTTGGTGCCATCAGTGCAGAATGTGCATTAGAAATGGCACAAAATGTCAAAAAGCTTTGTCAAAGTGACATCGGCATATCATTTACGGGTATTGCGGACAAAACAAGTGTTGAGAATAAACCGAGTGGGCGTGTCTATATTGGTATTGCCACACCAACACAACAAAAAGTAGTGGAATTACAATTACATCGTGATCGCGAATTGAATCGTCAGCTGGCTGTTCAAAAAGGGTTCATAGAATTAAGAAAAATGCTATTGGAGGTATAACATGGCAATTAGTGAAGAAAGACAAAAAGCGCTGGATAAGGCGATTAAAGAAATTGAAAAGTCGTTTGGTAAAGGTGCTTTGATGCGTCTAGGCGATAAAGCGGACACAAAGATTGATGCCATTTCATCAGGGTCATTACTAATCGACTCCGCATTAGGTATCGGTGGATTTCCTCGTGGGCGTATTGTAGAAATTTACGGTCCAGAATCTTCGGGTAAAACAACAACAGCGTTACACGTCGTTGCCGAAGTGCAAAAACAAGGTGGTGTCGCAGCGTATATTGATGCGGAACACGCAATGGATCCTGTCTATGCGAAAAATTTAGGGATTAATATTGATGATTTATTTTTATCTCAACCCGATAGTGGTGAAGAGGCGCTTGAAATTGCCGAATCATTAGTACGTTCAGGTGCCATTGACGTTGTCGTCATCGACTCTGTTGCCGCATTAGTGCCAAAAGCCGAAATTAACGGGAGTATGGGAGACGCTCACGTCGGATTACAAGCACGATTGATGTCGCAAGCGTTGCGTAAATTATCAAGTCATATCAATAAACAAAAAACAGTCGCCATTTTTATTAACCAATTACGTGAAAAAGTAGGGGTAACCTATGGAAATCCCGAAGTTACACCGGGTGGACGTGCGTTGAAATTTTATTCAACCATTCGTATGGAAGTGCGTAAAGGTGCTGCCATCACACCATCATCTAGTTCAAGTGAAGTGATTGGTAACGAAACAAAAATTAAAATTGTGAAAAATAAAGTGGCGCCACCATTTAAAACGGTAACCGTAGACATTATGTACGGTGAAGGGATTTCAAAAATTGGTGAAATTATCGATTTAGCCGTTGAATACGACATCATTAAAAAAGCGGGTTCATGGTACTCGTACGGTGAACAACGCATCGGTCAAGGGCGTGAAACGGCTAAAAAATATTTAGTCGACAATCCGGAATTTATGGCGGATTTAGAACGCAAAATTCGCATCAAATTAGGGCTAATTGAAGCAACCGAAGAAGAAATGGCACAAGAAACAGCCAACAATACAACCGTTGCACCACTAGAATTAGACGAGCCATTATTAGCCGAATTATTGGCAGATGACGAAGACTAAAAAGTGCGATTAGGTGCATATGAACAAAAAGCTTATCCATTGGATAGGCTTTTTGTGTTTTAGAAAAAATACGCACCAAAAAGTGTTGACGGCATATATAATAGGGTTATAAATTTAGTCTCTATGTCAAAAAAGGGGCTCTATGTCAAATAGGGTTGATGACTCATAAAGATAGTGATTTAACAAATGTTAAGTCACTATCTTTTGTTTGAATAGGTTGAAAAACAATCAACACTATTTTGCAATTTTTAAGATTAAAAATCTTTTAAAAAGTTTGTATTGTTTTACCCTTTTTGTCGTTTTGTCGTATAATAACACTAATGCTAAAACTTGTGGTAGCATTGAGCGACCTTCAATCGCTAAAAGATAACGAAATGATGGTGATAATATGACACAAGATAATTCAAAAACACGTGTTGTTGTCGGTATGAGTGGCGGAGTAGATTCTTCTGTTACGGCACTTTTATTGAAACAACAAGGTTATGATGTCATTGGTATTTTCATGAAAAACTGGGATGATACTGATGAAAATGGTTTCTGTACAGCGACAGAAGACTATAAAGATGTTGAAGCAGTAGCTTTACAAATTGGCATTCCTTATTATTCTGTCAACTTTGAAAAAGAATATTGGGATAAAGTCTTTACTTATTTTTTAGATGAGTATAAAAAAGATCGCACACCTAATCCAGATGTGATGTGTAATAAAGAAATTAAGTTTAAAGCCTTTTTAGAGTATGCAAACGATTTAGGTGCAGATTATATTGCTATGGGTCATTATGCACAATTGGTTGAAGATGAATTTGGTCAAAAACGTCTTTTGCGTGGTGCCGATGACAACAAAGATCAAACGTATTTTTTAAGTCAATTGACGCAAGAACAATTACAAAAAGCCATGTTTCCGTTAGGGCATTTGAACAAAAAAGACGTGCGTAAAATTGCGCAAGAGGCCAATTTAGCAACGGCGACAAAAAAAGACTCAACGGGTGTGTGTTTTATTGGTGAACGCAATTTTAAAGAGTTTTTATCAAACTATTTACCCGCTCAACCCGGTGAAATGAAAACGCTGGCTGGCGATGTTATCGGTAAACATGACGGGTTAATGTACTACACGATTGGTCAACGCCAAGGGTTAGGTATTGGTGGCGTTAAAGGGTATAGTGTACATGAACCATGGTTTGTGGTTGGTAAAGATATGAAGACCAATACATTATACGTTGGTCAAGGTTATCACCACGAACATTTATATAGCGATTATTTATTGGCGAGTGATATTCAATTTAATACGAATGATACAAAATCAAGTGAATTTAAATGTACGGCTAAATTTAGATACCGCCAAGAAGACATTGGAGTGACGGTTCAGTTAGACGAAACACAAACAAAAGCAAAAGTGATTTTTGACAAATCTGTTCGTGCCATTACACCCGGTCAAGCTGTGGTGTTTTACGATGGTGATGTGTGTTTAGGCGGGGGAATTATTGACGCCGCGTATACACAAGACGGTGCAAAAAGACAGTACAGTTAAGCGTGGTATTAATAAAATGTACTAATGTATTGAATGTGAATTAGGGGAAGAAATATGGAAACAATGCAAGAAGCGATAGACTGGTTATATAGCCAACCGCGTGGATTAAAACGACAAAATTTTGATGTGATTAATACTGCCATTCAACAATTAGCAATTGATGTTGAAAAATTGAACATTATTCATGTGGCAGGGACAAATGGTAAAGGGTCAACAACAGCTTATATGAATGCCATTTTACAAGCACATGGTAAAAGTAGTGCGTGTTTTACTTCACCACATATTATGTCAATTAATGAGCGGTTTGTTTATAACAGTCAACCAATTAGTGATGAAGAATTTATACAACATTTAAAGGCAGTGCAACAATTGCAGACAGAATTTGCACAATTTGAAATTATGACATTAGTCTTTTTCTTGTTTGTGCAACAACGTGATGTTGATTTTGTTATTTTGGAAGTTGGTATTGGTGGGTTAAATGACGTTACGAATTTTATTCAGCAAAGTACGGCTGTCATTACAACAATTGGTATTGATCATACCGAATTGTTAGGCGATACCATTGAAGAAATTGCCTATCAAAAAGCGGGTATCATTAAACCAAATCAAACGGTATTTATAGGACAAGTTGGCAAAGTGGCACAAGACGTGATTTTAAAGGTTGCCGAATCGAAAAACGCGGACTGTCATTTTGTGCCGGTAGCTAGTCAACCTGTACATTATGACGGGCATGATTATGTGCCAAGTATTACAGGGGTATATCAAAAAGATAATTTACATTTAGCACTAAATGTTTGTGAATACGTCCTATCACACAGTTTATCGCCAGAAGCAGTGCGTGAAGGGTTGTCTAAAGTGTATTGGCCGGGACGATTTGAAAAATTGGTTGATGAGCCGACTGTATTTGTTGATGGCGCTCATAATTTGCATGGTGTCATGGGATTAATTGAAACATTACAATCTAACGCATTTCATCAACGTGACATTACCATATTATTTGGTGCGCTACCCAATAAGGACTATGAAGGCATGCTAATGGCGTTGCAAGAACATTTTCCGGTTTACTTTACAGAATTTGACTACGTTAAAACACAACCTGTCACATCGTATGATCATCTTCCGGACGGCATTTCGGTTGTTGAAGATTACAAAAAGTTTGTTTTTGACGGCATAAAAGAAAAATCGTTTGATTGTTTAGTGGTCACTGGTTCATTATATTTTGTATCGGAATTTAAAAATATTGTTGAAAATGAGTTTAAATCGTGTAACTTATAATGAGGTGATACGATGAAAAAAACGAGTTTGATTGAACAATCTCAACCGCGCGAACGGTTAGAGCAATTAGGAGAGCAATCGCTATCAACCCAAGAGTTGATAGCGATTTTATTACGTACAGGCACTGTAACGCAAAGTGTTTTTCAAGTGTCGAAAAAGTTACTAGAAAAAAGTGACGGTTTGTACAATTTGAAAAATATGTCAATTGAGGAGTTGCAAGAAGTTGATGGTATCGGTCGTGTTAAAGCAATTGAGTTAAAGGCGATGATTGAATTGGGAAAACGCATTAGTCAAGCAACGCAAATAAAGCTAGGTACCATCGTTTCAAGTGAGAGTGCTGCACAGTTTTTAGCGAATGAAATGGGGCATTTACAACAAGAACATTTTGCCGTTTTATTTTTAAACACGAAAAATCACATTATTCAAAAGAAAATATTGTTTATTGGGAGTGCAACGCGTTGTATTGCTGAACCAAGAGAAGTGTTTCGGCATGCTTTAAAATTAGGGGCGACTAAAATTATTGTGGCGCATAATCATCCAAGTGGCAATCCGCAACCGAGTCATGAAGATATTGCGTTTACGCAACGGTTAATTGAAAGTGGTGAGATGATTGGCGTCACTGTTTTAGACCATATCATTATTGGTGATGGAAATTATATTAGTTTCAAGCAAGAGCATTATATTTGACGATTATTGTGTAAACAAAAGTTTTCGATTGTACGGGTCTAGTTTACTTTTTGAGACAAAAATATTCTATTGTTCGTGTTTTTGGTTTAAAACCCTAGTAAAAACGCTAAAAAATGGACTTCATGAATTGTTTATTTAATTTTCGAGTAAAAAAAACGAATTTTATTGTTGTCAAACTAAAGTTTTGTATGTTATACTAACTCCAGTAAATAATTTTATGGAGGGAATTTAGCAATGACAAAAAATAAATTAGGTCTTGCAACTTTAGGTTTAGCTTCAACGTTATTATTAGCCGCGTGTGGAGGAAGTTCATCAACTTCAACTCCTTCATCAAAAGCAGGAGGTTCCGCAGCTAAAGATAAATTCTCAGTTGTTTTTGTTACTGACTCTGGTGGTGTAGATGACAAATCATTTAACCAAAGTGCTTGGGAAGGATTTCAAGCGTGGGGTAAAGAAACAAAACGTGAAAAAGGTGTGAATGGATACGACTATATCCAATCAACTGGTGAAAAAGACTACGCAACGAACTTTAGTAAAGCCATTAAAGCAAAATATGATTTAATTTATGCTGTAGGTTTCCAATTAAATAAATCAGTAAATGAATTTGCTGAAAAAAATCCAGATCAAAAATTTGTTGCCGTAGATGCAACAATTAATGAAAACTTTAAAAATGGAGCATCATTATTGTTCGCTGAACAAGAAGCAGCTTATTTAGCTGGTATTGCCGCAGCAAGAACAACTCAAACAAACCACATCGGTTACATTGGTGGTATCCGTAACGCAACATTAATTCACTTTGAATCAGGATTTATTGCAGGTGCAAAATCTGTTAATAAAGATATCGTGATTGAAAATAAATATGTAGAAAGCTTCCAAGATGCACCAAAAGGAAAAACAATTGCTGATACAATGTATGCGCAAGGTGTTGACGTTATTTATGCTGCTGCAGGTACATCAGGGTTAGGTGTATTCAGTTCTGCTAAAGAAAAAATGGAAGTAGATGACTCTAAAAAACTATGGGTTATCGGTGTTGATATGGACCAACACGAAGACGGTAACTACAAAACAAAATCTGGCGAAACAAAATCTGTTACATTAACATCAACTTTAAAATTAGTTGGTCAAACAATGAAACAATTTGCGTTAGAAACAGAAAAAAATGGGTTTAAAACAGGTGTCTTCACATATCGTCTAAAAGATGGCGGTGTTGATTTAACTACAGGACAATTAAGCGAAGACATTAAAAAAGAAGTTCAAGCTGCAAAAGCAAAAATCATTTCTGGTGAAATTACACCACCAGCTACTGATGATCAATTAAAAGCATTTTTAGAAAAAAACTAGAATAACGACATAACATGTTTTAACCCCTCATTTACATGTGAGGGGTTATTCTCTTGTTAAAGTATGTTAAAATGAGTCTAGTAACTATGGAAAGGAAGTTTTCATATGACACATGAAAAGTATGTTATTGAAATGCGTAATATCACGAAAAAATTTGGTGATTTTACAGCTAATAACAATATTAATTTACAAGTAAAGCAAGGCGAAATTCATGCATTACTTGGTGAAAATGGAGCGGGAAAATCAACGTTAATGAATATGCTGTGCGGGTTATTGCAGCCAACAAGCGGGGATATTTTAATTAATGGTGAAGTTGTGCACATTTCTTCGCCGAATAGGGCGGCTAAATTAAAAATTGGAATGGTGCATCAACATTTTATGCTCGTCAAAAAATTTAGTGTCACTGAAAATATTATTTTAGGTAGCGAGCCTAATGTTGTCGGTTTAGTGAATCGCAGAAAGGCGCGCAAAGAAATTTTAGAGCTATCTGAAAAATATCATTTAAAAGTAAATCCTGACGCTTTAGTGAGTGATATTTCTGTTGGAACGGAGCAAAGGGTAGAGATTTTAAAAACATTATATCGTGGTGCAGACATTTTAATTTTTGATGAACCGACTGCGGTATTAACGCCACAAGAAATTGATGAGTTTATCAAAATTGTGAAATCTCTTGCTGCAGAAGGCAAATCCGTTATTATCATTACGCATAAATTAGATGAAATCAAAGCAATGGCAGATCGTTGTACCGTTATTCGTCGCGGTGAAGTGATTGAAACGGTTGATGTTGACAATGTATCGTCACAGGAATTAGCCGATATGATGGTAGGACGCTCAGTGTCGTTTAAAACAGAAAAAGTTGATGCTCAGCCTAAAGAGGTCATTTTAAAAGTGGAAAACTTACAAGTGAATGAATCACGTGGTTTACCTATTGTTAAAGGACTTAATTTAACGGTACGAGCTGGTGAAGTGCTTGGTGTGGCAGGTGTTGATGGTAATGGACAATCTGAATTTATTCAAGCCATTACCGGATTGACTAAAGCAGAAAGTGGTACGGTAACATTAAATGGAAAAGATGTTACGAATAAAGCACCACGTTACATTACACAAGCTGGTTTAGGTCACATTCCTGAAGATAGACATAAACATGGGTTAGTGCTTGGTATGAGTGTTGAAGAAAATATCGTGTTACAAACGTATTATCAACAACCGTTTAGTAAATTTGGTAATTTAAAACACAACACCATTTCATCATACGCAATGCATTTAATTAATGAATTTGATGTGCGTACACCGCATGAAAAAGTAGCAGCCGCTTCTTTATCTGGTGGAAATCAGCAAAAAGCGATTATTGCACGTGAAATTGACCGTAATCCCGATTTGCTCATTGCAGCGCAACCAACGCGTGGGTTAGATGTTGGAGCAATTGAGTTTATTCACAAACGTTTAATTCAACAACGTACAAATGGTAAAGGTGTGTTGTTAATGAGTTTTGAATTAGATGAAATTTTTAATGTTTCAGATCGTATTGCGGTTATGTATGACGGTCGAATTGTTGCAGTTGTTGACCCTAAAACAACCACACAACGTCAACTTGGTTTGTTGATGGCTGGTGTATCACCACAAGAAGCACAAGTTAGTGTAATTGATGATGAAGGGAATATTGTTGCGGATTATTCTGCGCATGCACAAGATGAACAGGACAATACTGACACAATTTCTGAAAATACAGAATCTGTTGAAACAACACAACAAAATGACATGGTTGAAGCAGATAGTTTTGTAGAAGATGTGATTGAAAATCAAATATCGCATCACGAACATGAAACAGTGATTTTTAATGAAGATAAAGGAGGCGAATAAAATGCATCAAAAGAAATTTAAAAATATATTAGTGCCGATTTTATCTGTTACGTTAGCCTTAATTTTTGGTGCGATGGTTATTGCACTTATCGGAAAAGATCCGATTGAAGCGTATAGTTATTTATTTTCAGGTGCGTTAGGTTCACCATTCGGTATTGGACAAACGATTCGTTCAATGGCACCGCTTATTTTAACGGCGCTAGGTTTTACCGTTGCCAATAAAGCAGGTTTCTTTAACATTGGTTTGCCGGGTCAAGCGCTAGCAGGGTGGTTGATTTCGGTTTGGGTGGCACAATCGTTTCCTGATTTACCACAAATCATCTTATTGCCGTTATGTATTACATTGGGTGCATTAGCCGGTGCAGTATGGTCTGGTATTGCTGGTGTGTTACGTGCGTATTTTCATTCAAGTGAAGTCATTACAACGATTATGTTAAACTACATTATTGTGTATATTACCGACTTTTTAGTTAGAAATGTTTTAACGAGTCCTCCGGGAGATGTGACAGATAGTATTCCAAAAGCGGCAAGTTTACGTTTAGACTTTTTAACTGAAATGACAGAAAATTCTACGGTTCATGCTGGTATTATCATTTCGTTAATTGCGGCATTTGGTATTTATTTCATGTTTAAAAAGACAACATTTGGTTTTGAAATTCGTGCGATTGGTTTGAATAAACATGCTGCACAATATGCGGGTATGAATACAAAACGTACCATTGTTTACGCCATGTTATTAAGTGGAGCGTTAGCCGGTTTAGCTGGAGTTATGGAAGGTTTGGGACAATTTGAATCCATCTTCTTAATGAAAGGTTCTGCACCAAGTATTGGTTGGGATGGCATTGCTGTTTCCTTACTTGCACTAGGTCATCCAATTGGTATTATTTTCTCATCACTATTGTTTGGTATTTTTGAATCGGGTAGAGCGGAAATGTCATTAATGACGAATGTCCCATTTGAATTAATTAATGTGATTACAGCAGTTATTATTTTCTTTGTTGGTGCCAACTACTTAATTCGTATCTTTTTAGATAAATTTAGCAAAAAGGAAGAGGTGTAAATATGGATGTTACAGCAATTTTGGCGTTACTCGTTTCATCAACGTTACTGTATTCAACGCCTTTAATTTTTGCCGCATTAGGTGGATTATTCTCAGAACGAAGTGGTATTGTCAACGTTGGTCTAGAAGGGATTATGGTTGTTGGGTCGTTTTCATCAATCGTTTTTAACTTGAGTATGGCTGAAACGTTTGGTGCCATCACACCATGGCTATCATTAATCGTTGGTGGAATTTGTGGTGTACTATTTTCATTAATTCACGCGATTGCTACCATTACGTTACGTTCAGAACACGTTATTTCAGGGACGGTATTAAACTTAATCGCTCCGTCAATGTGTTTAGTATTAACAAAAATACTTTATGAAGATAAGGGGCAAACGGACGTTATTTTAGAAACGTTTAAATTAACAGAAATTCCAGTGTTGAGTAGTATTCCTTTTGTTGGAAAAATATTTTTTACAAATGTGTATTTAGTACCTTATTTGGCGGTGCTAACAACAATCATTGTGTTTTTTGTATTAAATAAAACACGTTTTGGTTTACGTTTACGTTCTGTTGGTGAGCACCCACAAGCTGCAGATACTTTAGGTATTCATGTGTCAGCTTATCGTTACGCAGGTGTTTTATTATCTGGATTTTTAGCCGGTATCGGTGGTGCTGTTGTAGCACAATGCATTACACGTAACTTTTCAGTTAGTACCATTGCCGGACAAGGTTTCATGGCTTTAGCTGCATTAGTTTTTGGAAAATGGAAACCAATTAACGTAATGTTATCTGCCTTATTCTTTGGATTGGCACAATGTTTAAGTATTGTCGGAACAACGATTCCATTCATTAAAGATGTCCCACCAATTTTATTAACGATTGCACCGTTTGTCGTGACAATCATTGTATTGGTCATCTTTATTGGAAAATCAGAAGGCCCAGCAGCAGCGGGTAAAAATTATATTAAATCTAAATAACTAAAAAACACCCGAAAGCGATGACTTTTGGGTGTTTTTAGTGTGTTGCGTAAGCGATAGGTGGCATGTTTGCGTCTCTTTTTTGAATCATAATGAGCATCGGTGGGTTATTCTGTTGATTTAACGCTGCATAAGTCATAACGGTAAACTGTTGTTGATTTAATATCGTTAAAAAATTTATCAGTGTTTCTTTTTCGACTTTGCCGTTATCATGCCCGTCGTATACCACTAGCGTCACAATGCCATGTTGCACAAGTCGATTTAAGACGCTGACTAAAGCTTTGAGGGTGGTGTGTGGTAGTGTTGTAATGTTTTTGTCAGCACGTGGTAAATAGCCTAAATTAAATGTTGCTGCGTGGATCATTTCATTTGGTGAAAGTATGTTATCGATACATTCGTGTCCAATGTGATGCAGTTGGCATTGTAAGTGAGCGTTGGCGCTTTCTAATTTGCTTTGTGTCGCTATAATAGCCGACTCTTGAATGTCAAATGCGTGAACAACACCTGATTGACCAACGAGTTGTGCTAAAAATAGCGTGTCGTGACCGTTGCCCATTGTGGCGTCGATGACCGTATTTCCGGGTTGTATATGTTGTTTGAGTAATTGGTGATTGGCATGTAATGCGTTTAATAAATGTGTCATAACGTCCTCCTAGTCATAGTATAGCAAATATGTCAAAACGATGACAAATTTTGCAGCCGTTTTAAAATAATTTTATTCTGTTGAAATGCATTTTAAACGACTCTATTTTCATATAAGATAGATGTGACAAGATAGAGGAGAAGCCGACATGTTTAAAAGAAGAAAAACACAAAGAGAATATGACAGAAAAATGAAAAATAAAATGATGGCAACAGGGGGTGTCATGAGTGCGTCATTTGCAGCGATGCAAATTGTTTCAACGGTATCACCAACTGTTGTGCATGCGCAAACAAAACAAGATGAGTTTATTGATAGTATTGCACCGTTTGCGCAACAATTGGCGCACGAAAATGATTTGTATGCTTCGGTGATGATTGCGCAAGCGATTTTAGAATCCGGTTGGGGAGAAAGTGCTTTAAGTGCAAGACCAAATCATAATTTATTTGGTGTTAAAGGGGCATTTAACGGGCAATCAACAACGATGAATACGGCAGAAAATACGCCAGACGGAACGGTATACTATATTGATGCAGCATTTAGAAAATACCCGTCGTATAAAGAGTCGTTGCAAGATTATATTAGTGTTTTAAAAGGAACACAATTTTACCGTGGCGCATGGAAAAGTAATACATCAAGCTATCAAGACGCTACTGCCTATTTAACAGGGCGATATGCAACTGCTGTAAATTACAATACCGTGTTAAACAATATTATTGCACAATACAATTTAACGCGTTTTGATACACCGCATACCGTCACAACACCAACACCAAATAGTACGCAAACAACTCAAATAAGTACACCATCAACGGCATCTAAAACGTATACAGTTAAGAGTGGTGATTCTGTATGGGGCATTTCAATGGCACATGGCATTTCAATGGATGATTTAAGAGCGTGGAATAACATTCAAAATAATTTAATCCATCCGGGACAAGTGTTAAAAGTGTCTAACGGGACAACACCACAACTAGTAGTTACACAACCGACAACAGTCGTAACGCCTGCTCCAGTAGTAGAAGATGTGGCTTTCCGTTCTGCAACACCAGCACAAGTAGCCAAAACGTATACAGTTAAGAGTGGTGATTCTGTATGGGGCATTTCAATGGAACATGGCATCTCAATGGACGATTTAAGAGCGTGGAATAACATTCATAATAATTTAATCCATCCCGGACAAGTGTTAAAAGTGTCTAATGGTACAACACCTACAGTCGCACAAGCGACAACGCCTACTCCAGTAGTAGAAACGCCTGCTACGCGTTCTGTAACACCAAATCAAGTAGCCAAAACGTATACCGTTCAAAGTGGCGATTCTGTATGGGGTATCTCAATGGAATACGGCATTTCAATGGATGATTTAAGAGTGTGGAATAATATCAAAAATAATTTAATCCATCCCGGACAAGTGTTAAAAGTGTCTAACGGTACAACGACAACGGTATCGTCTACAACACCATCTACTGTAACGACTGAAAATACATATACGGTGAAAAGTGGTGATTCCGTATGGGGTATCTCGATGGCACACGGTATTTCAATGGATGATTTAAGAACATTAAACAATATTCAAAATAATTTGATCCATCCTGGACAAGTGCTAAAAATTAAATAATTGTAAAAAGCAGCGTTGACATCACATCAACGCTGCTTTGTGTTTATGAGTTTTGAATTGATTCTAATTTATCAACTAATGAACCAACGTAGGCAATAGTGTCTTTAAGTGGCTGATCTGTTGAAACATCCACGCCAGCATGCATTGCTAAATCTTGTGCAGATAAACTTGCTCCAAGTGATAGTGTTTCTAACCATTTATCCGCAATGGCGCTAGGGTTTTCTTCTAATTGTTTTGCCACAGCTGTACCAATTGTTAGACCAGCAGAGTAAGTGTAAGGGTATAATCCCATGTAATAATGCGGTTGACGCATCCAAATTAAACCGGCATCTTCACCGATTTCAAAGTCATCTCCCCAAAATTGTTTGATCACATTTAATTTAATTTCGCATAAAATATCGCCGTTTAAAAATTCGTCGTTGTCTAAACGAGTATACACTTCACGTTGGAAGGCAGCTTCTAATAAATGTGTGACCATATTATGAAAATACGTACGGCTAATTAATTCACTAATTAAATACGCTTGGAATTGTGGGTCATCATTTTGTTTTAACAGTGTATTACATGTTAACACTTCGTTAGCTGTTGATGGTGCTTCAATGAAGTAAAGTGATGGGTCATAGTTTAAAATGCTTTGTTTTGATGCCAATTGGAAATGTCCTGCATGTCCTAATTCGTGTGCTAAAACAAGCACTTCATTCATTAAACCTGTCCATGATAATAAAATGTAAGACGGTCCATTATGAATAGTGGCACAGTACCCACCAGTTGATTTGCCTTCGTTTTGAGCAAAATCAATCCAGCGTTCATCGTAACTGCGTTCAATGATTTTGCGATAATCATCGCCCAAGACGGCTAAACAGTCAATTAATAATTGTTTAGATTCTTCTGGTGTAATACGAACGTTATAAGATGATGGTAAGCTAACTTTTAAATCTTTATGTGTGATTTTTTCTAAACCATGCGCTTTAGCGACTAATTTCACGTAGCGACGCATATGTGGTGCTAAATCGGACATGATGACATCAATTTGGCGATTGAATAAATCGCGTGAGACGTTTTGTTTAAACAATAAATAATCAATCGTTGAATCGAATCCGCGTAATTTGGCTTGTAATCGTTCGTTTTTAATGTGTGAAATGTATGCCGCCGCCGTTGCGTTTTTATAAGCGCGTAGCGTATTGTAAAACGAATCATTTGCGTTGTGGCGTAATGCTGTGTCATGACTTAATTCATAGTCGTTTTCAAAAAGAACATAACTGTTAGGGTACGTTTCGCCATTTGCTTCAAACGATTGGAAAGTCATGTCTTCAAATTTAATGCCTTCATAAATTTTATTTGGATGACTAAACACAGGTGACAGTTTTGATAATAAGGCTTCTTCAACATCAGAAAGTTGATGTTTTTTATGACGTAACACTTCATCAATGTAAGCTGTGTATTCAGGGTGCTGTGCAGTCACTTCTAATAAAATCGCTTCAGAGATTTGCGATAATTGTGTTTCAAAAAAAGATGTTTCGGGTAATAGCGTGTCAAATTTTGAAAACGCTAAATTGGCTAATGTCCCTAATTCAACATTCATTTTATCCACGTCCAAGTTTAAAAAGGCGTAATGCATTAACTTAGAATAATCACTGATAATGGCTTCGTACGCTTTTATAGCTTCAACAAGTATTGTTGATGATGTTAAATGATTTTTGTATGTAGAAACAAAGTGATGCACGTTTTCTTCAAAGTGTTTTAAAGCGGCTTTAAACGTATCGTCACTTGAATAGAGTAGAGATGTATCCCATTGCATGTGCTTTGGAACATCTTGACGTTTTGGTAATGCTTTTGACATAGTATACCTCCTAAAAATAATGAGTTTATTATAACATAATTAAAGTAAAATAAAAAAAGCAAAACTTCGAAAAGTTTTGCTTTGTTCATGATTATTTTGCTAATTTTTTTGATAAACGTGATTTGTCACGGCTAGCTTTGTTTTTGTGGATTAAACCTTTTGTAGCAGCTTCATCAATTGCTTTTAAAGCAACTTTCAATAAGTCTGCTGCGTTTTCAGCACCTTCAGCTACTGCAGTTTCAAAACGTTTTACGGCTGTACGCATTGCGCTTTTTTGAGCGTTGTTTTGAACGTTTGCTTTATTTGCTGTACGTACACGTTTAATTGCTGATTCAATGTTTGGCATTTAATTCACCTCTTTCGTTCTCTATTTGGTATACCTAAATACCAACGTTAGTTATTATACCTAAGAAATAGCACGATTGCAATCATTTTCTTTAGATTAGTTACCTGGATAAGTTGTCAACGCTTCACCGAGTTCTTGTAATGACATCCCTTTGCGTAAGGAAAAAGTACCTGTTTGGATAAAGCGAGATAAATTGTTGTCTTCCATATGTTTGATGAAAGCATCAGCGTCATTGATAATGCCCGCTGCGATTAAATCGTCAGCCACTGAATAGGTAGTTGCGGCATCTGTAACGACAAAAGAAGTCACTTCACCTGAACGTTGTGGTGTGCTTGTTTCTTGTGGTGCTTGAGTGGTTTGCACAGTAGTTGTTTGTGTTGTTGTAGTCGTCATTTGTGTAGTGCGCATTGCAGAAGTCGTCGACGTACTACTTGTTAGTGTTGTAGACACTTGCGATACTTTAGTTGCACCATCTAATACATTAAAATGGGTTAATGCAAATAAAATTGAACCGGCAAGAAACAGTCCAATACCAATATAACGAAATGCATTTTTCATAGTTTGAGCTCCTTATTTTGTAGAGTCGGCAATATAACGGTCAATTAAAATTTGTACCGTTTCCAATGGAATATTGGCGAATAATGAAATTTCTTCGGCGGTACGTCCTTCATGATATAGACCGATAATGTTTTGCTTTGTCATTTCTGTTAAATTACGGTATTCGCTTGTAAATGAAATGACTTGAGTCATTGGTAAACCAGTAAATGTTTCTAAAGAACTCACGCGTTCACGTAATTTATAAATTTCTTGAGCTTGTTCGAATGAATAGTCTTTCAATTCTTCTAATTCTCTTGCTGTCGTATTTTTTAAAAATAGCGAAATAATAATGAGTAATGCAGAAAGACCGAATAAAATTGCGATGATGACATTAATGCTCATTAAAAGCCTCCTAATATATTGAATATATTATTATTTTAAAGCAAAGCAACAATAAATACAAATCTTTTCTTGTCTTGATGATTTATGTTAAAATAAGGCAAATAGAAAGTAGAGGGATATATGGTTGCAATAACATTGAATGGACAGGCATTGGCCTTAGAAATACAAGATAAATTAAAGGATGATGTTCGTGAATTTCAAAAACGATATCAGTGCGCACCAAATTTAAGTGTCATCGTAGTTGGTAATAATCCAGCTAGTCAAGTCTATGTGCGTAATAAATCAATTGTTGCCGAAAAAATTGGCTTTGTATCTGAAACGATAACTTTGCCGGAAAACATTACACAAGATGAATTATTAAAAGTCATTGAAGAGCGCAATACGAATCGTAGCGTTCATGGAATATTAGTTCAATTGCCGTTACCCAATCATATTGATGAACAAATTATTTTAACGGCTATTGATGTGCATAAAGACGTTGATGGATTCCATTCAACCAATGTCGGTAATTTTATATTGGGAAATGAAAGTACCGTTGCGTGTACACCGTTAGGCATTATGCATCTGCTGAGGCATTATGACATTTCGCTTTCTGGCAAGCTAGCAGTTGTGATTGGTAGAAGTAACATTGTGGGTAAACCGATGGCGATGTTGTTACAACAAGAACACGCCACTGTCATTATGGCGCACTCTAAAACACAAAACTTAAAAGAGTTGACGAAACAAGCCGATATTATTGTTGTGGCGATTGGACAGGGGCATTTTATTGATGAGACTTATATTAAAGAAGGCGCTGTTGTCATTGATGTTGGAATGAATCGTGATGCCAACGGTCAGTTAATTGGCGATGTTCATCCGAATGTGATGCAAAAAGCGTCGTTTATGACGCCGGTTCCGGGTGGTGTTGGGCCGATGACCATTACATCTCTAATGCAACAAACATTGCAGCAAGCGATAAAACAGGAAAAATCTTATGAATGATAAGCAATATTTAAGTGTTGGGGCATTGTACCAATACATTAATCGAAAATTTGTAAATGACCCGTATCTTAAAACGGTTTATGTCGTTGGTGAAGCTTCAAATGTTTCTTATAAATCGAGTGGCTACATTTATTTTAATTTAAAAGATGATAAAGCCTCTATTAAAGTTGTCAGTTTTGTTTTTGCAAGAAAACAGGCACCGTTTAAAATTGAAGATGGTCAAAAATTATTGGTTGTTGGACACGTGAGTACGTATGATCAAGGTAGTAATTATCAAATTCAAATGACGCATTTTGAATTGGCTGGTATAGGTGCTTTATTTGAAGAGTTAAAAGCGTTAGAAAAAAAATTGCGTGATGAAGGACTGTTTGATTTGCCGAAAAAAGCAATCCCACGTTTTCCAAAACGGATTGCGATTTTAACGAGTGAAACGGGTGCGGTAAGAGAAGATATTGAAACCACTGTTCGTAGACGGTATCCCATTGTAGCGTTAGATTTATACCCGACCGTTGTGCAAGGTAAAAATAGTGTGGCGAGCATTTTACATAATTTACAACGCGTTTTAGATGCAAACATTGATTACGATACGGTAATTATTGGTCGCGGTGGCGGGAGTATTGAAGATTTATGGTCATTCAACGATGAAAAAGTTGTGCGTGCCGTCAGTGCTTTTCCAATTCCAATTATTTCATCAGTAGGGCATCAAACGGATACAACATTGATTGATTATGTTGCAGACGTTCGTGCCGCTACGCCAACGGCTGCAGCAGAAATAGCTACGCGTGATGAGTTGACGGTTGTAAAAGGTACGATAGATGATTTATCCGGGCGGTTATTAACGGCTATTTCGAAAACCGTTTCACGTAAAAAAGAACAATATAACGCAACTGTACAATCGTATATCTTCAGACAAAGTGAACGGTTATATGATCCGTATATTCAAAAAGTTCAAGACTGCACTGAAAAATTACAAAAAGGCATGAAATTAACGATTGAACGTTTAAAAAATGAACTGGATAGCATCGTCTCAAAATATATTCATAAAAATCCGGGCTTTTTAATTGAAGAGCAAAGAAATCGTTTAGACCGGTTAGAACAACAATTGCGCTATACTATTCAACACAACCTGCTTCAAAAAAACAATCAGTTTGAAGTAGCTATCCAAAAATTAGACGCTTTAAGTCCGTTGAAGAGCATGCAACGTGGGTATAGTATTGTCAACGGAAAAGATAAAATTGTGTCTTCGGTACACGACGTCAAAGTAGGGGATAGTGTTGTGATTGATGTGACAGATGGACGATTAAATGCGCAAGTTACTGACATAGAGGAGAGAAAATAATGGCAACGAAAAAGAAAAGTTTTGAAGAATCGCTACAACAATTGGACAAATTGGTTAAGCAATTAGAAAATGGAGATGCACCGTTGGAAGATGCGTTAAAATATTTTGAAGAGGGTATGGCGTTAAGTGCATTTTGTCGTAAAACATTAAATACCGCAGAAGAAACGGTGATGACGATTATGCGTGAAAACGGTCTATCAGATGCTCAAGAGGTTAAATAGAATTTATGTTATCAACATTTATTGAAGAAAATCGTGATTTTGAATCGTATATTCAAGAAACAACGCAAATCATTGAACATTCACGATTAGCCAAAGCCATGCATTATTCTTTATCCAATGGCGGTAAACGTGTGCGTCCGTTACTCACATTAGCGACTGTTTACGTGCTTGGTGGAGATGTGAAAAATGCTTATCCAATTGCAAGTGCTATTGAATATATTCATACGTATTCGCTGATTCATGACGATTTACCCGCAATGGATAATGATGATTACCGTCGTGGTCAATTAACCAGTCATAAACAATTTGATGAGCCTACCGCCATTTTAGCAGGAGACGCTTTATTAACGCATGCATTTGGGTTAATTGTTGGTAGTGTGTACACGTCAGATCAAAAAGTGAAAATGATTGATCAATTGGTGCGTTGCTCTGGTGGTAACGGAATGATTGGTGGGCAAATGAATGACATCATGGCGCAAGGGCAATCGTCTACACTTGAAGCGGTTCAGCACATTCATGCACTCAAAACGGGTGCGTTATTACAATCGTGTGTACGCATTGGTGCCATTGCTGTAAATGCTGATGAGTACATTTATGAACAACTAGATAAATTTGCGTATCATTTTGGATTGGCATTTCAAATTCATAATGACATTAAAGATATTACGCAAGATGAAGCGTTAGAAAAAAGTACGTATGTTGCGATTTTAGGTAAACAAGGTGCCATTGATGCTTTGGAAAAAGAAAAACAATGTGCATTAGATGCGTTAGAAGCGATTAAAGGTTATGACACACAGTTGTTGGCGTCATTTTTGACGTATTTACGTTAGGAGAATTATGGAAAAAGAAAGAGCGGACTTGTTAGTTGTCCAGCAAGGATTGTGTGAATCGAGAGAAAAGGCGAAACGTTTAATTATGGCGGGACAAATATACGACCAAAATAATGAACGCATTGATAAAGTGGGTGAGAAAATACCCGTTACGTCTCAATTGCACATCAAAGGCGAAACATTAAAATATGTGAGTCGTGGTGGATTGAAATTAGAAAAAGCTTTAAAATTTTTTAATTTAGACATTACGCATAAACGTGTGCTAGACATCGGCGCTTCGACGGGTGGCTTTACAGATGTGTCTTTACAAAATGGCGCACAATTAAGTTATGCGTTAGATGTGGGATACAATCAATTGGATTGGAAATTGCGTCAAGATGAACGTGTCATTGTGATGGAACGTGTGAATTTTCGTTATGCACAACTTGAAGATTTCACAGTTGGTCAACCAGATTTTGCCACAATTGACGTGTCTTTTATTTCGCTACGTCTAATTTTACCGAATTTAGCAACGATTTTACAAAAAAACAGTCCCGTTGTTGCATTGATTAAACCACAGTTTGAAGCGGGGCGTGAAAAAGTTGGTAAAAAGGGGATTGTGAAAGATCCTAAAGTTCACGAAGAAGTGATTACGGAGATTTTGCATTTTGCCAGCCAACATGGCTATGCCATTAGTGGACTAACCTTTTCCCCAATTACAGGGGGTAGTGGAAATATTGAGTTTTTAGCCTATTTAACGTTTACGGGAGATATGGAAAAGCAACCGATTACGGTTGATATTCAAGCGGTTGTAAACGAATCGATACAAACCTTGAAGAAAGGAGAATAACAGATGTTAGTGTCTGTAACCATTCAAAATTTTGCGATTATTGAATCGTTGACGGTTGATTTTAAAACGGGCATGAGTGTTTTAACCGGTGAAACAGGTGCAGGGAAATCAATTATTATTGATGCGGTTTCTTTGTTGTCGGGTGCACGTGCGTCGAGTAGTTTTGTACGTCACGGTAGTGATAAGGCTGTTTTACAAGCGTTATTTGATTTGGATAATGCACCCATTGTACAAGCTATGCTTATGGAATTATCTATACCAAATGAAGACAATCAATTGATGATTTATCGTGAAATCCATGCAACAGGCAAAAGTGTTATTCGCATTAACGGACTATTATCAACTGCTCAAGTGCTTAAACAGTTGACGCGTCCGCTAATTGACATTCATGGGCAACATGAACATCAACAATTGATGGATGATGTGTACCACTTAAATTTATTAGACCAATTTGGTGACCAAGATATTGCTGATGCCTTTTCAGTTTATACGGCAGATTATCAATCGTATGTCAAAGCGCGTAAGACTTTAAAATCGCTGATGGTGTCTCAAACGCAAGATGATCAAAAAATACAATTGCTCAAACAACACATCAAAGATATTGAATCGGTCAGTCCTAAGCCGTTAGAGCAAGAGGCGTTACGCGAGGAATTGAAGACGTTAATGCAACATGAAAAGTATGCTAAAGCGTTGATGCAAGTGGATGGAGCGTTGTTCAACGAAGAAATGGGCGCGTTAAAGCAAGTGAATGATGCCATTGGTGCGTTTAGCGCGTTGGAAAATGTGGATGACGTTTACGCCAAACAATTACTCGATGTTTCGGAAAAATTGAAAGACATGTCTAAATTTGTTTCGGACAAGTTAGACGAGTTTCAATTTGATGTGTCGCGTTTTGAGTGGGTACAACATCGTTTGAGTCAATACGACAGTTTATTTGAAAAATATGGGAATGTTTTAGAGTATTACGAACACGCCAAAGAAGAATTAGACGCGTTGGAAAACAAGGATGAATACTTATCCAAAGCACAAGGCGTATTTTTGAAATCGCGTGAAGCGGTGTTATTATCCGGAGAAAAATTATCGGCATTGCGTCACGAAAAAGCGCTCGCATTATCAAAGGCAATTCATGAACAATTGCGTGATTTGTATATGGAAAAAGTGATTTTCGAAGTGGTGTTTCAAGGCGACGATAAACCTAAAATTACAGCAAGCGGATTGGATCAAGTTGTGTTTATGGTTGCGACAAATGCCGGTGAACCGTTGAAATTATTGTCAAAAGTTGCCAGCGGTGGTGAGTTATCACGATTGATGTTAGCGTTAAAAGTGATTTTTTCACAACAACAAGGTGTCAATACATTGATTTTTGATGAAATTGATACCGGAGTGAGTGGACGTGTTGCTCAAGCCATTGCAGAAAAAATGCATACTATTGGTCATTTTGCGCAAGTATTAAGCGTGTCGCATTTACCACAAGTTGCCGCAATTGCAGATCATCATTTATTTGTATCAAAAGAAACGATTAATGAGCGTACCGCTACGTCAATTACGTATTTAGATGATGAAATGCGTGTTGTCGAAGTGGCAAAAATGTTTGCTGGTGATGATGTGAACAGCGATGCGTTAGCACATGCAAAAAAATTGTTAAAAAAAGAATAGTGTATATAAATAGGAGAGGCATCTATTTAGATGACTCTCCTTTAAGTTGTTGTAAAACTATAAAATTGCGCGATTACAAATCGTTGTTGTGGTATTTAAACGTATTGGAATGTTCAAAATCACCGTATTGATAACCGAAACTAAACCAGCGTTTGCGTTGTTCACTTGTCCCATGTGTAAAACTATCGGGATTAACTTTCTGATATGCTTCTTTTTGTAATGTGTCATCACCGACAGCATGAGCAGCCTGCATCGCTTCGTCGATGTCGCCGTATTCTAACAATCCTTGTCCACTGACATATTTTGCCCAAGAGCCCGCAAAATAATCGGCTTGCAATTCAAGTTTCACCGTAAGTGCGTTAGCTTGCTTTTCAGATAGGCGGTTACGTTGGTTGTGATAATCGTCCAAAATACCTAGTTCCTTTTGGACGTGGTGACCAACTTCGTGTGCAATAACATACGCCATGGCAAAATCACCTTTTGCTTTGTATCGTGTACTCAGTTCGTTATAAAAAGAAACATCAATATACACCTTTTGGTCAACACCACAATAAAATGGGCCGCCCGAAGCGTGTCCTACACCACAACCGGTGTGAATAGAACCTGTATAAAAAACAAGTTTTGGCGGGGTGTACGTTCTACCAATTTTTCGAAATTCTTTTGTCCAATGATCTTCCGTTGTCGCTAAAACTTTACTCATAAATTTGGCGTCTGCGTCGCTCACTTGACTAGGAGCGTTTTCAATATAGCGACTTTGATAAGGTGTCAATTCACTTGTATTGAATAGTCCCCCTAAACTAGAAATGCCTCCACCAAATAGTAATAGTCCAAGCATCATAATCAACTTACCTTTCCACCCTAAACGTGAAAAGATGAGTGAAAATATAGCATTACTTGCGTTACTATTCATGCGGTTACCATAATGTCTGGATTGCGTAGAACTCGTTTGTAATCGTCTATCTTCAACGTTTCTACTTTCTTCTAAATGATCTGTTTTCATGATTGTCTCCATTGATTAAAGGTTAGTAATTCTATTATATCAAAAGTTTATCAAATCATTAACTATTACATATTTTAGACCACCTCATTAAAACGATTTAAAAGCTCTTGATTTTTAAAATCATTAATGGTAAAGTGTTGCTATTGCGTTTTAGTAATGAAGAAAGGTGTGAATAGGATGGAAGAAAAAACCTATCCAATGACCGTTGAGGGGAAAGCAAAACTAGAAAACGAATTAGAAGAATTAAAATTAGTGAAACGTCCAGAAATTATTGAGCGTATTAAAATCGCAAGAAGTTACGGCGATTTATCAGAGAACTCTGAATACGATTCAGCAAAAGATGAACAAGCCTTTGTGGAAGGACGTATTACCACGATTGAAAAAATGTTGCGTTTTTCAGTGATTATTGACAATCATAATGTTGATAAAGATGAAGTGTCGATTGGAAAAACAGTAACATTTGTTGAATTGCCAGATGGCGATGAAGAAACATATACAATTGTTGGTGGTGCAGAAGCCAATCCATTAGAAGGTAAAATTTCTAACGATTCACCAATTGCACAATCGTTAATTGGTAAAAAAGTTAATGATGAAGTATCTATCGAATCCCCAGGCGGTGCATTTACAGTAAAAATTATTTCTGTTGAAGCATAATTATTTTTAAAAACTAATCTCTAAAAAAGAGGTTAGTTTTTTTATTAAAATTTCCATTTTTTTGATGAAATATTTTGTAGAAAATGGTATAGTTTTATATGTTGTCAACTCGACAAAATAGATGAATTTACATGTAGAGAAGGGTGAGTAAATGAAGTTTTTTAATTCAAAAAAAGTATTATATGTCACAGTGGTATCCGTTATTTTACTCACTTTAACAACCATTTCCGTCATCAACGGAAATTCTAATCCGTTATCTTCTTTGAGCAATAATTCAATCGGGTGGGTAACACGCGTGTTATCCGAACCGGCTAAAATTGTGGATAATGTTACGAAATCGTTTAACGGATTGCTACATGCCTACGAAGAAAATCAAGTGTTAAAACCACAAATGAATACATTGTTTGCTTTGCAAGCACAAAACGAACAATTAAGATTAGAAAATGAACAATTGCGTCAACAATTGAATATTAAAGCTACTTTATCAGACTATGAAACCATTCCTGCAACGGTCATTTCACGTTCGCCGGATTCATGGATTGATCAATTAACAATTAATGTTGGGAAAAACGACGGCGTTCAAGAAAATATGATTATTGTGTCTAACGGCTCAGTTGCCGGTAAGGTCGTTTCTGTAACCGATAATAGTGCCAAAGTCATTATTTTATCGAACACATCAATTGATGCAATTTCGTTATCTGCAATGATTCAAAATAACACATCAACCATTTATGGTGTCGTCTCTAAATATGATGCGACAACGAAAACGTTAAAAATGTCCAATTTAGATTTGAGTGCAGATGTGCAAATCGGTCAACAAGTCACAACATCAGGGTTGAGCGGTAACGCCCCTAAAGGTTTATTAATTGGAACGGTTGAAAGCGTGACGGTTGATGCCAGTGGCTTATTTAAAGAAGCGACAATACGACCATCTCAAGATTATTTAACGATTCAACATGTTTTTGTCATTAAACGGATGATAGCAGGTGAATAATATGTGGAAAAATAAATTATCGTTAGTGACATTACCGTTCGTTTTATTGTTTTTTCTCATGTTAGAAGGCGTATTAGCCGTTTATTACATTGGTGGACTCATTTCACCAACGTTTCAAATGGCGATTCAGCTGTTTTCAACCGCGGTTTTTATCATCGCTTGCTACGTTAAAAACGTTCATCTCGTTCCAATGATTTTAATTATGGGCATCATTTATGACATGTACTACAGCCCAGTGTTGTCGTTTTATACCATTCCATTAATTATTGTATTTTTATTCGTTCGTTACTTAAGTCAAAAAGTAAAGCTGACTTTTTTGACCATTATCGGACTGCTATCCATTGGTAACATACTGTACAATTGTATCGTGTACATTGAAGCGGTAGTGTTAGGGTTAAATCACACTGAATTTTTAACGTATCTTCAACAAAAAGTAATGCCAACATTATTTTTTAATTTAGTGCTGTTTTTTGTGATGTATATACCATTGGTGAAATACATTAACTGGCTGAATGGATTAGTCAACCAAAAAAATTAACGCCTAACGCACAAAATGCAATCTTTTCGTGTTGCGTCGGTAAAATAAAGTGAATTTATGAAAAAATCTAGTCAAATGCTAGATTTTTTTGATTTGTATGGTATACTAATTGTTGTGTAAAACACATCCAACACTTGGTTTGTCGACAACACCAACGACTTACTCAGCGTCTGGAAAAAATAAAGAAAAAGAGGTGTATTGAAATGGCAATTTCAAAAGAACAAAAAACAGAAATCATCAAAGCATACGCAACGCATGAAGGCGACACTGGTTCACCAGAAGTGCAAATCGCAGTTTTAACGGCTGAAATCAACGCTTTAAACGAGCATGCACGTGTGCACAAAAAAGATTTTCACTCAGCACGTGGGATGATGAAAAAAATCGGTCATCGTCGTCATTTATTAGCTTACTTACGTAGCAAAGACATTCAACGTTACCGTGAATTAATCCAACGTCTAGGTTTAAGACGTTAATACGTTTGTTATTCATAAAGCGGTACTCACTAGAGTATCGCTTTATTTTTAAAATTATCGCCATCACTTCTATACAAAAAAGAGTAGGTAGTGTGTATCTATTGTTTTTTGTTTAGAAGATGGCAAAAAGGAGAAAAAAATGTCAAAACAAGTTTTTGAAACAATGTGGGCGGGTCGTCCATTAAAAGTAGAAGTTGGCCAATTAGCCAAACAAGCCAATGGAGCCGTATTGGTTCGCTATGGTGATACGGTTGTATTAACAGCAGTTGTCTGTTCAAAAAAACCAATCGATGGTGATTTTTTCCCATTGACCGTAAACTACAATGAAAAAATGTATGCAGTGGGTAAAATTCCAGGTGGTTTTATTAAACGTGAAGGCCGTCCAAGTGAAGCGGCAACTTTAACAGCGCGTTTAATTGACCGTCCAATTCGTCCCATGTTTGCGGAAGGTTTCCGTAACGAAGTGCAAATTACTAATACGGTAATGTCAGTGGATCAAGATTGCACACCAGAAATGGCAGCGATGTTTGGTTCCTCTCTAGCATTAGCCATTTCAGATATTCCATTTGACGGACCAATTGCTGGTGTGGATGTTGGTCGTGTGAATGGCGAATATGTCATCAATCCAACAGTTGAACAAAAAGAATTAAGCGATATTGAGTTATCTGTTGCTGGTACAAAAACAGCGATTAACATGGTAGAAAGTTCAGCTAAAGAAGTTTCTGAAGACGATATGTTAGGTGCTTTATTATTTGGTCATAACAACATTAAAGAATTGATTGCTTTCCAAGAAACCGTTGTGGCTGCTGTTGGTAAGCCTAAAATGGAAATTCAATTAATGGAATTAGATCCTGCTTTAGTAGAGGAAGCGAACCAATTATTTAAAGCGAAAATGTTAACGGCTATTCAAACAGAAGAAAAATTAGCACGTGAAGAAAATATTGAATTAGTTAAAGAAGAAGCAATTGCCTATTTTGAAGAAAAATATGCAGAACACGAAGAATTTGCACGCATTGCAAAAGAAATTCGTCAAATTGCTTATGACTTAGAAAAAGACGAAGTGCGTCGTTTAATTACGGAAGATAAAGTGCGTCCTGACGGTCGTAAAATTGATGAAATTCGTCCATTATCTTCTGAAGTGGCGTTATTACCACGCGTACATGGATCTGGGTTATTCACACGTGGTCAAACACAAGCCTTAACCGCTGCAACATTAGCACCTTTAGGTGAGCATCAAGTGATTGATGGGTTAGGTATTGAAGAATCAAAACGATTCATTCACCATTACAACTTCCCACAATTTTCTGTTGGTTCAACAGGTCGTGCTGGAAGTCCGGGACGTCGTGAAATTGGACATGGAGCGTTAGGTGAACGTGCGTTAAAACAAATTATTCCATCACCAGAAGATTTCCCATACACCATCCGTTTAGTATCAGAAGTATTGGAATCAAATGGATCAAGTTCACAAGCAAGTATTTGTGCTGGAACATTGGCGTTAATGGATGCGGGTGTACCAATTAAAGCACCTGTAGCAGGTATTGCAATGGGTCTTGTGATGACAGGTGAAAACTATACTGTTTTAACCGATATTCAAGGATTGGAAGACCATTTAGGCGATATGGACTTTAAAGTGGCGGGGACTGCTGATGGGATTACGGCGTTACAAATGGACATTAAAATTCAAGGTATTACGGAAGCGATTTTAACAGAAGCTTTAACACAAGCGAAAAAAGCACGTTTAGAAATTTTAGACGAGTTAACAAGTACGATTGCACAACCACGTCCAGAGTTAAGTCCATACGCACCGAAAATCGAAATGATTCAAATTCATCCGGATCAAATTAAAGTGGTTATTGGTAAAGGTGGAGAAACCATTAACGCTATCATTGATGAAACGGGCGTTAAAATTGATATTGACCAAGAGGGTAACGTAAGTATTGCTTCGCCAGATGCAGCGATGATTCAACGCGCTATTGACATTATTCGTGAATTGACACATGTCGTTGAAGTGGGTAACGTTTATGAAGGTACGGTTCGTCGTATTGAAAAATTTGGTGCATTCGTTGAAGTGGCAAAAGGTAAAGACGGTTTAGTGCATATTTCTGAAATTGCGCATACACGTACGAAAAATGTTGAAGACGTTTTACAATTAGGTCAAAAAGTTAACGTTAAAGTTACTGAAATCGATGATAAAGGACGTATCAATTTATCAATGAAAGTGTTGTTACCAAAAGTAGAAAAAACAGAAAATACAGGTGAATAAATGAAAGTTATTGAAACAAGTCATGCACCAGCAGCGATTGGACCCTATTCACAAGCTTATTTGGTTAATGGTGTATTGTATACATCTGGTCAAATTCCAGTTAATGCTGTTGACGGAAGCGTACCAGACGGTATTCAAGCACAAGCGAAACAAAGTTGTGAAAATGTAAAAGCAATTTTAAAAGAAGCTGGGACAGATTTTGATAAAGTCTTTAAAACAACTTGCTTTTTATCGAATATGGCTGATTTTGCAGAATTTAATGCGGTTTATGAAAGTTATTTTACATCAAAACCAGCACGTTCTTGTGTAGCGGTTAAAACGTTGCCAAAAAACGTGTTATGTGAAATCGAAGTTATTGCAGTTGTTGACTAAATCGGTTAGTATGAGTGTATACATAGAAATGACTATGTGTACACTTTTTTTATGATTAAGGGGGAGTTAAGATGATTATTACAACAACAAATCAAATAGAAGGTAAAAGCATTGTTGAATACAAAGGCATTGTTTTTGGAGAAGTGATTGCCGGAGTAAATATGTTTAAAGATATCGCAGCCGGTTTTCGTAACATGTTTGGTGGTCGTGCGGCATCGTATGAAGGCGAATTGTTACAAGCACGAACAGAAGCGATTGAAGAAATGCAACAACGTGCATTAAGCATTGGTGCAAATGCTATTGTCGGTGTGAAAGTAGATTATGAAACATTGGGTGCTGAAAATGGCATGTTAATGGTGACGGTCAGTGGAACAGCCGTTATCGTTCGTTAAATAAGGTTATGTTATTAGAATGGAATACATAAAAAAGTCCATCAACGCAGAAAACGATCTGCGTTGGTGGACTTTATGTGTTTAGTTTAATAAACGTCACATTTGGGAATGTCTAATATACCACCGCCGTTACGCAATGATTTTGTAGCTTGGCAACCAACGGCAACACTCATGCGTCCGTCAAGAACAGAAGCATTTGGTTCAACGTCGTTAAAAATGTAATCAACAAACGCTTTAACAATGCGTTCATCGCCACCGTCATGATGTCCTAATTGCGGTTTCATATGAATGACTAAATCACTTTGGTCGCGTAACGCTTTAGTATGTCGCGTTTTAATGGTGATGGTTTGATTAATGTCATCATTTTCCATGCGACCTTTTGTACCAATAATGGTGTAGTTGCGAGAGTATTCGGGTGTGAAATGGCATTGCATATACGTTGCCAAAACACCATTTTCCAATTCCATAATCATGGTGTTGTTATCTTCAACGTTAATATCAACATCTGTTTGATTTTTTAAGCCGTCATCTTCAAAGTTTTTAGGATCGTTGTAAAAATCTAATTTTCCTAGTGCAGATACTTTTTTTGTATAACTATTGGCTAACATGTGAATGACGTCGATGTCGTGTGATGCTTTTTGTAATAATAGTGAATTTGTATATTTTGAATTGCGATGCCAATCTTGATAGTAGTAGCGACCACCACGTCCAACAAAATGACGCACCCAAATGGCTTTAATGTCACCAATAAAGCCTTGGTCTAAGTACCATTTCATTGTTTCGTACATTGGCATATAGCGCATATTGAACCCAATCATTAATTTGCGATTGGTTTTGCGCCATGTTTCGATAATGCGATCACAATCTTCAATGGAAATTGCCATTGGTTTTTCCAAATATAAATCTTTACCGGCTTCTAATATTTCAACCGCCATATCTGCATGTGTATGGTCTTCTGTTAATAATAAAATCGCGTCAATGTCGTCGCGTGTGAGCAATTCTTTATAGTTTTTTGTGAAAAAGCAGTCGGTTGTCACATCTTTTTTAAATTTTTCCATTCGCTCATTTAATAATTCACAAAATCCTGTAATCACGGACTGTCCATTTGGTTGGTGAAAAACTTGCGCCAAGTTACCACGTAACCCGTAGCCAATCACACCGATACGTAATTGTTTTTCCATAAAATACCCCCTAATTGTTTGATTATATTATAACGTTTTCAAAAACGGTGTGCAATGATGATGGATAGATTGATTTATTTTTACAACAAAAAACGATTCAGCAAGATTTCAACGGTGTCCATAAGAAGTCGCTAGACTTTAAAGAGTGTTTTTGTTATACTGTCTTCAGTCAAATAGAGTAAAAATAATGCCAAAGACTAGTAGTCGATACCTGCGAACAGTGAGTTGGGAGAGTGGAAACCAATACGTAAGGATGGATGAATCGCCCTTTGGAAATGGAGAAATCCCGCTAACAGCGTTATCGTTACAAGTGGATGCGTCAGCATCAATTAGAGTGGTACCACGGTAAATTATCGTCTCTACAAGTAGTTTTAGGCTATTTGTAGAGATTTTTTGTATAAAGGAGAAGAGAATGGATTATAAAAAAATAGTGGCACAAGCCGTTTTTGACGTGTTGTCAGAGCATTTAACAGTTGAAGAGGTATATCAATTAATTGAAACACCTAAATATGAAAAGATGGGCGATTTAGCGTTTCCATGTTTTACGCTAGCTAAAACATTGCGTCAAGCACCAAATCAAATTGCCAATGACGTTGTTGCTAAAATCAATAGCCCGTACATTGAAAAGCAAGAAGCAGTTGGTCCGTACGTCAACTTTTTCTTGGCAAAAGATAAAGTATCTAACGAAGTGTTAAGCGCTATTTTAGAACAAGGTGCTTCATACGGTCAGTTAGCCATCGGAAATAACGAAACAGTTGTCATTGACTTGTCGGCACCAAACATTGCTAAACCAATGTCAATGGGACATTTACGTTCTACGGTTATTGGAAATGCGTTAAACAATATTATGCAAAAAGTGGGTTATCAAACGGTTAAAGTGAATCACCTTGGTGACTGGGGAACACAATTTGGTAAATTGATTGTTGCGTATAAATTGTGGGGTTCAAAAGAAGCGGTTTTAGAAAGTCCAATTACTGAATTGTTACGCATTTATGTGAAGTTCCATGAAGAAGCAGAAACGCATCCTGAATTAGAAGATGACGCACGTGAATGGTTCAAAAAAATGGAAGACGGCGACAAAGAAGCGCTTGATTTATGGGAATGGTTTAGAGAAGAGTCGTTAAAAGAGTTTACACACGTATACGATAAATTAGAGGTAACATTTGACTCTTATAACGGTGAAGCGTTCTACAACGATAAAATGGATAAACCTGTCGAACTATTAGAACAAAAAGGATTGTTAAAAGTCGATAACGGTGCAACTATTGTTGATTTAGAAGCGTACCAATTAAATCCTGCTTTAATTAAAAAATCCGATGGTGCAACATTGTACATGACACGTGATTTAGCAGCAGCCATGTATCGTAAAGAAACGTATAACTTTGCAAAAGCGCTATACGTTGTTGGAAACGAGCAAAGCAACCACTTTAAACAGTTGAAAGCAGTTTTAAAAGAATCTGATTTACAATGGGGTGAGGATTTACACCACATCGCGTTCGGGTTAATTACGCAAAATGGTAAAAAATTATCGACGCGTAAAGGAAAAATCGTCTTGTTAAATGAAGTGTTGGAAGAGTCTGCAGGGTTGGCGTTGGCGCAAATTGAAGCAAAAAATCCAACGTTGGCTAACAAAGAAACGGTTGCTAAACAAGTCGGTTATGGTGCGGTAGTCTTCCACGATTTGAAAAATGATCGATTGAATAATTTTGACTTTAAGTTAGAAGAAGTTGTTCAATTTGAAGGGGAAACCGGTCCATATGTCCAATATTCACGTGTCAGAGCATTGAGTATTTTACGTAAAGTGGATATGGCAAGCGTTCCAAAAGGCGAGTTGACGTTAACAGATGATTACGCGTGGGAAGTGATTAAACAGTTGCGTGATTTCCCAGCGGCTATTAAACGCGCTAGCGAATTGTATGAGCCAAGTGTGATTGCGAAATACGTCATTCATTTGGCACAAGTGTTTAATAAATACTATGCTAATAGTACGGTTTTAGCAGAAGATGACCAATTGTACGCGCGTTTAGTGCTTGTTCAATCGGTGAGTGATGTGCTAAAAGAAGGTATGCGATTGTTAGGTATTCAAATGCCAGATGAAATGTAATTTGTAGCCGAAAAGTCGATCGTGGCTTTTCGGTTTTCTTATTTTAAACCGTTTACTTTTTGTCAACTTTAGTGTATAATTTTATATAAGGAGAACGTTATGCAAATAGGAATTTTAAATTTTGATCATCAAAAACATGATACGACGCGAAAAATTATCCACATTGATATGGACGCTTTTTATGCTAGTGTGGAAATGCGTGATAACCCTGAACTAAAAGACAAGCCCGTTGTGATTGCTAAACATCCGAAATTAACGCATGGACGTGGTATTGTGTCAACGTGTAATTATAAAGCGCGTGAGTATGGCATACGTTCGGCGATGAGTGCGCAAAAGGCGTATGAATTGTGTCCGCATGCGCATTTTATAGAGGGCGACATTACTTACTACGCCCAAGTGTCCCAGCAAATTCGCTCCATTTTTAAACGATATACCGATATGATTGAACCGTTATCACTGGATGAAGCGTATTTAGATGTAACGGTCAATAAAATTGGTGCAAAAAGTGCGATATATGTTGCCAAATGTATTCAAAGAGATATTTATCGCGAATTAAATTTAACGTGCTCGGCTGGAGTGTCGTATAATAAATTTTTAGCCAAAGTAGCCAGTGACTATCAAAAACCTGCCGGATTAACGACGATTACCCCAGATGAAGCGCAATCGTTTTTAAAGCAGTTACCTATTGAAAAATTTTATGGTGTTGGACGAAAATCGGTTGAAAAGTTACACGAATACGGCATTTTTACAGGTGAAGATATTTTAATGACGGATGCGACAATATTGGTTAAAAACTTAGGAAAATTAGGCTTTTTGCTACTACAACGTGCGCATGGCATTGATCATTCCGTTGTTAAACCAACACGACAACGGAAATCGTTAGGTCGAGAACGCACCTATTTTCCGGAATTAGCCAGTGAGCAGCAAGTGCAAATTGCCATTCGTGAATTGTCAAAAAGTGTTACACGCCAGTTGCAACGCGTGCATTTAAAAGGAAACGTCGTGACGTTAAAATTACGGTATAGCAATTTTGAAACGCAAACACGTCAAAAAAAATTGAGTCGGTTTATTGATGAGGAACAGTTTATTTTTCAAACGGCAATGGAGCTTTTTGAAGAATATGGCAATCTTGAACAAACGATTCGTTTAATTGGTGTATCGGTGAGTGGGTTAGAAGAACGTGTTTTTGAAAAAGTTGTTTTGAATTTTACATGATTACAGGGATTTCACTAAAAAAAATCCCTTTTTTAGTGTATAATATCTATCATTAATGAACGTATGGAGGCAGTATGAAACAACGTATTTTTTCTGGAGTACAACCAAGCGGTATTCCAACGATAGGTAATTATATTGGTGCAATGAAAAACTTTGTCCAATTACAAGATGACTATGACTGTATTTATTGTGTGGTTGATCAACACGCCATTACCGTTCCGCAAGATCCAAAAGTGTTGAAAGAACAAACGCGTTCATTAGCAGCGCTATATATTGCATTAGGCATTGATGCAAGTAAATCAACGTTATTTGTCCAATCAGAAGTGCCAGCACATGCACAAGCGGCATGGATTGCTTTATGCAATGTTGGTATTGGTGAGTTAGAACGTATGACGCAATATAAAGATAAATCAGCCAAACAAGAAACGGTATCCGCAGGATTATTATGTTACCCACCGTTAATGGCAGTGGATATTGCGTTGTATGACACACATGTTGTCCCAGTTGGTGAGGACCAAAAACAACATATCGAATTAACACGTGATTTTGTGACGCGTTTCAATTCTCGTTTTGGACAAGGTAAGGATATTTTAGTGTTGCCTGAAGCACTTATTCAAAAAGAAGGCGCACGTGTCATGAGTTTACAAGATCCGTCTAAAAAAATGTCAAAATCAGATACAAACACAAAAGCATTCGTGTCATTATTAGATGAACCCAATGTGATTCGTAAAAAAATTAAAAGTGCGGTAACAGACTCACAAGGGCTAGTTTACTTCGATAAAGAAAATAAACCTGCTATTTCAAATTTACTAACCATTTTTTCAGCGTTTAGCAATCGTTCAATTGATGACTTAGTATTGGAATATCGAGAAGGTGGCTATGGTAAATTTAAAACGGATTTAGCAGAAAGTATTGTTGCCGTTTTAGAACCAATTCAAGCAAAATATAAACAATTGATGGCATCAACTGAATTGGATGACATTTTAGATGCGGGTGCTAAACGTGCAAATGCCATTGCCAATGAAACGTTAAAACGTATGGAAAAAGCGATTGGATTGGGTAGATAGTCGTTTGTTATTCAGATGGATAAACGCATTAAAACTTTAATCATACTAAAATAAAGAGAGTCAATAACTATGTTTATTACAAGAAAAGATTACGATAAAACATTTGAATTATTTGGTACGCAACCGACTTTAAATGATAAAGCGCCTGATTTTACGCTACCGTCTACAAAGGGGCGTAACGTGTCGCTGGATGATTTAAAAGGGCAAGTAACCATTTTAAGTGTGGTACCAAATATTAATACACGCGTGTGTGCGATACAAACACGTGAATTTAATCAACGCGCCAGCCAATTAAAAGGGATTAACTTTTTTACGATTGCACGAAATACGTTAGATGAGTTTAGTCAATGGTGTGCAGGAGAAGGATTAGATTTAGAAAATTTAAGCGATGTTGACGGGACTTTTGGAAAAGCTTACGGCTTAATCATGAGTGAATTAAATTTATTGGCACGCAGTGTATTTGTAATAGATCAATCGTTAAATATTGCCTATATGGAAATTGTGTCCGAAATGACAGATGAACCAGCGTATCAAGCGCCTATCAAAAAAGCGCTTGAATTGTTATAAGGTGGCACATGGAACATAAAAAAGAAAACTATATGAGTTATGTCGTTATGTATTTGGCGTATTTTGCATCGTATGCTTTGTTTACTGTATTGACGCCTGTTTATTTAACGGATAAAGGCTACAGTACGGTAGACGTTTCGTTTGTTGTTTCAAGTGGATTACTGGCGAGTATGTTATTATCCACTTATGTTGGACGATTAAGCGATAAATACGGTACAAAACACATCAATATTGTGCTTTTACTCATTTCTGCAAGTTTCGGGATTTTATATATGTTAATGGATCAATTGATTTTGATTGCTTTAGCGTATGCGGCAACATTTTGCTTAATGAATGTCGTCAATCCCGCCATTGAAAAAGTAGCGACAATGAGTCGGTTTCGTTATGGAACCATTCGTGTATGGGGGACAATCGGTTTTTCATTAGGCACACAAGTGAGTGGTATCATTTATGGCAATTTTGGAGCGATTGCTTTGTATTCGACATTTAGTATCGTGATGGTCATTACCGCAATGAGTTTACTCTTTATTCCGGGTGTTCATGGCATGCAAACAACTAACGTGAGCGATCCGTCTATTCATAAAAGCGAGTATCGATTGATGTCGTTATTGTCACAATGTAATTTTATGGTTTATTTATTGATTGGTTCACTGCTTTATGCCAGCGCGAATGTGAGCGCAACGCATTTACCCAATATGTTTAAACTAGACGGGTTGGATGTATCGCAAATTTCAACCATTTTATCCATTGCCGTATTGGCTGAAATTCCGTTAATGCTATATTCGCATACATTTATGGATAAATTGGATTCAAAACAACTCATGTTTTTATATTTAAGCGCATTTGGCATTCAATTTGCCGTATATGCCTATGTACCATTTGTACCTTTAAAAATTATGGTCACGCTACTTTGCAAACACGTCATGGGAATGCTTTTTATTATGACGAATTTAAAAGTCATCCACATGATTATCCCGTTACATTCACAAATGACCGCATTAGCCATTGTTTCCACACTCAACAGTGTGAGCGCCGTCATTTTACAAAATGTTTCAGGCGCCATTTTATCGGTCTCAAGTTATACCGTCTTTTACACGCTACTTGGGGTGTTGTGTGGTGCTTCGTTATTGTTATTACCACTTTTAAAAATTAATGAAGATAAATCGGTAAAATTATTTAATTAACGTAAAATATAAACTAAAAGGAATGATAAATGTTATGGAAAATGTATCTGTGGTGACAACTGGATTGTTTGACGATTCAGAAAAACAAATTGAATTATCGTTGCGTCCAACACGTCTAAATCAGTACATTGGACAAGAACGCATTAAACAAGAATTAACGATATACATTCAAGCAGCAAAGCAACGTAACGAAACATTGGATCATGTCTTGTTATACGGTCCGCCAGGATTGGGAAAAACGACATTGGCAATGGTCATTGCCAATGAACTTGGCGTCAACATTCGTACGACGAGTGGACCAGCTATTGAACGTCCCGGAGATTTAATCGCCATTTTAAATGATTTAAATGCCGGTGATGTTTTATTTATTGATGAAATACATCGATTACCGCGTACCATTGAAGAAATGCTATATTCGGCTATGGAAGATTTTTATGTTGATATTGTTTCTGGACAAGGACAAGCAGCACAAGCCATTCATTTTCCATTACCACCATTTACACTCATTGGTGCAACTACAAAAGCAGGATCTTTATCGGCACCATTACGTCACCGTTTTGGTATCGTTTCGCATTTAGAGTATTATGACGATGCAGCTTTAACAGAAATTGTAAAACGTTCGGCTAGTATTTTTGATATGGCGATTGAAGAAGAGGGCGCACTAGAAATTGGACGACGTTCTCGTGGTACACCGCGTATTGCCAATCGATTGTTAAAACGTGTTCGTGATTATACACAAATTCATGGTGACGGTATCATTTCAAAATCGTTAGCCAATGATGCGTTGACGATGCTACGTGTTGATGATAAAGGACTTGATTTTGTCGATAGACATTTATTAGAGAGTATGATGACGTTATACGACGGAGGCCCAGTTGGATTAAATACAATTGCTGCCAATATTGGCGAAGAGCCAGAAACGATTGAAGATATGTATGAGCCTTATTTATTGCAAAAAGGCTTTTTACAACGGACGCCACGTGGTCGTGTTGTGACCGCTTTAGCGTACGAGCATTTGAATAAGGAGAAACCATGTTAACGACAAACGATTTTGATTTTCATTTACCCGAGCATCTGATTGCACAAATACCTTTATTGGAGCGTAGTCAATCTAAGTTGCTTGTTTTGGATCGCCATACGGGCAATCATTTAGACACGCACTTTACGCATTTACTTGATGAGTTGCAAAAAGATGATGTACTTGTTTTAAACAATACCAAAGTCTTACCTGCACGATTACACGGTGTCAAATCTGAAACGCTAGGTCATATGGAAGTGTTGTTATTGCACAACATCGAAGGGGATGATTGGGAAGTTTTAGTAAAACCTGCTCGACGCGCTAAAGTTGGTACGGTTATTGAATTTGGTGATGGACGATTAAAAGCAACCGTTGTACAAGATGGCGAGCACGGTGGTCGTGTCATTCGCTTTAGTTATACGGGAGTGTTTTTGGAAGTGTTGGATTCACTTGGTGAAATGCCTTTACCACCGTATATTAAGGAGCGTTTAGAAGATAAAGACCGTTATCAAACGGTTTATGCCAAAGAAGTTGGCTCTGCAGCCGCACCGACAGCTGGCTTGCACTTTACACCACAACTTTTAACACAAATCGAAGAAAAAGGTGTGAAAATCGTCTACTTAACGCTACATGTCGGGTTAGGGACGTTTAGACCTGTATCGGTGGATAATTTAGATGAACATGTCATGCATGCGGAATATTATGAATTGTCTCAAGAGACGGCTGATGTTATTAATCAAGCAAAATTAAATGGCAATCGTGTGGTGGCAGTCGGGACAACCTCTATTCGTACACTTGAAACCATTGCACGCGATAACAATGGAAAAATGAAAAAATCGAGTGGCTGGACAGATATTTTTATTTCGCCCGGTTTCCAATTTCAATGTGTCGATGCGTTTGTGACGAATTTTCATTTACCTAAATCAACGTTAGTCATGCTTGTATCGGCGTTTGCAGGGCGTGAAAATGTTTTAAATGCTTACGCACACGCCATTGAAAAAGAGTACAGATTTTTCAGTTTTGGCGATGCGATGTTTGTAAAATAATGATTAAAATATAGTGTATTAAAGGCGGTAGCAATATCGTCTTTTTGTGCTTTTAAGGGTTAAAAAGCATGATTTTATACGGCAAGAGCCTATAAAAAAGTGGTGAATTATGGTAAAATAGAAGAGATAAAATAATGATAAATTTTACGTTGTTTTACTATCGTAACTGCTCGCGTAATGTGAGTAGTGTGGAGTAGATAAGGGAGGAAAAATGAAGAAAATACAGAAATTTGTATCGCTTTTGATGACAGTGGCACTTGTAATCGGTCTTTGGCCAGCGCAAGTGGTTCGTGCTGCTGATGAAGGGATTACGTTGACGCAAACGCAAGTACCGTCAACAAGGACAGACACAAGAGAATTTTTAACGGGAGAATTGATGCAATCGGTATTAACGTTTAAAGCGAATTTACCAGAAGCAGAGTATACGGGTGCGTATATTGAATTATCCGTTCCATCAAATGTGGCATCATTTGTTGAAAGTATTGAGCCAAATATTTCGCTAGATTCAGAAGTATTTGGAAGAGCGACAAATGTGAACGCAACGACATGGCGTATTCCTTTAAAAGCATCAAACGATGCAAGGGAAGCGGAAATTCCGATTTTCACTAAATTTAAAACATATGTCACGCCAGATAAAACAGCATTGCCAATTACGACAACGTTGAAAAAAGCTGATGGAACAGTTGTGAAAACGGCTGAACCCGTTTTATTTTTAGCTAAAGCAGGTGGTGCTTCGTATCAAATGGAAATTCGTGGCGGACAAGATCAAATTGGTGGTGTGGTGACGAATCAACAAACTTTAGCTACCAATGGACTTGTTGATGTTGTATTTGATTATATTCAGATTCCAGCTCCAGGAGCAAAATTATCTACTAGAAATTCTAAAGATGAGAACGGCCCTTTTAAAAACGTCACTGGACAACGTTTGTATGATACGATTACGTTAACGCAACCGTTGCCACCATTTGCAAAATTCGATGCGTCTAAAAACCCAAACTGGACATATGATGTTGGAACAAATACGGCAACTTATACATTAAATCGAAAAGATTATAATGATGATGGTTATAATGATGTCTCACTTGTCTTAACGTTTCCGGGAGCGAATGTCGATACAACGTATATGGCAGAATCAACAATGGTATTCCACCCAAGAAATAAAGGGGCGAATGAATCGGATGTGACACAAAGTAATTCGGTGCGTTATCGTTTTAGACCGAATAGTACAAAAGGTATGCCGTTTGAAAAAGTTTTTGCAAATGAGCCAGAAGATCGCTTGGATAATCAAACAAGTCTTTATAATGTGACGAACGTGGCTTCACGTACATCAAAAGGTGTCAACTGGCGCTTGACAGTAGCCAATACGGCATCAGAAAAAATAACGTTCACAGAGTTTAAAGATTATGGTTTAGATTCACGTTTATACTACACTGGTGTGAGTTTACCGAGAACAGATGATATTGTTTTAGATCACTACAACGGTGAAACGTATGCCAACGTGTCGAACGTCACTGTTCGTGGTGTGCTAAATGATGGCAGTCAACGTGTTTTAGGTACGGTATCAAGCGGACGGACATTGAATTTTGACCGTACAATTGCTAGAGAAATTAAAGAGTTGTATTTTGATTTTCCAAGTGGGTACACATTGAATCATAAACAAATTGTTAGTTTTACGGTTAAATCAGCGTTTAGACAAACACCAACGGTTAGCCCAACAGAATCAGAAAATGAGTATGTGAATAGTGGTAGTTACAACGCCGTTTATACACGTACAAATGGTAGTTCTTACCCGTTTTCTGCAAATGATACGGCTAAATTTAAATTAGTTGGTCAAAAGGTAGATATCGGTATTGAAAAACATTTATCTGAAAAATTAGATACGGGTTTTTTGCCACCACGTCGAGATGAAGCACTTCGTTCAGATGATGAGTATGCGATTTGGACTTTACAAGGTACTTGGGATAATACGGTAAAAGGTGTGGACGATAGAACAACATTAACGAATGTTGAATTCATTGATTTATTACCAGAAGGTGTTACTTATGAGAGAACTGTTTTAAACGGTGGTTGGGGAGCGCCTAGACCAACAGTCACTTATGTACCAAATTATAACGATACTGGATTAAATGCCGTTATTATCAAATGGAACAGCATTACTGTAGGTCAATTGAATCGTTACATGAAGAATTCAGACGCCATTCAAATTTTAACAAAAGTAACATCTAATTCTGTACCAGGACATAACACAAACTACGTTTTAGTGAGCGTAGACGGTACGCTTGTAACGAGTCAAGATACGCATCATATGGGTGCTGTGTATGGTTTTTTTGGTGGTTCGTATAAAGATGAGCGAGATGTCGATCAAGATGGAGATGTGAATGAATCGTTTGCAGCAGCGTCTGCTTATTATGAATATACGGGTCGATACGAAGTGTTAGCACGTAAATATATTGCTCGTGAAACGGTAAATAACTGGAATAAAGATGGATTAAAAACAGGAGCAGGTGCACCATTCCGTTATAAATTGTGGAATTACAATAATTTATTAACCAATGTAACCTCTTATGAATTGTTAGATGTTTTACCACATCCTAATGACTTTTCTACGGCTGCTTCCGCTACATCTGGTACACTAGAAGCGCGCCAATCTAAATTTAGCAATACTTTAACAGGACCTGTACGCATTACAACACCAAACGCACGTAAATTTACGGTAGAGTATTCTACAGATGTTATAACAGGTGAGGTGGATCAATCATCTCATCAATTAACGTTTAGTGATACTGTAGCAGATTATACGAAAGTAACCGCAATTAGAGTACGCTTGAATAATGGAGAAACATTCAATAAAGGCGAATTATTAGAAGCAGAATTACCAATGAAAGCGCCAGAAATAGCAACCTTAGGTGATCGTGCTTGGAATAACTTCTCAATTGCGACAAATACAAAACAACCAACACCAACCAATTTAGTGTGGAACGAAATGTATATTCCATCATCACCATTAAAAATTGTAAAAAAATCAGCGGACGGTGTGACGCTTCTTGCAGATGCCGTGTTCACTGTGACACGCGTAGATAATCCAGCAATGACGTATGAATTAACAACGAATCGAAATGGTGAAGTGGAGCAAGTTTTACCTTTAGGTACGTATACGGTTGTAGAAAAAACAGCACCAAGAGGGTATTTATTAGATGCGACTGTACGTACGGTTGAGATTGTCGAAGACGAAACGACAACAGTAGAAGCTGTAAACGTACCACTTATTTCAGTAACAACGCATAAAATTTGGAACGACGATGACAACCGAGATGGTAAACGTCCAGAAAACATTCAAGTTCGCTTATTGGCAAACGGCGTAGAAAAACAAACGGTTTCACTTTCTCAAACAGAGAATTGGACACATACATTTGTTGATTTACCAGCATACGAAAACGGTCAAAAAATTGTGTATTCTGTAACAGAAGATGCGGTTGCAGATTATGAAACAACTATTGATGGTTTTACCATTACGAATCGACATGTACCAGAAGTCAAAAACATTACGGTAAATAAAGTGTGGCAAGATAATGACAATCAAGATGGTAAACGTCCAGAAACGATTAATATTCGCTTATTTGCGAACGGTGAAGAAAGAGAACTTGCTACGTTGACGAGTGAAGATAACTGGACACATACATTTGAATATTTACCAGTTTATGACGAAGGTCAAGAAATTACGTATACGATAACGGAAGAAGAAGTTGACGGTTACGAAACAACAATTGATGGGTATACTGTTACAAATACTCATACACCAGAAGTAAAATCTGTTACGGTGAATAAAGTATGGCAAGATAACGATAATCAAGATGGTAAACGCCCAGAAAGTATTCACGTTCGCTTATTGGCAAACGGCGTAGAAAAACAAACGGCTTTACTTTCTCAAGCAGAAAATTGGGCACATACATTTGCTAATTTACCAGTGTATGAAAACGGTGAAGCAATTGTATACACTGTAACAGAAGATGCTGTTTCAGAATATGAAACAACAATTGATGGTTATACGATTACAAACCGCCATACACCAGAAGTGAAATCTGTTACGGTGAATAAAGTATGGCAAGATAACGATAATCAAGATGGTAAACGCCCAGAAACGATTCACGTTCGCTTATTGGCAAATGGTGTAGAAAAACAAACGGTTTCAATTTCTCAAACAGAGAATTGGGCACATACATTTGCTAATTTACCAGTGTATGAAAACGGTGAAGCAATTGTATATACTGTAACAGAAGATGCTGTTGCAAATTATGAAACAACAATTGATGGTTACACGATTACAAACAGCTATACTCCAGAAGCAAAATCCGTTACGGTGAATAAAGTATGGCAAGATAATGATGATAAAGACGGCAAACGTCCTGAAAAAATTACCGTACATTTATTGGCGAACGGTCAAATTGTCCGTACGCAAGACATGACAAAAGAGATGGATTGGACACATACATTTACTAATTTACCAGTGTATGCAAACGGAAAAGCGATTGAATATAGCATTAAAGAAGATGCGGTTGCATCTTATTCGTCAGTAGTTGATGGATTTAATGTGACAAACACATTGATTGAAACTCCGGATATGCCAGCACCAACTCCGGACGAAGAAACACCGGAAAAACCGACTCCACCGAGTCCGAATGAAACACCGGAAAAACCGACTCCACCAAGTCCAAATGAAACACCAGATGTACCGACGACTCCGGACGAGCCAACTAAAATGCCTAACGAGCCGACGGTTCCATCAAAACCAAAAGCATTACCAAATACAGGAAGTCAACACGATATGACAGTGATTGGGTTAAGTATTTTATTAATCGGTTTAGCTGGTTTAATCTATGACAAAAAAAGACTGCATAAATAACATCAATTAAATGCGTCAGCCACAAAAATCGACATCCTTTAAGATGTCGGTTTTTGTGCATTTTAAAGTTAAAAGCATTTGACCATTCATCAAAATTTAAGCAGTGTGTATTCTTATTATGTAGTTCAGTGATAAAATAAGTCTTATTTTTATAAAAAAATTGGCGAATAATTGTATGGCTATATTTTAGAATGAGGTGCTTTTAATTTAATGACTTGATTTTATTAGTGTCATCCATTAAAATAAACACATATAACGATGATTAGGAATAGTAGAATGTCGTCTTTTTTAGAGAGTGATTGGTTGGTGTAAAATCACAAAGAAACGGTTTGAACTCGCCTATAAGTTAGTAACTTGAATGCAGTAGGGTTACTCGGGTCGCGTCCGTTATCCGTATGATAAGGCTCAAAGAGCATTTATAGGTGGTACCGTAAATTTTAATCAATTTACCCTATAACTGTATGATGATATACAGTTATAGGGTTTTTATTTTTAAGGAGGAAGAAAATGAATTTCAAACATCAAGAAATCGAACAAAAATGGCAAACGTATTGGGATAAACACGAAACGTTTAAAACAACAGAAGATGATACAAAACCTTATTACTATGTATTGGATATGTTCCCTTACCCATCTGGACAAGGGTTACACGTAGGGCATCCTGAAGGGTATACGGCGACAGATATTTTAGCACGTATGAAACGCGCACAAGGGTATAACGTACTGCATCCAATCGGATGGGATGCCTTTGGTTTACCAGCTGAACAGTATGCATTAGATACGGGGAATGATCCAGCAACATTTACCTATCAAAATATTCAAACGTTTAAACGTCAATTAAAATCATTAGGTTTTTCATACGATTGGGATCGTGAAATCGATACGACAGATCCAAATTACTACAAATGGACGCAATTCATTTTTGAAAAATTAATTGAAAAAGATTTAGCGTATGTGGATGAAGTTGCGGTAAACTGGTGTCCGGCTTTAGGAACAGTTTTATCCAATGAAGAAGTAATTGATGGTAAATCAGAACGTGGCGGTCATCCGGTCTATCGTAAACCAATGCGTCAATGGGTATTGCGTATTACGGCTTACGCGGATCGTTTGTTAGACGACTTGGAAACAATTGACTGGCCAGAAAGCTTAAAAGATATGCAACGTAATTGGATTGGTCGTTCACATGGCGCGCACGTTCATTTTAAAGTTGCCGACAGTAATGAGCAATTTACCGTATTTACAACACGACCAGATACGTTATTTGGTGCAACTTACTGTGTATTGTCTCCAGAACATCAATTGGTTAGTGCCATTACAACACCACAACAAAAAGAAGCGGTGGAAGCGTACATTCAAGAGGTGTCAACAAAATCGGACTTGGAACGTACGGACTTAGCCAAAACCAAAACGGGCGTATTTACGGGTGCTTACGCAATCAATCCAATTAATCAGGAACCAATTCCAATTTGGATTGCTGATTATGTGTTATCCAGTTATGGAACGGGGGCGATTATGGCGGTTCCGGGACATGACGAGCGTGATTTTGAATTTGCTACAAAATTTGAATTGCCAATTATTCGTGTAATTGAAGATGAAAACAACTCTCCATTACCATTAACAACTGATGGTGTACATGTGAATTCAGCGTTTTTAAACGGTCTAAATAAAGAAGACGGTATTCAAAAAGCGATTGAATGGTTGACAGAAAATGGTGTTGGTGAAAAAGTAACGTCATATCGTTTACGTGATTGGATTTTCTCTCGTCAACGCTACTGGGGTGAGCCAATTCCTGTTATTCATTGGGAAGACGGTAGCATGAGTGTGGTACCAAGTGAAGAGTTGCCGTTACTATTGCCGAAAACAGAAAACATTCGTCCAAGTGGTACGGGAGAATCGCCGTTGGCGAATATTGCGGAATGGGTTAATGTCGTGGACGAAAATGGCCGTAAAGGACGTCGTGAAACGAATACAATGCCTCAATGGGCGGGGAGTTCGTGGTATTTCTTGCGCTATGTTGATCCAACAAATGACAATGCGGTAGCCGACTTTGAAAAATTGAAAAAATGGTTCCCAGTTGATATGTATGTGGGTGGTGCAGAGCATGCGGTATTACATTTGCTTTACGCACGATTCTGGCATAAGTTTTTATACGACATTGGTGTTGTACCAACTGCAGAACCATTCCAACGTGTCTTTAACCAAGGTATGATTTTGGGCGAAAATAATGAAAAAATGTCTAAATCTCGTGGCAATGTCATCAATCCTGACGATGTGGTGAACCGTTTAGGTGCAGATACACTACGTTTATATGAAATGTTTATGGGACCTTTAGATGCGTCAAAACCATGGAGTGAAAAAGGGTTAGAAGGTAGCCGCCGTTTCCTAGATAGAGTATGGCGCTTAATGGTGAATGAAGATGGTACGTTAAAAGATACATTGGTGAAAACCAATGACGGTGCGTTAAATAAGGTATATCACCAAACTGTTAAAAAAGTGACTGAAGATTTTGAAATCATGCACTTTAATACGGGAATTTCTCAAATGATGGTCTTTGTCAATGAAGCCATGAAAGCTGAAACATTGCCAATTGATTACGCTAAAGGATTTTTACAATTGTTAGCACCCGTTACACCGCATTTAGCAGAAGAATTGTGGGAAAAATTGGGTGAAACACAATCCATTCAACATGAAAAATGGCCAACTTTTGATGAAAGCTATTTAGTGGAAAATACGATTGAAGTCATTTTACAAGTTAATGGTAAAATTAAAGCGCGTGTCGATGTTCCAGTAAACTTAGATAAAGCAGCGTTTGAAGCGTTGGCGTTGGAAAATGCTGATGTGAAAGCAGCGCTTGATGGTAAAACAATCGTTAAAATGATTACTGTACCAAATAAATTAGTAAACATTGTGGTGAAATAATGATTTGGGTAATGTTTTTACTCAATTTAAACGCGTTTTTATTGTTTGCTGTAGATAAAAGAAAAGCAAAAAAGCGTCTTTATCGCACATCTGAAAAAACATTGTTACTGTCACTAGTGTTTGGTAGTTTTGGTGGTTACTTTGCCATGATGATGTGTCATCATAAAACAAAAAAATGGTATTTTCATGTTGTTGCTATAATGAGCATGCTTTTAACAATAGGGCTATACGAAAAAATCAGTCGTCTTATGATGTGAGACGACTGATTTTATTATTTTTGAAAGACGGAAATGCCGGCTTGTTGCAATGCGGAAATGTATTTTTGGTAAAAGGCATCTTTTTTTTCGACTGACTCTTCATATGATGTAAATAAACCGACTGAATAATACAATGCACCACTTGGTGTCGTCTGCAACCCTAATAAAGTTGGGATAACACCACCGCTTAAAACATCTGCATCTGAAGCGTTTACGTTTTTAATAATCTTTTCGATGTCAAAAGCTTGAGAAGTATCGGTAATAAACAAGTTAATTAAAGTACGTGTGTGATGGCGGGTTAGATTTTTAACGATGGTAATTTCTTTGTTGCGAATAAAGTAGGTAGCACCATCTAACCCTTCAATTGTCGTTAAACGTAGTCCAATGGATGTCACGCGTCCTTCGATGTTTGAAATGATGACATAATCGTCAATATCGAATTGTTTTTCCATTAAAATAAAGACACCGTTCACTAGGTCGTTGACAAAGCTTTGAGCGCCTAACCCGATAATCAATCCGGCAATACCGGCTCCGGCAACAAGAGTTGCCATAGGGACACCTAAAATGGATAATATAATATATCCAGTAATAAAATATAAAACGTAGTGTGCTAGACTTTCAAACAAATGACGTAACGTGTCGTAGCGTTGTTGAGACATGCCATGTGGGCGTATCATTTTTTTAGTTGATTTTTTGATTAGGTTAAGAACAACGTGGTTCAAAAATAAAAATACTAGTAACGTAATTAAAATAAAGAATAAACGCCACAGGATAATTGTGGCAATTTCAGACCAATTAACTGACATATAAACTCCTTTTCATAGCGTGCTCATATTGTATCAAGTTTTTTGCTTGCTTGTAAACTCTCAAAGTTGTAAAATAAAACTATTATTTTAATAGAGGTCAGTATGAAAATAGCATTATTTACAGATACGTACTTTCCACAGGTGAGTGGAGTGGCAACGTCCATTAAAATTTTAAAAGAAGAATTAGAATCACAGGGACATTCTGTCGTTATTTTTACGACGACTGATCCTGATGCGCCGGAACATGAAGAAGGTATCGTTCGTATTGCTAGCATTCCGTTTCTATTTTTTACAGATCGCCGTATGGCGATTGGTGGGATGTATAAAGCGATGCACATTGCAAAAGAAGAAAAATTTGATTTGGTGCATACGCATACAGAATTTGGCATGGGTTTAATCGGAAAATATGTGGCTTATCGATTAAAAATTCCAAGCGTACATACGTATCATACAATGTATGAGAAGTATTTGCATTATATTGCCAATGGCCACCTTGTAAAACCAACACACGTGAAATGGTTGTCACATTATTTCTGTAATCATACATCTGGTGTAATTGCGCCGGGCGATCAAATGGCAGAGATTTTAAAAAGCTATCATATTGATACGCCGATTCAAACAATCCCGACAGGTGTACCGATTCCAGAATACAATCGCGAACTGCGCTCTCAAATGCGTAAACAGTTAGACGTTTCAGATGATGAAATTATTTTATTGTCATTGTCTCGTGTCGCTAAAGAAAAAAGTATTGATGTGTTGATTGACGCGATGCCAGAAGTGTTGAAAAAGCACGGGTATTCTCGTTTAGTGATTGTTGGAGATGGTCCAGAAAGACAAGCTCTTGAACAACAAGTGAAACGCTTAAATCTTGAAGATTGTGTAACGTTTACGGGCGAAATTAATCATAGTGATGTGTTTAAATATTATCAAATGGCAGATGTATATATCAACGCCTCACAAACAGAAACACAAGGGTTGACGTATTTAGAAGCGTTAGTGAATCAATTGCCTGTGGTGGCTAAGAAAAATGATTATTTATCAAGCATTATTACGGATAAATCAATGGGTCAGTTGTATAATGACATTGCTGACTTGCCAAAAACAATTTGTGAGTATATTTCGTATTTAAATAATAGTGCACCAACAACACAAGAAAAACGTGATGAATTATTGTATGATATTTCAGCAAAACATTTTGGTGAAATGGTATATGATTTTTATACACAAGCGATTGCTTCATATGCTACAAAACAAACCAATACTGAAAATCCAAAATCGTTGTTAAACCGCATTTACTTTAAACAATGGTTTTCACGAAAAAATAAAGATGAAGAATAATGTGATGTCGTTTTGACATCACCATACGCAACCATGGTGGAATGGCAGACACGCTGTCTTGAGGGGGCAGTGGGGAGACCCGTGCGAGTTCGAGTCTCGCTGGTTGCATTATTGCAGCCGTTCGAACGAAGTGAGTTACGGATGTAATATGGGACGGAGAATCACGGAGTGATTTGAGTACCAATCCTTGCATCTCGAAGAGATGAAGCCGTTCGAACGAAGTGAGTTACGGATGCAGTATGGGACGGAGAAGTACGCAGTACTTCGAGTACCAGTCCTTACATCTTCAAAGAAGATGAAGCCGAACGAATACAGTGAGTTACGGATGCAAAGGGATAGAAAATCCCATAGTGATTTGAGTACCAGTCCTTACATCTTCAAAGAAGATGAAGCTGAACGAACGTATTTTACAAATTTAAAAATCAATCCAAAAAACCGTCTGTAAGGATGGTTTTTTCTGTTGCAAATCATTTTTATTTTTCAACACTTTTATAGACAGAACGCAATATTTATTTTAAAATATAAGCAAATGTTTCTTTTTGAAACATATGTTTGAAGAAAGGGGTAAGCTATGAACGATAATGAGCAACTTGTTTTTGAGTTGATTAAAAATAATCCGTTTATTTCACAACAAGAAATAGCTGATGTTGTTGGGTTATCACGTCCTGCAATTGCCAATATGATTTCATCGTTAGTGAAAAAAGGATTTATTTTAGGTAAAGCCTACATTGTCAACCGTACTGAAACGGTTGTGTGTATCGGTGCAGCCAATGTTGATAAAAAAATTAAAACGACACATCGTCTACAGCCGTACACGTCTAATCCTGTAACATCAATGACATCAATCGGTGGTGTTTGTCGAAATGTAGCGGAAAACTTAGGTCGATTAGGTCAAGAGGTTGTTTTAATTTCTGTTGCTGGAAACGATTCAGAATGGGCGTACATTAAAGAATTGTCCAGTCCGTTTATGGATACTGAAGCAGTTGTGACAATTGAAGGGCAGTCTACAGGCACGTACACCGCGTTACTAGATAATGACGGCGAAATGTATTTGGGTCTTGCAGATATGTCTGTTTATGACGCACTAACACCTGACGTATTAAGTAAGCAATCACAATATTTACAACAAGCCAAGTGCATTGTGATGGATTTAAATTGTCCGAAAGAATCAATTGAATACATTTGTTCGTTTGCGAAAAAACATGAGATACCACTTATTTTAATTACGGTTTCTGAACCAAAAATGGAACGAATGCCAGATGATTTAAGCGCCGTAAAATGTTTAATTACCAACGTTGGTGAAACCTGTGCGTTTTTCAAAACGACGTTAGAAACCGATGAAGATTATGAACGTATCGTGCGACAATGGCAATCATTAGGTGTTGAAACGGTGGTCTTAACACAAGGGGCAAAGCGTATTATTGCAGCGAATAAAGCGATTCATTGGTACGATGTTAAAGCACTAGACGGCAATCAAATTGCAGATGTTACGGGAGCAGGTGATTCGTTTACAGCGGCGTTTATTGACTCCTATTTAAATGAATCACATACAATGGACGATCATGTGTTAGCGGGAATGACGAACGCGTATCATACCATTCAAGTGTATCAAACGGTAAGACAAAATTTAACAAAAGACAAATTATTAGAAGAAATCAAGGAGTATCGTAATGAATAAATATATTGTATTATCACAAGAAGTTCAAGAAGGTATGGCTAAAGGATTGCCAGTAGTTGCGTTAGAATCAACGATTATTTCACATGGTATGCCGTATCCCAAAAATGTTGAAATGGCACGCACAGTAGAACAAATTATTCGTGACAATGGAGCAGTACCAGCGACAATCGCTATTATTGATGGAAAAATTCGAGTTGGGTTATCAAACGAAGAGTTAGAAATGTTTGGTAGTTCAAAAGGTATCGCCAAAGTATCACGTCGTGATATGGCGGATGTATTAGCGTCTGGTAAATTAGGAGCAACAACTGTAGCAACAACGATGATTGGTGCAGAATTAGCGGGCATTAAATTTTTTGTTACCGGTGGTTTAGGAGGTGTTCATCGTGGTTGGGAAACAACGTTGGATATTTCTGCGGATATGGATGAATTTGCGCAAACAAATGTAACTGTCATTTGTGCTGGAGCGAAATCGATTTTAGATTTACCAGCAACTTTGGAATATTTAGAAACAAAAGGTGTACCAGTGATTGGTTACCAAACGAAAAATTTACCAGCGTTCTTTACGCGCGATAGCGGTTTGAAGTTGCCGTTAAGTGCAGATTCTTTAGAACACATTGCCAACATGATTCGTACGAAGTGGGAATTAGGTCTTGAAGGTGGTGTTGTGGTAGCTAACCCAATTCCAGTAGAACACGCAATGGATCCTGCTTACATTGATGGTATTATTGAAAAAGCTGTAAAAGAAGCTGAAGAACAAGGTATTGTCGGTAAAGATATTACACCGTTCTTATTGGGTAATATTGTTGAAAAAACAGGCGGTAAAAGCTTAGAAGCCAATATCAAATTGGTTGAAAACAATGCACGTGTCGGTGCGCAATTAGCCGTAGAATATTTTAAAAACAATGCATAAATGATAAAAAAAGCACGAAAAGCCCTAGATGAAAGGGCTTTTTTTGCATTTATATGAAAATATGATATAATCTAAAAATAAAAAATAAATCGTTCTTTATGGAGGAAACATGGAAAACAACGATTATGATAAAAATTTACATGATCAAGATACGGTAATTGATGAGCCTTGGTCATATCAATTTGAAAACGAAGAAGAAGAGCAAACAACACGTGCTTCACGTCATACAAAAACAAAAGAATCGGGATTATATAGTAAAATTATCTTTACTGTATTTGGATTAATTGTTGCTGTGATTGCTGTTTGGGCATTAATGCGCGGTTTGAATTTAATCGGTGGAACAAGTCAACAAGGTTCAACAACACCTGCAGTTCCAAAATTAGTTTTACAATCTCAAACCACGACAACAGCACCTTCATCAAAAGCAGATGAACAAAGTACATCAAGTACACAAGCTAATCAATCAAGCAGCACACAATCAACAACAAGTGCAACGAATAACGCAAGTACGCAAGGGACATATACCATTGTTTCTGGAGATAGCGCGTATTCAATCGCATCAAATCACGGCATGACCGTTTCAGAATTTTACGCATTGAATGGTTTTTCAGAATCAACATTGTTATTACCTGGACAAACTGTAAAAGTATCGTCAGGAAGCACAACATCAAGTCGTACAAATACGACAACACCTGCTACAAATAACACTAGTGTTGGAAGTTATACTATCCAATCTGGAGATTCTATTTATAGTATTGCTGAATCTCATGGTATGACCCCATCAGAGTTTAAACAATTGAATGGTTTAACCGATGATTCATTGTTATTGCCTGGTACTGTTGTGAAGGTAAATGTGAACTAATGATGAAGAAGTTAACGGTTGCAATAGATGGACCAGCTTCATCGGGAAAAAGTACAATTGCAAAATTAATTGCAAAAAAACACCAATTAATTTATTTAGATACGGGTGCGATGTATCGTTGTGTGACACTATTTTGTTTAAATGAAAACATTGATTGTTCAAACGAAGCGCTTGTGAGTAAGGCGTCTAAAGAGATAGACATTACTTTTCAAAATGACGGTGATACACAACGCGTATTTTTGAATGGGAATGATGTCACAAAAGCAATTCGCGATCAAAACGTTACGTCACACGTATCGCTTGTATCGTCTTATGAAGCCGTTCGTAAAGAGATGGTTTCTCGTCAACAAAACTACATTCAAGACGGTGGCATTATTATGGACGGTCGTGATATTGGAACGGTCGTGATGCCCAATGCCACACTGAAAATTTTTATGATTGCTAGTGCTCGTGTACGTGCCCAACGTCGCTATGACGAAAACATTGCTAAAGGCATTGTGACAAGTTCGCTAGATGTTTTAGAACAAGAAATTCGTGAACGCGACTTGTTCGATTCAACGCGTGAAGTCACACCGTTGAAAAAAGCAGAAGATGCCATTGAAATTGACACGACGTCATTAACGATTGATGAAGTAGTGTGTCAAATTTCTAATATGATTAATGCACAAAAAGTCTAGTATGCTACTAGACTTTTTTTTGTATTTTGATATACTAATATTATTGATGTTTGTGAAAACAAACATGCGAAAATTTTATTTATCACAGGTTGTGGTATGGGAGGATATAATAGATGTCAGAATTTTTAGACGCTTTGAACAGTACGTTAGAAGTTAATGTGGGTGATTTAGTACAAGGAGAAGTGATTACAATTCAAGATAACAAACAAGTTATCGTTGGTATTGTAGGTGCTGGTGTTGAAGGTGTTATACCAGCAAAAGAATTATCTGCTACACCAGTTGAAGCACTAGAAGATGTTGTTTCAGTAGGAGATGTTTTAGATTTAGTTGTTGTGTCAACAATTCGTGAAAAAGAAAACGATGGTGGTAGCTTCTTGTTATCTAAACGTCGTGTAGACGCACGTAAAGTGTGGAGCGATATTGAAGCAAAATTTGAAAATGGTGAATTAGTTGAAGGAACCGTTAAAGACGTTGTCAAAGGTGGTTTGGTTGTTGATTTAGGTGTACGTGGATTTGTACCAGCCTCTTTAGTATCAGACCGTTTTGTTCGTGACTTATCACAATTTAAAGGTCAAACTCTAACATTCCAAATTGTTGAATGTATCCCTGCTGAAAATAAATTAGTATTGTCACGTAAAGAATTAGTAGCAGCACAAAAAGCTGAACAATTAAGTAAAGCATTAAGCAATATTGAAGCGGATACAGTGGTTGAAGGAACTGTATCACGTCTAACTAATTTTGGTGCATTTATTGATTTAGGTGGTGTCGACGGTTTAGTACACGTATCTGAAATTTCTCATGCGCACGTTAAAAATCCTGCATCTGTATTAACTGTTGGTGATAAAGTAAACGTTAAAGTTTTATCAGTTGATGAACAAGCTGGACGCGTATCATTATCAATTAAAGCAACAACAAAAGCACCTTGGGAAGTTGCCGCAGAACAAATTGCTCAAGGCGATACAGTTGAAGGTGTTGTAAAACGTTTAACAGACTTTGGCGCGTTTGTTGAAGTGTTACCTGGAGTTGAAGGTTTAGTTCACGTATCACAAATTTCTCATGAACGTGTTAATGTACCAAATGAAGTGTTGACGGTTGGTCAAACCATTACAGCACTTGTACAAGAGTTACGTTTAGCTGAACAACGTATGTCATTAAGCATGAAAGCGTTGATTGAGCGTCCTGTACGTGAAGTTGAACAAGTTGATAGCCAAGAAGATGACTTTGAGTATGTTGCTGATGATACAACTGTAACACTTGGAGATGTTTTAGGCGATCAATTACAAGTTACTGAATAATATAAGTTCATTGGATAAGGGTAATGTCTTCCTATTCGACATTATCCTTGTTTTTTTGAAAGAGGTGAAAAGATGAAAATTCCAACATTAGCCATTGTAGGAAGACCAAACGTTGGTAAATCAACCATTTTTAATCGCTTAGTCGGCGAACGTATTTCCATTGTTGAAGATATTTCTGGTGTGACGCGTGATCGCATTTATGCACAAGGGACATGGCTAGAAAAACCATTTAACGTTATTGATACGGGTGGTATTGAATTAAGTGATGAACCGTTCATGTCACAAATTAAACACCAAGCTGAAATTGCCATTGATGAAGCGGATGTTATCATTTGTTTAACAAGTGTTCGTGAAGGGGTTACTGAAGCGGATGAATATGTTGCACGCCTTTTACATAAAAGTAAAAAGCCTGTTATTTTAGCGGTGAATAAAGCGGATAATCCGGAACAACGCAATGAAGTGTATGAATTTTATTCATTGGGATTAGGTGATCCGTTCCCGATTTCTGGAAGTCATGGATTAGGATTAGGGGACTTATTAGATGAAGTTTTCCGTCAATTACCAGATTCTTTTGAAGATGAAATAGATGATGACAAAATTCGTTTTTCATTAATCGGTCGACCAAACGTTGGTAAATCGTCATTAGTTAATGCGATTCTTGGTGAAGATCGTGTGATTGTGTCTAATGTCGCTGGAACAACGCGTGATGCCATTGATACAGAATTTACAGATGAAGACGGTACCGTTTTCCAAATGATTGATACGGCTGGTATTCGTAAACGCGGTAAAGTTTATGAATCAACTGAAAAGTACAGTGTTTTACGTGCCTTACGTGCCATTGATCGTAGTGATGTTGTTTTAATGGTGTTAAATGCCGAAGAAGGCATTCAAGAGCAAGATAAAAAAGTGGCTGGTTACGCACATGACGCTGGAAAAGGTGTGATTATTGTGGTAAACAAGTGGGACGCCATTGAAAAAGATACGCATACGATGAAAAAATTTGAAGAGGATATTCGTGGGCATTTCTTATACTTGGACTACGCACCAATTGTTTTTGTATCGGCATTGACAAAACAACGTTTGAGTTTATTGCCTGAATTGATTAAAACGGTAAGTGAAAATCAAAATTTACGAATTAGTTCATCTTTATTAAATGATGTTTTATTAGATGCTATTGCAACTAATCCAACACCAACAGATAAAGGCAAACGATTAAAAATTTACTACTTAACACAAGTTGCGGTGAAACCACCAACATTTGTTGCTTTTGTAAACGACAAAGAATTAATGCATTTTTCTTATGAGCGCTTTTTAGAAAATCAATTGCGTGCAACGTTTGAATTTGACGGAACACCAATTAAAATGATTACACGCGAACGTACATAAAATGTACTGAAAGAATACCGTACCTATGAGATTGTAATCGGTTGAATGTGGTTGCATTGATAGGGGGAATGTGGTATATTATGGTAGTGATTTTGAATAACTAATATTCAAAATAATCGCATAGCAATATTAAATTTGTTATGTCATATTGGAGGTGAAATAATGGCAAATAGAGCAGACTTAGTAGAACGCGTAGCAAACGAAACAGGCTTCACAAAAAAAGATGTTGCTTTAACAGTTGATGCGTTATTCGATACAATTCAAGCAGCTTTAGCTAAAGGCGAAAAAGTTCAAATTATTGGTTTTGGTAACTTTGAAGTTCGTGAGCGTGCAGCCCGTAAAGGTCGCAACCCTCAAACAGGTGAGGAAATTAAAATTAAAGCAAGTAAAGTACCAGGTTTCAAAGCTGGTAAAGCATTGAAAGATGCAGTTAAATAATTAACAACAATCGCCCCCTTAAATCTGTGTATTTAAGGGGGATATTTAGTAAAATGAGTTATTTATAATTGATTTTACTAAGTAGATGTTTATCGTTAAAAGGAGTATATATGGTTGCATTAGATCAACGAATTATTGAATCATTAACACAAAATTCACAAGAAACGTTTAAATTAATAGAAGAGTATGCTAAATATTGTGAAGATACTTTAGATGTCCAGTCGGGGTATGATTTGGCTTTGCGTATTCAGGAACTAGGTTTTATTGAAGAAGCGTTAGCGTTGACCAATCGTTTGTACGATGTCTACCCGGATGACGCGTTAGTTTTATTACGTGCAGAATTATGTATTGATAAAAATGAATTGGATGAAGCAATTGATCAATTGTTACACATTGAAGAAGATAGTGATTATTATGTATCTGCTTTATTAGTCATGGCAGACGCTTATCAACAGTTAGAATTGTATGAGGTGGCGTTAGAAAAACTAAAACTAGCAAAACGATTAGCCAAAGATGAGCCTGTTATTGATTTAGCTTTGTTTGAACTGTATTTTTATATGGGTGAAAACCAAAAAGCGTATCAATCGTTAGTGTCACTTGAACATAATGAATTGATTGAAGAGAGTATCTACGTTAAAAAAATGGCGAGAGTTTTAGGGGCAATGGGTGAATATGAAGAAGTTGTGAGCAGTTTAGACCAGTTATCTAGCGAAGAACACGATTCTGAAAGTTTATTTGAATTGGGATTGGCTTACTATCAATTAAAAGAGTATTCTCGAGCGCATCATCAATTTAAAGAGCTATTACAAAAAGACCCTGATTTCTATTCGGCGTATTATTACTTCGGTACATCGGCTATTGATTGTGGTTTTATGGATGAAGGCATTACCTATTTAGAGATGGCTTTACAACACAATCCGTATCACGAAACGCTATATGTGACGTTGTTTGATGTGTATCAAAAGAAAAATGACGTTGATAAAATCAATGCGTTAGGTGAATCGGCGCAACAAAACAACATTGATGGCCTTTCTTGGATGATTAAGTGGTCGCGTCATTTATTGCATTTTGAAGAATACGATACCGTTATTGAACAGATTGAACGGTATTTTGAAATGGACGATGAAGAAAGTGAGCTTTACTGGATTTTAGCGAGTGCCTATGCCGCTTTAGAAGATGATGTGAATGCGCAAAAATGGTATGAACAGGCGTATCTCATTTTTGAAGATAACGTTGAATTTTTACAAGAATACGCTTTGTATTTACGAGAAATTGGGAAACGTGATTTGTTTGAAACGATGATGTCACGTATTAAAACGCTTGATGGTAGTCAAGTGGATGAATTTGGAGAAGATTTTTAATGAACAATCATTTTGAACAAGCCTATCCCGTACTGGATAAAATAGAAAAAGCAGGATTTCAAGCCTATTTTGTCGGTGGGTGTGTTAGAGATTATTTGTTAAATAAAACCATTGCTGATGTGGATATTGCAACCAGTGCCTATCCACAAGAGATTAAATCTATTTTTCAAACGACATTTGATGTGGGCATTGAGCATGGAACGGTGCTGGTATTGTATCATCAAGTCGGTTATGAAATTACCACTTTTCGTACGGAAAGCACTTATCAAGATTTTAGAAGACCCGATCAAGTGACGTTTGTCAGAGATTTGAAAGATGATTTAATGCGACGTGATTTTACAATTAATGCGCTAGCCATGGATAAATCGGGTAAAATATTCGATTATTATAACGGTCAAAACGATTTACATGAAGGTATTATACGTGCTGTAGGATCACCGACAGAAAGATTTCATGAAGATGCGTTACGGATGATGCGCGGTGTACGATTTAGTGCGCAGTTAGGGTTTGATATTGAACCTAAAACATTACGAGGTATTGCTGAAAATGCACATTTATTAGAGAAAATTGCCGTAGAACGTATAGCAGTAGAACTACAAAAGCTATTTGCTTCAACGAATAAGCAAAAAGGCATTCATTATTTACTGGAAGCTAATTTGCATCGTTATTGTCCACAAATGGCGCATTTAAGTGAAGCGTTATTAAAATTAGCGACATTGCCTGTGTTTAAGGACGATTACGTCAATTGGGGATTACTCATGTACTTTGGGCAATTGACGATTCATGAAGCAAAAGCATTTTTAAAAAAATGGAAACTATCCAATGAAATCATTAACAAAAGTATCGCGTTAATGGAAGTCATTGCTTATCGTTTATCATGTGCTAAATTTGAGAATACCTTTTTGTTTTTACACGAAGAAGATGTGGTTGAAAATGCACAACAATTTTTAAGCGATGCCTACGATACGTTTGTCTATGAAGATACTGCATTACTTTTCAGTCAATTGCCTTTACGCAGCACAAAAGATTTAGCAGTAAACGGGCGTGATATTATGCAATTGTTAAATCGACATCAATCTGGTGCGTTTATTGGTGAAATTATCAAAACATTAACGCATAAAGTTCTGTCTCTTGAATTGAAAAATACAAAAAATGATTTATCACATTATATTTTGACACATTTTTCACACTATAAAGGATAACTATGATGAAAAACTTTTGGCATTCTTTGAATGCCTTTTTAAAAAAATATCATATCATTAAATTACTATTTACCATTTCGTTATTGATGATGCTACTATTGAGTAGTTATTTGATTTTTTTAGCAAAGATAACCGATGTTAAAAACTTACAAAATACACTGTCGCATCGCACCATTATTTATGATGAAAGTGGCAATGAAGCCGGGCAATTACTCAATCAAAAAGGAACGTACATTGGTTTAAATGATGTTTCGCCGTATTTTATTGATGGTGTCATTGCAACAGAAGATCAACGATTCTATGACCATAAAGGATACGATGCGATGGGGATTGCTCGAGCATCTGTCAGTTTTTTGACGAGTGGTTTTTCGAAAGATGGCGGTGGTGGCTCTACACTGACGCAACAACTGGCTAAAAATGCTTATTTGACACAAAAGCAAAGCTTTTTGAGAAAATTTCAAGAGTTATTTTTAGCCATTGAAATTGAAAAATACTATTCAAAAGACGATATTCTCACCATGTACATCAATCATGCGTATTTTGGCGAGGGTGTTTGGGGTGTTGAAGATGCATCGCATAAATATTTCGGTAAATCAGCAAAAGAGCTAAACATACAAGAAGCTGCTATGCTGACTGGAATGTTAAAAGGGCCTAACTTATATAACCCGTACAACAATGAACAAGTTGCCAAAAATCGACGGGATACGGTGCTTGAAGTAATGTTAGGTGCTAAAAAGATTACACAGCAACAATATGATGAAGCAGTAAACACCACAATCCAACTCAATGATACATACCATGAAGTGTCGCATTATCGCTATCCGTATTATTTTGATGCGGTGATTGCTGAAGCGGTTGACGTGTATGGGATTAGTGAGGACGATTTGTATACAAAAGGCTATAAAATTTATACGTCTTTAAATCAAAATTATCAAAAAACGTTAGAAACGCATGCTGAAGATGAAACGTTGTTTCCGAATAATCCAAATGTACTAGTGCAAAATGCTGCCATGGTCACAAATCCTAAAACGGGAGGGATACAAGCGATTGTTGGTGGGCGTGGAAAGCATGTTTATCGCGGATTTAATCGCGCGTATCAAATGCATCGTCAACCTGGATCGGTTTTAAAACCGTTAGTTGTATACACGCCGGCGTTAGAAATGGGTTATACACCAAGAAGTGTTTTATTAGACGAAGTTGTTTCGTACGGTAGTGATCAATACACACCGCAAAATTGGGATTATCAAACGGTAGGTAGCTTGCCGATGTATCAAGCGCTTGCGTTATCTAAAAATACGAGTGCCGTATGGTTGTTGAATGAAATTGGTATCGATAAAGGACTTGAAAAATTGTCTCTTTTCGGCATTGAAACAACACCAGATGATCGTTATTTAGGTGTTGCATTGGGTGGTATGACAAAAGGGACAACGGTTAAGGCAATTAATGAGGCGTATACGGCATTTGCTAATGACGGGGTTCGTTTAGAAAGCTACTTGATTACGAAAATTGAAGATGTTAATGGTGAAGTGGTGACACAAAAAACGTTTACAACACAACATCACGTCATGGATGCAACAGTTGCTTCACAGATGACACAAATGATGATGGGGGTTTATCAAGACGGTGGGACTGCTCCGATGGCAACTTATAACAATTTGAAAATTGCTGGAAAAACAGGGACTACCGAGTCAACTGTTGATTCGTCAGATATGTGGGCTGTTGGGTATACGAAAGATTTTGTCTATACAACGTGGATTGGATACGATGAGACGACTGACGAAAACTACTTAAAAATGAATGAGGGCGATAGCATTAAACCGTTATTTAAAGAAACAATAAACGATTTACTAGCGCATTCACCACAAACGCCATTTCATTTGGAATCGGTTCATGAAAGTGTTGTCAAAGAACAAGAAGAGGCGAAAAAACGCAATTGGTTCCAAAGTATACAAGAAAATGTTGGTTCATTCGTTGATCAGCAATTAAATCATTTAAAATCGCTATTTAAACAATGGTTTCCGTAGTGAATAAGTTGCGACTCAAATGAAATTTGCTTATAATAAAACTATTGACTTATTGAAGGAGAAGTACATGGATTTAAAAACGTTTATGATGACCATCAAGCGATTTTCATCTCATATTGTGATGAAGTTACTTGTTATGCCAATGGCATTGTTACTATTCGGTGTAACGTATGGGTCTAGATTAGGAAAAGTGAATGTTTTAGGGACATTTATTTTATTGATTTTTGTTGTGTTGTCACAATTTTTAGAGCATTATTTTTATTTGCAACAAACAAAAAAAGGAACGATTAACTGGCAATCGGCATATCCAATTATTGCATTAAATGTTTTGTTGATTCTGTTAATGTTTCCGTTGACCAATGCGATTTTTTCAATTTTAGCGTTGACGTATTTTGTCAGCATTTTACTCGTGTATGGCTTTTTTAAATTAAGAGGAACATTATATTTTATTGTCATACAAGTATTTTTAAAAGGGTTAGTGCTAACGGTATTATCGGTTTTTATGCAAATCAATTTCATTTCGTATGAATTAATTTTTGCAACGGTGCCAATTTTGTGTTTATTGCTATTTTATTTTAGTGAGATTGAAAAATTGGAAGTTAAACAATATCGTGCATTACACGCAAGTCTGTCTAGCTTAAATTTATTAAGTTTGTTAGGTTGGTTAGGTACATTGAGTTCTCCAATTGCACTGATGCGATTAGTATTAAATAATTATTTTATGCTGTTATTATGGGGAATTGCCGGTGCAATCATGCTTAAAGTGATGTTAGATAATAAAAAGAAAACACAATTTGCTAAACAAAAAAACTTTATGGCAACCATTTTTTCATGCGTTATTTTAATTTATTGCTTTATATAGGAGATTTCTATGAAACTGACGATTCTTGGTTGTATGGGGGCATATCCTTCAAATAATATGGCTACAAGTAGTTATTTAATCGAATCAGACGGATTTAAATTACTTTTGGATATGGGTAGCAGTAGTTTTCAAAATTTAGCTAAAATCATGGAACCTACAGATATTGATGCTTTAATTTTGTCACACTACCATCATGATCATATTGCAGATGTTGGTGTTTTATCCTATGCATTTCAATTAAAACCTGTTTTAGAAGAGAAAAAACAAAAACAGTTAACCATTTATGCACATCAACAAAATGAGCGTTTTTCAGATTTAACCATTCCGAACGTATCAACGGGAATAGCGTATAATCCGGAAGAAATATTACGTGTCGGACCATTTAAAATCACTTTTCTTAAAACTATTCATCCAGTTATTTGTTATGCGATGCGCATTGAAGATAAAGTGTCTAAAAAAGTGTTAGTTTACACAGCAGATTCTGCTTATCTTGCCGACTTCATTACATTTGCTAAAAATGCTGATATGTTGTTAGCGGATGGGATGCTATTAGATGGAAATGAAAATCATCCGGCACATATGACAAGTGCTCAAGTGGCTAAAATTGCCGAGTTAGCCGATGTTAAAGAAGTGGTGTTGACACATTTACCACCATTTAATCAAGAAACATTATTGCAACAAGCAAAAGCAGTAAATGAAACCATATCGTTTCATTTAGCAAAAGATTTAGATGAGTACACAATTTAAAGGAGACCGTTTAGTATGTATTTTGTGGACAATAAAGAAATTACAGACCCACGCATTAATATTGCGTTGGAAACTTATTTAGTTGAAAATCGATTGGTCGATGAACCCATTTTATTATTTTACATTAATGAACCGTCAATCATTATTGGACGTAATCAAAACACAATTGCCGAAGTGAACCAAGCGTATGTCGAGGAAAATGGAATTCATGTCGTGCGTCGTATGTCTGGTGGTGGTGCAGTTTATCACGATTTAGGTAATTTCTCTTTTTGCTTTATTAAAGATGCAGATGGATCGTTTAGAGATTTTGGTAAATTTACACAACCTGTTATTGAAGCGTTGCACAAAATGGGTGTTGAAGGTGCTGAATTAAAAGGTCGAAACGATTTACTCATTGGCGATAAAAAGTTTTCAGGAAATGCCATGTATGAAAAAAATGGGCGCATGACGGCTCATGGAACGATTTTATTTGATTCTGACTTGGACGCCGTAACAAAAGCGTTAAAACCACGTAAAGAAAAAATTGAATCAAAAGGAATTCAATCGGTTCGTTCACGTGTTACGAATATTAAACCATTTGTTTCGGATGCGTACAAACACATGACGACACGCGAATTTCGTGATAGCTTATTACTTGAAATTTTTGCGGTTGAAAAACGTGAAGATGTTAAAGAATTGCATTTAACTGAGGAAGATTGGGAAAAAGTATACGCCATTCGTGATGAGCGATTTGGTAATTGGAATTGGAATTATGGACAATCGCCAGAGTATACGATTGAACATTATCATAAGTTTCCGTTTGGATTAGTCGAATATAAACTAAACGTTGATAATGGTGTCATTAAAGATATTAAAATTTATGGTGACTTCTTCGGATTGGGAGACATTAGCGATGTTGAGAACGCCTTGATTGGTACAAAGTTTGAAACACAGGCTGTTCAAGCTGTTTTTGAAAAGGTAAATGTTACAAAATATTTTGGAAATATTACGGCACAAGAACTAACCACTGTATTAGTACATGGCTCGAGTGCATTATAAAAGCTAAACAGTATGGTACGGCCATACTGTTTTGTGCATTTTTGAATTGAGGAAAGTATGGCAAAGAAAAGAAAAAAACAACAAGTTAAATGGCGAGTAGAATACACGACGTTATTGGTCATATTAGTATCGGTACTAGCAATATTTTCATGGGGATTTATTGGTCAATTTATGACAAATCTCTTTCGTTTTGTTGTGGGTGGTGCGTATATTCCAATTAGTGTGGTACTGATTGTGTATTGCGCGATGTTATTATTCCGCGTGCCATTACCGAATGCTAAAATTTATATTAGTTCCTTCATTATTTTAATGAATATTTTAATTTTACTATCGCTCAATGATTTTCCGTATGAAACCAATCTACTCGGTAAAACATTGCAAAATGCTAGTGCCGATTTGGTGGCGAATCAACAATTGCGTTTAGTTGGTGGTGGATTAATTGGTGCATTATTTTCTGCGTTATTTGTCTTTGCATTTAGTGTAACGGGTGCGTATTTTGTTGTGGTGTTTACAAGTTTGATTGCATTGGCAATTTTATATGGGAAACCCATCTCATTTTACAGCAAAAAGATTAAGCAATTTTCAAGATGGGTGAAAACAAAACATGCCGAGCAGAAAACACAACAGCCTAAAGTTGTAAAACCGATTAAAACAGAACTGTCGCAAACAAGTCCTGTCGTATCAAGAGAAGAGATACTAGAAGTTGAGCCAGAGAGTTCATCGTTTGTGATCAATGGCATGCAAATGGAAGAGTTTGAGAAACAGTTTACTGTTGAACAAGAAGTAGAGCCGGTAGAAAATGAAGGCGTTGAAGATGAGAGTGATGCGTTAGATACGGTAACTTTTAGTGGACCTGTTGAAAATGAAGATTATCAATTGCCACCGTTACATTTATTAAATGATGTTAAAGCGCAAGATCAATCTAGTGAATATGAAATCATCAAGAAAAACAGTCGTTTGTTGGAAGAAACGTTTAAAAGTTTTGGTGTCAACGCACGTGTCATTTCGGCAAATTTAGGTCCTTCGGTAACTAAGTTTGAAATTCAACCTGCTGTTGGTGTAAAAGTGAGCAAAATTGTGTCTTTATCAGATGATATTGCATTAGCGCTAGCGGCTAAAGATATTCGTATTGAAGCACCAATTCCAGGAAAATCGTATATCGGTATTGAAGTGCCAAATCAATCAACGAGTATGGTATCCTTTAGAGAAATTATTGAAGATAATATTGAGTCAACGTCTAAATTAAATGTGCCACTTGGACGTGATATTTCAGGAAATATTCGAATGGCTGATTTGTCAAAAATGCCACATTTACTAGTTGCTGGAGCAACGGGTAGTGGGAAATCGGTAGCCATTAACGGTATGATTACGAGTATTTTAATGAAAGCAAAACCAAATGAAGTCAAATTGATGATGATTGATCCCAAAAAAGTTGAGTTAAATGTCTATAACGGGATTCCGCATTTATTAACACCTGTTGTAACAAATCCACGTCGTGCTGCACAAGCGTTGCAAAAGGCGGTTGTAGAAATGGAACGTCGCTATGAGTTGTTTGCACAAACGGGGATGCGTAATATTACCGGTTATAATGAACAAGTTGATGAGTATAATTTAACTGCTGATGAGCCAATGCAAAAATTGCCTTACATTGTTGTCATTGTCGATGAGTTGGCTGATTTAATGATGGTAGCAAGTAATGAAGTTGAAGCGGCAATTATTCGTTTAGCACAAATGGCACGTGCAGCGGGGATTCATATGGTTTTAGCCACACAACGACCATCTGTTGATGTGATTACAGGTTTAATTAAAGCAAACGTTCCTAGTCGTATGGCTTTTGCGGTATCGAGTAGTATTGATTCGCGTACCATTATTGATAGCAACGGTGCCGAAAAATTACTTGGTAAAGGGGATATGCTCTTTATGCCAATGGGTGAAAATAAACCTGTCCGCGTACAAGGTGCGTTTTTATCCGATCAAGAAGTTGAACGTGTTGTGGAATTTGTAAAAACACAACAAGAAGCCAATTATGTTGAAGAAATGATGCCAAGTGATGATGTTTCTCAATCACTTGGAGAGTCAAGCGATGAATTATTTGATGAAATTGTTGAATTTTTAGCCGATCAAGAATTCATTAGTGTGTCTATGTTGCAACGTAAATTTAGAATTGGATTTAACCGAGCAGCACGCTTGATGGAAGAATTGGAAGAAAAGGGCATTGTTGGTCCTGCTGAAGGCACAAAACCTAGAAAAGTGTTAGGTGCAAACTACACACAAGACTAATGTCGTACCAGTGGTAAGTGTTGAGCTTTATTGAATTTATCATATTGGGTGTTGGTATTTTCCAAAAGGAGATATCAACACTAATTGAAAAAACAGAAGCGATAAGTGTTCTATATGATTTTAAATAAGCTGTCATGTCTTGATAAAAATGTATCACGTCGTGTCATGAAAATGTAGTGACATTGTTATATCGGCATGTTAATATAAGGGTATGAACAATTTAGGAGGTATCTTTATGAAAGAGATGACAGCATTAAAGTTTTACTTTAGAAATGGAGAAACATGGACTGTTCAACGTGAATCAATTGGTGATTTATGGATTAAACAAATCACAACAAGTTTTGGACGAATTGGTGAAAGTGATTTCCAAAAAATTCATCCATGTGATTCATTCCGTATTGAAGTTAAAGCGGTTGCTGACCAAGTGAACACATCTGATATTAATTCTGGTGGTTTAGAACAAGGGATGTTTAACCGTGTGAAAACTTACGAAGATATTGAAAAAATGGATATTATTTTTGATAACAATCAAAATGATTTAGTGTATTTCCCATATTCAGCTAAAGATGAAGACGGATTAGATAACGAATTTCAATCTTCAAAAGTAGGTGCTAATGGCCATTTATACATTGTGATTGACCCAAATCATTCTGTAGAAGACATTTATACAAATATATAATGATAGACCTATATCTATACTTGTGATATAATGAACGAAGAGTGTGAAAGCGCTCTATCAAAATTTAAGGAGATATTTACATATGAGTAAAATCGTAGTTGTCGGTGCAAACCACGCAGGTACATCAGCTATTAACACAATTTTAAATAATTATGGTGACAAAAATGAAGTAGTTGTTTTTGACCAAAATAACAACATTTCATTTTTAGGATGTGGGATGGCACTATGGATTGGTAAACAAATTTCTGGTCCAGAAGGTTTATTCTATTCTAATAAAGAAACTTTAGAATCAAAAGGTGCTAAAGTTTATATGGAATCACCAGTTGAATTTATTGACTATGACAAAAAAGAAGTACACGCTATTGTAAATGGTGAAAAACATGTAGAAAGCTATGATAAATTAATTTTAGCAACAGGTTCTCAACCAATTTTACCACCAATTAAAGGTGCTGAAATTCAAGAAGGTTCTCGCGAATTTAAAGCAACTTTAGAAAACTTACAATTTGTTAAGTTATACCAAAACTCAGCTGAAGTTATTGAAAAATTAAATACTAACCCAGACATTAAACGTGTTGCGGTTGTTGGTGCAGGTTACATTGGTGTTGAATTAGCGGAAGCATTCCAACGTTTAAACAAAGAAGTCACATTAGTGGATATTGCACAAACATCATTAGGTGGATACTATGATCCAGAATTTACAGACTTAATGAATAAAAACTTAGAAGACAACGGCATCAAATTGGCGTTTGGTCAAACGGTTCAAGCCGTTGAAGGTGATGGAAAAGTTGAACGTCTAGTAACAGATAAAGAAACATTCGACGTCGATATGGTTATTTTAGCTGTAGGATTCCGTCCAAATACTGCATTAGGTAACGGTAAAATCGAATTGTTCCGTAACGGTGCATTCGTTGTTAACAAAAAAGGTGAAACAAGTCTTAAAGATGTATACGCAATTGGTGACTGTGCTACAGTTTATGACAATGCATTACAAGACACTAACTACATCGCATTAGCATCAAACGCTGTTCGTACAGCAATCGTTGCTGCACACAATGCTTGTGGTACTGAATTAGAAACAGCAGGTGTTCAAGGTTCAAACGGTATTGCCATCTTTGACTTAAAAATGGTATCAACTGGTTTAACTTTAGAAAAAGCAAAACGCTTTGGATTCAATGCCGTTGCAACTGATTTTGAAGACTTACAAAAACCAGAATTTATTGAACACGACAACCATGATGTGAAACTTCGTATTGTTTACGATGCAGATACACGCGTTATTTTAGGTGCTCAAATGGCATCAAAAGAAGATGTTTCTATGGGTATGCATATGTTCTCATTAGCTATCCAAGAGCAAGTGACAATTGATAAATTAGCTTTATTAGATATTTTATTCTTGCCACACTTCAACAAACCATATAACTACATTACAATGGCAGCTTTAAGCGCAAAATAATGTGAATTTTGACACTTCCTCGTTGTAGGAAGTGTCTTTTTTTGTCTATTTTATGGTATAATTTTAGAGATACTATTTCGCAATAAGGAGACAAAATGAAAACAACTAAAAATGACCGCTTATTTGAATTAACTGTTATGATTATTGCAGTGATATTATCTGTTATCGGTATTATTTCTGTATATAGTGCAGGAAGTTATCAAGTAACAGATACAACTGCTCCAGTCAATTATATGTTGCGCCAATTACTATTTTTTATAATGTCACTTGTTGTCTGTGTGATAACGTTAAAATTGAAATATAAGTTTTTTGTTGATTATAAACTGATTAAGTATGTGGTTACGTTTATGTTAGTCCTTTTAGTCATTCTGTTTGCATTACCTGCAACAAAAGGGGCAAAAGCGTGGATCAATTTAGGCTTTATTGCCATTCAGCCAGCAGAGTTTGCAAAAATTGTATTGATTTGGGTGACGGCGCTATATTTTTCAAAAACACGCTATTTACCGAATTTAGAAGCAAGCGAACAAGATAATGCCATTCAATTTTTATGGGCCAAACATCACCAAGAAGCGTTTCCATTTTTAACGTATTTTATGATTTTGTTGTTAGTTATGTTACAGCCGGATACGGGTGGGGCAATGATTATGTTTTTAATCATTACGTTAATGTGGTTAGCGAGTGGTTTGTTTAATTTAAAAACAGCTCTTAAAATGCTAGGTATTGGTGTGGGTAGCTTAATTACTTTAGCCGTTTTAGCCATACTGATTTTAGGGGTAGATGATTATCGTTCTGTTCGACTGTTATCGTTTATTAATCCTTTTGCTCCGGCAAATCTTGATAAAACGTATCAAATTCGTCACTCGTTTTACGCGTTAGCCAACGGTGGGTTGTTTGGTGTAGGGATTGGAAATAGTGTACAAAAAACGGGGTATTTACCAGAAAATCGTACCGACTTTATTTTATCCATTATTGGTGAAGAACTTGGTTTTTTTGGCGTAATGCTTGTTATTGGTTTATTGATGACGTTAGTATTTTTGATTATTAGACGTAGTTTTATGTTGAGAGATACGTTTAATCGATTTATGTTACTTGGAATTGCTTTATTGTTCATGATCCAGACCATTTTTAATGTGGCAGGGATTACGAGTTTGCTACCTTTAACAGGGGTAACGTTACCGTTTATTAGTTATGGTGGATCGAGTATGCTGTCGAGTTTTATTTTGATTGGATTGGTCATTAAATTTTCAATTGTCGATCGACAAATGTATCCGCCGAATAATTAATGTAAGTTATTGTGATGTTTTATATAGCAGTTACAAAATATGGTGATCAAGAAATGATGTGACCATGTAGTATTGAAAATTGATAATAACAGGAGTACCTATGATACAAACAAAAAGAAAAGGTTTAATTGTATATGTCTATTCATTAAAACAGGCAAATGTATTGAAAAAATTTGGAGTGATTCACTATCAATCCAGAAAAATGAATTATGTTGTTTTATATGTGGACGATGTTAAATTAGATGACGTTATTCAAAAAATTAATAAATTACACTTTGTGCGAGCAGTGGATGTTTCTCACTTAGATGAAATTGATATGTCTTTTAAAGACGCGTTAGTACCACTTCAAAAATCGATTGAAGAGGGCGTATCATGAGAGTGATTTCCGGAGAATTTGGTGGTCGTCCTTTAAAAAGTTTACCGGGGAACACGACACGTCCAACTAGTGATAAAGTGAAAGAATCCATTTTTAACATTATTGGTCCATATTTTGATGGTGGCGTTTGTTTAGACTTATATGCCGGTAGTGGTGGATTATCGATTGAAGCCATTTCTCGTGGCATGGACAAAGCGATATTATTTGAAAAAGATCGAAAAGCACAAATCATTATTGAGCAAAATATTCAAATGACAAAGGCAACGGATCAATTTCTCTTGATAAAAGGAGATAGCCAGCGTCTACTTTACAAAGTACAAGAAAAAGTCGATTTAGTTTTTTTAGATCCACCATATGCCAAACAAATGATTGTTCAAGATATTGAACAACTTGTATCATCTCAATTAGTGGGTCGTGATACGCTAATCGTATGCGAAACAGATAAATCGGTTGAATTACCAAATATCATTTCTAAATTTAAATTATGGAAGAAAAACCAATATGGCATGTCTGCAGTATGGTTTTATGAGTTTAATGACAATGAATAAAAAAGCATTATTTACAGGTAGTTTTGATCCATTCACTAAAGGGCATCTTGATATTGTAGAAAGAGCATTGCGCCTATTTGATGAAGTTGTTATTGCCGTATCATACAACGAACATAAGCAATCGCTATTTACACCACAAGAGCGGTGTGATTTAATCAAACAGTCCATTGCGCATTTAAAAAATGTATCCGTCGTGATACATCAAAAAGGGTTATCTGTTGCATTAGCCGATAAATTAGGTTGTTGTGTCATGATTAAAGGCGCTCGAAACGGATCGGATTTTGATTATGAACAGTCAAAAATTTATTATGGACAACTTGCCTTTCCGCATATCGAAACTGTCATTTTTTCAACCAATCACGATCTAACGTTTGTGAGTTCTTCTGGCATTAAAGAATTTTTCCGTCTCAATGGCGATGTTTCACATATGGTCGATGAACACGTGAAATTGGCGTTAAGTGAAAAATTAGAAAAGGAATCGGTAACATTTACGCATGTTGGGAATTAAAATTGTTGCGGTTGGAAAAATAAAAGAAAAATATTTAGTACAAGGTATCCAAGAGTATACGAAACGGTTAGGTGCTTATTGTAAAACGGACATTATTGAAGTAAACGACGAAAAAACACCTGATAATGCCAGTCAAAAAGAAGAAGAGCGTATTTTAGAAACTGAAGGACAAAAAATATTGGCTAAAATTACGGATACTGACTATGTGATTGCCTTAGCCATTGAAGGCGAGTTAGTGACGAGTGAAAAAATCGCTGAAACGATTGAAGAGTGCGCATTATACGGAAAAAGTCGCATTGTCTTTATTATCGGTGGTTCTTTAGGGTTAAGTCCCCTTGTTAAAAAGCGTGCCGATCGTTTGATGTCTTTTGGACGTATTACGCTACCGCATCAATTAATGCGTCTTGTTTTATCCGAACAAATTTATCGTGCCTTTAGAATTAATAACAATCAAGCGTATCATAAATGATATATCGTAAAAAACGTTACTTAAATGAAAGTGACGTTTTTATTTTGTGGCTAATCACTAACGGTTTTGAAAATATTTTCCTGTTTTATAAAGGTTTTAGATGAAATGAATCGAATTCAAGAAAGTATTTACAAAAAACGGCTGAACTATTGAAAATTATTTCTAGTGATGTAAAATGTAAATGTAAGGGGTTACACACCAAGAAAGGAGGATTATATGAATTTTGAAAAACAGTTGATTGTTTCATGTCAAGCATTACCCCATGAACCGCTTCATAGCTCGTATATTATGTCACGTATGGCTGTTGCAGCACTTGAAGGTGGCGCAAAAGGCATTCGAGCCAATTCAGCAGAAGATATACAAGCGATTAAAGAAGTTGTTGATGTCCCAATTATCGGTATTATTAAAAGAGATTATTCAGATGCAGAAGCATTTATCACATCAACGATGACTGAAATTGATGAGTTAATGTCTGCTAAGCCGGATATTATTGCTGTAGATGCAACGTTTTCTGTAAGACACAATAATGAAAGTTTAGATACGTTTTATGCCAAAATTCGTCAAAAATACCCGAATCAGTTATTAATGGCGGATTGCTCAACAGTAGAGGAAATGATACATGCTGATCAACTAGGCTTTGATTATATTGGTACAACGCTTGTTGGTTATACGAAACAATCAAAAGATTTAAAAATTGAAACAAACGATTTTGAAATTATTCGTCAAGCACTTCAACACATTAAACACCCATTAATTGCAGAAGGGAATATTGATACCCCTGAAAAAGCAAAACGTGTTTTAGAGTTAGGGGCATACAGTGTTGTGGTTGGATCGATTATTACAAGACCACAACTCATTACAAAACGTTTTGTTGAGGCAATTCAATAAAATATAAAGGAGGAATTATTTATGTTTAAAACATTACAAAAAATTGGTAAAGCATTTATGTTACCGATTGCTATTTTACCCGCTGCCGGTTTACTACTAGGTATTGGTGGTGCATTATCTAACCCAACTACCGTAGCGACATATCCTATTTTAAATAACTCAGGATTACAAGCAGCATTTTCAATTATGAGCTCTGCTGGGGAAGTTGTATTTGCTAACTTAGCACTTTTACTTTGCGTTGGTTTGTGTATTGGTTTAGCTAAAAAAGACAAAGGTACAGCAGCTTTAGCTGGTGTTACAGGTTTCTTAGTGATGACAGCGACAATTAAAGCGTTAGTTGGTTTATACATGGCTAAAGACGCTTCAATTGACACTGGTGTTGTCGGAGCAGTTGTTATTGGTATGATTGCTGTCAAATTACACAACAAATATTACAACATTCAATTACCACAATTTTTAGGTTTCTTTGGTGGATCACGTTTTGTTCCAATCGTGACATCATTTGCCGCTATTGCAGTTGGTGCTGTATTCTTCTTAGTATGGCCACCATTCCAACAATTATTGTTATCTAGTGGTGCATACATTTCACAAGCTGGTCCAATCGGAACATTCTTCTATGGATTTTTAATGCGTTTATGTGGAGCGGTTGGTTTACACCACATGATTTACCCAATGTTCTGGTTCACAGAATTAGGTGGTGTTAGCACAGTTGCTGGTCAAAGTGTTGTCGGTGCACAAAAAATCTTCTTTGCCCAATTAGCAGATCCATCTCATGTTGGTTTATTTACTGAAGGAACACGTTTCTTTGCTGGTCGTTTCTCAACAATGATGTTTGGTTTACCAGCAGCATGTTTTGCAATGTACATGTGCGTACCTAAAGCAAAACGTAAAAAATATGCCGGTTTATTCTTCGGTGTTGCGTTAACGTCATTTGTAACTGGTATTACAGAACCAATCGAATTCATGTTCTTGTTTGTTAGCCCAGCATTATATGTTATTCATGCCTTTTTAGACGGTGTAAGCTTCTTCATTGCTGATATTTTAAATATCTCAATTGGGAATACCTTCTCTGGTGGTGTCATCGACTTTACATTGTTCGGTATTTTACAAGGTAATGACAAAACCAACTGGTTATTGCAAATTCCGTTCGGTTTAATTTGGTCTGCATTATACTTCTTTGTATTCAAATGGTATATCACTGTATTTAACGTGGCAACACCAGGACGTAACGAAGAAGAAACAGCAGATGGCGAAATCGAAAAAATTGACACTAAAGATTCATTAAAAGAAGACTCAGTCGTGATTATCGAAGCTTTAGGTGGTCGTGAAAATATCGAAGACGTGGATGCATGTATCACACGTTTGCGTGTAGCCGTTAAAGATGTTGCCAAAGTCGATAAAGCAACGTTGAAAAAAATCGGTGCCGTTGATGTATTAGAAGTTGCAGGTGGTGTACAAGCCATTTACGGAGCAAAAGCTATTCTATACAAAAACAACATTAATGATATTTTAGGATTAGACGAGTAATATCATTGCGCTGCCATTAGCTTGTGCTATTGGCAGTTTTTTATTATTTTAGAATGGAATGTGATACAATGAATGTAGAGTGGAGGCAAATATGGTTTATTTAGAAAAAAATATGATACCCATTATTGAATCGGTATACGATAATTTGACACCAACTGAAAAGAGTGTAGCAGACTACTTTAAATCTTTAAAAAATGTGGAATCATTAGATTTATCAGCCGAATATGTTTCACAATTATTGTTTGTATCGCTGGCTACATTGACCCGATTTGCTAAAAAATGTGGCTTTGCAGGATATCGTCAATTTATTTTTGACTTTCAACAACAGCAGTTTTAATCGACACAACTGGAACACAATTTAACCAAAAGTGTGTTACTGGATTATGAAGAAATTTTAAAAAATACGTATTCCTTAATTAATGAAGCACAATGTCAACGGATTGTATCGTTGTTAAATGATACAAAGCGCGTTTACATTTATGGTATGGGAAGTTCGGGAGTAGCCGCTCAAGAAATTAAATTACGATTTATGCGATTGGGACTGGTTTGTGAAGCAATAACGGATGATCATATGATTAAAATGAATCGTGTTTTAATTGATGAATCGTGTCTAGTCATTGGTGTGTCCATTTCAGGTAAGACGAATAGTGTTATTTCTGGGTTAAGTTACGCCAAACAAGCAGGGGCAAAGACCATTTTGATCACATCTAAACAAAACGAAGACGTTCGATCGATTTGCGATGAGTTGGTACTTGTTGCATCAATTGTTTCTTTAGAAAAGGGGAATATTATTTCTCCGCAATTTCCAATTTTAGTAACAATCGATATTGTATACGCGTTTTATATGGATTCTAATCGAAGTGTGCATAGTGACAATTTTAATAATACGTTGAATGCGTTAAATTTAGAATAAGGCACATTATAAATATATGGTTGATTTCTTTTAACATCACTCTTAAAAATGACATAAACAATAAAGCAGGGGGCGTTTTAACGTTTGCTGCTTTTTGCATTATTTATATTAAATATGGTATGATAGGCATAATATAAATGAAAGTGAGCGAAGCGATGAAAAAAATAAAATTAGCATGGAATATTTTTAAATTTATGACGCTAGTACTACCTATCATCAATTTTATATTGGATCGTGTCGCAACGTACTTAGAATATCAAAATGCAAAAGGAAGTGAACGTAGTGTACGATAATCGTCCAATTGGGTTTATTGATTCGGGGTTTGGCGGATTAACCGTTGTCAAACAAGCATTAAAACAATTGCCAAACGAAACGGTTATTTTTATTGGCGATTCAGCACGTTGTCCATATGGGCCACGTCCTAGCGAAGAAGTAACACAATTTACTTTTGAATTAGTGAATTATCTTCAACAATATGATATTAAAATGCTCGTTGTTGCTTGTAATACGGCAACAGCTGCAGCATTACCTTTATTAAAAGAGTATTTGGATATACCTGTTTTGGGTGTGATTTTACCCGGAGCAAGAGCAGCCATTAAGGCGTCTCAAAATGATAATATTGGTGTTATTGCGACACAAGGTACCATATCTTCACAATTTTATGATCATGCGTTAAAAGCAAAAAAACCGTCTTTACACATTTGGAATAAAGCTTGTCCGTCATTGGTGGATATGGTGGAAGGCAAAACAAACGTTGACATGACTAAAATTGCAACGGAGTTATCTATGTTTAAAGATTCCAATATCGATACGCTGATTTTAGGGTGTACACATTTTCCTATGTTAAAACGTGAAATTGAATCGATAATGGGTGAGGATGTGACATTGATTGATTCCGGTGTAGAAACCATTAATGATGTAAGTGCCTTTTTAGATTACTTTAACTTGTCCGCTAGTCCGACAACACAACCAAAACAACATCGTTTTTTTACAACTGGAGATGCGACGGAGTTTAAAAAAGTGGCGGCTAGTTGGTTAGGTAGACGTGATTTAACAGTTGAGTCAGTAACGTTAAATGAAGGAGTGAATCCGATGAAAAAAACAATTTTAATTGCCACTAAAAATGCTGGTAAAGCAAAAGAATTTCAAGCCATTTTTGGAAAACAAGGGTACACCGTCAAAACGTTATTGGATTATCCAGAAATTGAAGACGTTGAAGAAACGGGTGTAACGTTTGAAGAAAATGCGCGTTTAAAAGCAGAAACCATTGCCAAGTTGTTAAACGTCATGGTCATTTCTGATGATTCGGGCTTATGTGTTGATTTCTTGGACGGCGCTCCAGGCATTTATTCTGCTCGTTACGCAGGTGAACCAAAGAGTGATGCGCGTAATATTGCCAAATTATTGGCGATTTTAGGTGAAGTTCCAGAAGAAAAACGTACGGCTAAGTTTCATTGTACCGTTGTGATGGCGTTTCCGGACAGAGAGTCCATTGTGGCAACAGGTGAATTGTTTGGACGAATTGCACCAATTCCTAAAGGAGATGGTGGTTTTGGCTATGATCCTGTATTTTTCTTACCGGAATACAATAAAACGGCAGCAGAATTGGGTACAGAAATGAAAAATAAAATTAGCCATCGTAAATTAGCGATTGATGCATTAATGCGTCAAATCGAGTCTGAAGGTGTTTTATGGTAATACGAATTTTAGTCATTAGTGATAATCATGGTATTGATAATGAAATGGCGCAATTGTTAGCGGATTATCGTCAAGATGTTGATTATATTGTGCATTGTGGTGATTCAGAATTTCCGACAACACATAGCACGTGGTCGTTAGTCGATAGTGTCGTTAAAGGCAATATGGATTTTGATGCACATTATCCTGTTGAAAATATCAGCAACATGCCATTTGGTAAAGTGTATTCAACGCATGGGCATTTATGTCGCGTGAATTTCAGTCGTGAGCATTTAGCCACTGTTGCTAAACAACATGGTGCTAAATTGGCATTTTATGGACACACACATGTGTTGTGTGTTGAAAAAATTGATGATGTGATTTGCATCAATCCCGGAAGTTTTAACCATTCACGTGGGAATGTTCCGGAAAGAACTTATGCAATTGTGACGATTGATGAGCAAAATGTTTCTGTGGCATTTTTCAATCATAAACGTCAACATTTAGAAAAATTAGATAAAACATTAAGAGTTGAGTAGTATGAAGCAGTATTTAGATTTTTTACAACATATTTTAGACAATGGTGAAATGAAAAACGATAGAACGGGTACGGGTACAATTAGTACATTTGGTTACCAAATGCGTTTTGATTTAGAAAAAACATTTCCAATTGTTACAACAAAGGCAGTGCCTTTTGGATTAGTGAAAAGTGAGTTACTATGGTTTTTACGTGGCGATAGTAATTTACGTTATTTATTGGAAAATAATAATCATATTTGGGATGAGTGGGGATTTAAACGTTACGTGGAAAGTGACGACTATACCGGACCAGATATGCACGATTTTGGACGTCGTTGTTTAGTAGACGAAGCGTTTAACGCACAATATCAAGAAGAGTTACAAAAATATTGTCAAAACATTTTAAATGATGAGGCATTTGCAAAAAAACATGGCGATTTAGGTAATATTTATGGTGTACAATGGCGCCGTTGGAAAACGTCAACGGGTGAAACCATTGATCAAATAGCGGATATTTTAAAAACATTGCGCGAAAATCCTGACTCACGACGCATTATTTTATCGGCGTGGAATCCGGAAGAAGTGCCAAATATGGCGCTACCACCATGTCATACGATGTGTCAATTTTATGTACAAAATGGGAAATTAAGTTGCCAACTATACCAACGTAGTGGCGATGCTTTTTTAGGTATTCCGTTTAACATTTCAAGCTATGCTTTATTGACCATTTTAATGGCGCGTGAAGTCGGTTTAGGTGTTGGCGAATTTATTCATACGATAGGTGATGCACATATTTATAGCAATCATGTTGAGCAAGTTAAAGAGCAATTATCACGCACGCCATACGAATGTCCAACATTAAACATTACAAGTGATGCGTCTATGTTTGAATTAACAAAAGAAGATATTCAGCTAGTGAATTATCAGAAACATGCTAAAATTAGTGCACCTATTGCGGTATAACGCAATAGAGGCATAAAAGATTACTTTAAGGAGATTATAATGAAAATTGCGTTAATTACAGATAGTGTGGCTTATTTAAGTAAAGAAGAACAGGAAAAAATGAATGTCTATATTTTACCGTTATCTGTTGAATATGAAGGAAATGTGTACGTTGAAGGTGAAGATTTAACGGGCGAAACATTTTTTGATTTAATTCGTGGTGGCGCAACGTTACCAAAATCTTCTCAACCAACCCTTGGTCGTACAATGGAATTGTTTGAAACGTTATCAAAAGAATATGATGCAGCAATTGCCGTTCATTTATCCAGTGATATTAGCGGAACATTCCAAACGACTTTTTCACAAAAAGATAGTTTTGATGGCTTTACGGTGTATCCTGTCGATTCAAGACGTGCGGTTGGATCACAAGTCATGTTATTACGCCTAGCGCATAAATTGATTCAAGAAGGTAAAACGCCAGAAGAAATCATTCCTGCATTACAAGCACACATTCAAACACACAACGTTTACTTTTTAGTAGATGATTTAACAAACTTGCAAAAGGGCGGTCGTTTATCTGCGACGTCAGCGTTTGTTGGTAAAATGCTGAGCATTAAGCCGTTATTGACAATTGATGGTAAAATTGAAGCCATTGAAAAAATCCGTACTTTTAAAAAAGGCGTATCGCGTATCGTTGAATTGGTAGAAGCGCATGCTGCTACTTTAAATAACGTGCCGATGAGTATGTTCGTCTATCACGGTAATGCGTTAAATGTTGCTGAAGATTTAACGCAACAACTCAAAGCAAAATTCCCAGATTCTGAATTCCAAATTACAAGTTTTGGCCCTGTAATTGGGACGCATTTAGGGGAAGGTTCTGTTGGTGTACTGTTTGGAGAAAAAGTGTAGCGGTCAATGACTTTAAAAGTCTATCCGTTGACATAAGGACTCTTTTACACTATACTAATCGTATGCGATGAGTCGAGGAGCATGGTAGTTTACTACATATGCAAATCACAAGTAGCGTGCATGTTCATATGAACACTGACGGATTCAGGCACGAGACAGTTATTGTGTGAACCTTTAACTGTCGTCTACAGCAAGCCTAGAATACATTTCTAGGTTTTTTTTATACCTTAATTTAGGAGAGACGTATGATTATTGGATTAACCGGCGGTATTGCAAGTGGAAAATCAACCGTAGTCAATTATTTAAAAACGAAGCATATTCCTATTTGCGATACGGACGACATCGCACGTGAGGTGGTGTTACCCGGTAGCATCGGTTTGCAACAATTAATCGACGCATTTGGTGGTGACATTGTAAATGCCGATGGGTATTTGAATCGTAGTCTGTTAGCTGACAAAGTTTTTGGCAATGATGTGTCACTGAAAAAACTGAATGCTATTTTACATCCGTTGATTTTTGAAAAAGTTGAAGCGTTTAAAACAGAACAGTCTAATGCAAAAATAGCCGTCATTGATATGCCACTTTTATTTGAAACGCAGTACAATCATCGCGTTGATCACGTGATGCTTGTTTATGTTGATGAAGTGGTTCAGTATGAGCGCTTAATCAAGCGAAATGGTTTGACACCACAACAGGCAAAACAGCGTATACAATCACAAATGCCATTGTCCGAAAAAATAAAAGGGGCACATAGTATTATCAATAATAATGGGACGATTGAAGAAACGTACGCGCAAGTTGATGAGTGTTTAAAACAGTTAGATATGATATAATAACATTATAAAATTGGAGGGAAAATCATGCAGTGTCCGCGTTGTAAATATCACAGTTCAAGAGTGATTGACTCTAGACCAGCTGAAGATAATTCGGTAATTCGTCGCCGTCGTGAGTGTGAAGAATGTAAAACACGTTTTACAACATTTGAGCGTGTTGAAAAAACACCGTTGTTAGTGGTGAAACGTAACGGAAATCGTGAAGACTTTAATCGTGAAAAACTGTTACGTGGATTAGTGCGTTCGTGCGAAAAGCGTCCAATTGCATTGGAAACGTTGGAGCGTGTTGTAAGTGACGTTGAATTAGCCATTCACAATAGTGGCGAATCAGAAATTGATACGACTGAAATTGGTGAATTGGTGATGGAGCGATTGGCTAAAATTGATGATGTGGCATATATTCGTTTTGCTAGTGTGTATCGTCAATTTTCAGATCGTACGTTATTTTTAAAAGAATTAGAAGAGTTAGCAAAAAGAGATCAAAAATAGGAGTTTGTGAACATGGAAGAGTGGCAAGATATACAATTGCATAACCCGATACAAATTTATCCAACACAACAATTGAGTGATTACGATAAACGATTGATTTATGCGTTGTATGCTCCTATTATTGGTGCGCACGCTACGACGGTATATTTGTATTGTGCCAATCAATATGATGTTTTGGCACAATTGGATTTGACACATCAAGTGTTGTTACAGCAACTCAATATGGGGATAAAAGACTTTTATTTAGCCCGTAAACGTTTAGAAGGTATCGGCTTATTACAAACGTTTCGCAAGCAAGTAGATGCGGTTGTATCCTTTTGCTATCAGCTTAAAGCGCCATTAGATGCGCAAACCTTTTTAAGTGATCCTATTTTATGCGGGTTACTCGTCGATATGGTTTCGGAAAAAACATTTCAATCCATTGTTTCACAGTTTCATGTGGTGAATCCTGATGTGGATGGTTTTATAAACATTACGCAAAATTTTTATCAAGTATATGGTAAACAGTTAGGCATTTATCAGCATAATATTTCTAATGTATTACCAACATCAAAAGGGACAATCAATTATGAAATGGAAACCAAATTCGATTGGCCGTTTCTTATTGATTTGATGAAACAAACTTATTTAAAAGATAGTATATTGACACAAGAATTACGCAATCACATTGAAATGATTTCCAGTTTGTATCATGTTAATGCTATGGAAATGCGTGATTTATTAATGAAAAGTCATGATATACAACAAAATACGATCAATATTGATAAATTGTACCAATTGGTGCGTGAACACACACAAGTCATGCCAACATCTAAAGCCATTACTCCAGAAAATAACACGTCATCAAATGAATACAGTCAAGAATTTAATGAATTTATTTCATTATGTAACCAGTTAAAAACGACTGAATTTATTAAAATGGTGAAAAATAGTAAAAATCAAAAGAATGGCACACAACAACAATATGTCGTTGAGCAAAGCGAACTAAAATTATTAGAACGTTTTGTAATGATCCAAAAAATACCAATGCCAGTAGTCAATGTATTGATCCATCATATGCTGATTGGTGAAAATATGCCAACACTAAATGAATTGTATGCGATCAATACAATTAATGATTGGATTACCCATCATGTGAACACTGCCATTCAAGCGGTTGAGCGCATTAAAACACGTGCCATAGAACTACAAGAACGGCAAAAAGCGCGTAAAGAACGTACGACGACACCGCGAAACGTCAAACGTGTTGTGATGTCGGATGCTGAAAAAGAAGCGTTAAATGGAACGAATACACCGTTAAGTGAAGAAGAACGCAACGAAATTTTGAAAGGACTTTAATATGATGCAGTCTATAAAAGATATGATGAAAGATCAAATTGAAAATCCAACTGTTGTTAAACGCCGTGAAGCGCTAAAAGTACGTCTTTTGCAGCATGATGTCATTCAGCAATTCATTACCGACAATCAAATTCCAGAGGACATTGTAACGGTTAGTTTCCCAAAATTTTTTGAATATTTGACCGAAAAAGAGCGTTTTGACAAAACAGGAGAGTGTCAAAACCCGGGGTTTGAACCGCTTTTAATGTATGAAAACGAAAGTGTTGTGGTGTCGTACGCACCGACTAAAGAGTTTTTACAAGAACAAGAAAAACGCGAATTCATCAATCGTATTCAAACGTTTGGTATGTCATCTCACATTAAAAATATAACACTTAATACGATTGATTTGGACGCTGAAAATAAAGAAGCCGTACTATATTTTAGAACGTTTTTGGAACAATTAACGCAAGGCAAGTCGCCAAAAGGTGCTTATTTATACGGCGCTTTTGGTGTGGGTAAAACACACTTACTTGGAGCGTTAGCGGGTACACTATCCAAACAAGGTTATTCAAGCTATTTAGCACATGTGCCAAGTTTAGTCGTTGAATTAAAAGCATCCATTGCATCTAATCAAGTGAGCGATAAATTGGACACCATTAAAAAAGCGCCTATTTTAATGCTAGATGATATTGGTGGTGAATCGTTGACCAACTGGGTACGTGATGATGTCTTTATGGTTATTTTAGATTACCGTATGCGTGAAAATTTACCGACCTTCTTTACATCTAATTTATCGTTTGATGATTTACAAGAACATTTTACAAATTCAACACAAACGGAAGATGAGCGCAAATCAATGCGCCTCATGGAGCGTGTTAAATTTTTAGGACAGCCGTTTAATATTAAAGGGGCAAACAGACGCAATCAACAATAACGCAAAAGAGCAGTGTTTTAACTGCTCTTTTAACGTTTTAGTGGTACAATAAAGTAATAGTATTTTTAATGGAGGTAGGAACGTGCAAACATTTAATGAGTTAGTCGATAAAGCAAAAGTAATTGTACAAAACGGTAGAGTATTAAATGCCGCAAAATATGCTACATCTCGTGTGTGGTTTTGTGAAATTTTTGATCAGAAGCATTTATACGAAGTATTGCTAGACGAAGCCGATCAGCATTTGGATACGTGTAATTGCCAATTGTTTAAATCAGAGCACGTTTGTGAACACGTATTGGCCGCAGAGATGTATTTGTCTACTAAAGGCATTATGCGTCAAATTAGTTATACGAGTGATCGTGTACCGAGTGAAAATACGGTGACACACCCCTTTAAACAATACGCTACACGTCAGTTAGTGCCAATTCAAAAGCATAATGTTTCGATTGAATTAGACATTATTTTTCATACACAAAAATCTTATTTAGACCAATTAAACATTGAAATACAACTCAAAGTGATTAAAAATAAAGTGTTTAAAATTAGTAACCCTGAACAATTTATAACGAGTTATTTTAAAAAAATACCGTATAAATTGAGTAAGAAAGAACACATTAATTGGCATATCGATCGCTTGTCACTTGAGGATAAATTCGTTATGGAATGGTTACAAATGGCGTTAGAATATGAACCAAAATCGTTAAAACATGCGATTGCAAAAAAATCGATTGCACTACATCCGTTATTAATGCCACAATTAAAAGAAACGATTTTGCACAAAACAAATTGTCAGTTATTTGCGACAATCGCCAATACGACCATTGCGTTATCTTTTTCAACTAATGTAAAAGATACGTTACAATTGACGATTTATACTAAAAATGTGCCGAAAATTCGTTTAGTGCAATCTTTGCGGTGTGTCAACTTAGCTTCACGTTACGCTATCATTGATGATACGTTGCTGTTTTTAGAGACGAAAGAACAAGCTGAACTATTGCATCATTTGTTCCATCAACAAAATGATAAACAACACATTATTTTTGATGATAAACCATCTTTCTATCAATATGTTTTACCCGTAGTAGAACAAGTTGGAACCGTTACTTACGAACAAGAAATAACGCATGAATCGTTAATGGTTGAGATGGTGTATGATACTAACGAAATCACATTAAGTATTCAAAATCGCTTTTTGTCACCTGTAAAGGCGACGTCTTGTTTACAATTATGGTCCTTTTTAGAACAGGAGCAATTTGTGAATCACTTTAACGGCAATTTTACTAAAGAAGGTGTAACAAAGTATCAATTTGCACAATTTGTACAGTATGTTAGTCAGTTTGCCACCATACAACACCATGATGACATTGCTTTGATGACATTTGATGAACCCGTATCCATTGCGTTGGATGATTTAAATGGATTATTTGAAATTAATTTTTCTATTGATCACTTGGATACACTGCATATGCAAACGATATTAGAAGCGATTCAAAAACAAGAAGCGGTTGCAGAATTATCCAATGGTAAAATGGTGGAATTAGATGATGATTATTTTCAACCGATGCACGCTGTTTTGCGTTCGATTCGAGGAAAATATCGCATTAAAGACGGCAAAATTATGTTAAACGCCAAGCAAGCCATTCATGTCGCTGGAGAAAATGAAATCATGTCACGCTCAAGTGATATTGATGCGTTAATTAATGATTTAAAGCATCCAGAAAACTTTAATTGTCAATTACCTCAAACGCTTCAAACCACATTAAAACCGTATCAAGTATTAGGCTTTAAATGGCTTAAAATGCTTTCTCATCATCAGTTGGGTGGTATTTTGGCAGATGATATGGGATTGGGTAAAACGATTCAAGCGATTGCTTATGTCCTTAGTGAGTACGAAGAAAATCGTTTAAATGAAGAGCAGTGTTTAATTGTTGCACCAACCTCTTTGTTATATAACTGGCAACATGAAATTCAAACCATTGCACCGTCTTTAAGTGTAGATGTGATTCATGGAATGAAAACAAGTCGCGTTGAAACCATTCAACAATCGTCAGCACGGGTATTGATTACGTCTTATCAATCTTTTCGACAAGATGAATCCATTTATCGCCACAAAAACTGGCATTGTGTCATTTTAGATGAATCACAAATGGTTAAAAATTCTAACACAAAAATGCATCATAGTTTGCGTCATCTCAATACGCAGCGTCGATTTGCGTTATCGGGTACACCCATTGAAAATCGAAAAGAAGAGTTATGGTCGATTTTTTCACTTATTTTACCGGGCTTATTGCCTAGTTTACGTGAATATAATCGTTTAGAACATCGAGAAATTGTTACTTTAATTAAGCCGTTTATTTTAAGACGCATTAAATCACAAGTGTTACATGAATTACCCGATGTTGTAGAAAACATACTTTACAATGAATTGAGCGATGAGCAAAAAGAGTTGTACGTTGGCTATTTACAACAAATTCAACAAAAAGTGTCTGCATTTTCAGAAGTACAATTGACACAAAATCGGATGCAAATTTTATCGGCGATTACACGTTTAAGACAAATTTGTAATCATCCTAAATTGTTCATGGAAGATTATGTGTACGATTCTGGTAAATTACAACAATTTTTAGAACATGTTCATCGAGCGTTGGCTAATGGACATCGCATTTTAGTTTTTTCGCAGTTTGCACGTATGTTGTCTATTTTACAAGTGGAACTTGATAAAATTGGGTATAGCAGTTTTGTGTTAGATGGTCAAACACCACCTTCAAAGCGTCAAGAGATGGTTGAATTATTCAATAGTGGGCAAAAAGATGTGTTCTTCATTTCGTTAAAAGCGGGTGGTACGGGATTGAATTTAACGAGTGCGGATACGATTATTTTATACGATTTGTGGTGGAATCCAGCCGTTGAAGAACAGGCGAAAAGTAGGGCACATCGTATCGGTCAAAAGAATACGGTACATGTCTATCGCATGGTTTCTCAAGGGACTATTGAAGAGAAGATGATTGCCTTACAAGATAAGAAAAAAGCGTTGTTTGATGAAATGATTGATACGCATGTGGAGATGAATGAGCACTATCAAAAATTAACAAACAATGACATCAAAGAAATATTAGGAATTCACGAATAAGACCCCATTTTATGATGGTGTATGTTATAATAATTCCAGAAAATAATTTTAAAGGCGGTACACTAGAGTTGGAAAAGTTAAAATTATACGGCTTTAATAATTTAACTAAAAATTTAAGTTTCAACATCTATGATGTTTGTTACGCTGAAACAGCAAAAGAGCATAAAGAATATTTGGAATATATTGATGAACAATATAATTCCACACGTTTAACGAATATTCTTTTAGAAGTTACGAAAATGATTGGCGCTACGGTACTCAACATTTCTAAACAAGATTATGAGCCACAGGGTGCTTCGGTAAATATTTTAATTGCTGAAGAAGCTGTTCCGGTACATGAGATTGATGAATCGTGTAATCAAGGGAAATTTTTTGAAAGTAGTGAAGTACCAGAAATCATTCACGCACATTTGGATAAAAGCCACGTAAACGTGCATACGTTTCCGGAATATCATCCCGATAATGCGATTTCAACATTCCGTGTAGATATTGATGTTTCAACTTGCGGGGAAATTATCCCATTAAAAGTATTGAATTATTTAATTGCGAGTTTCGATTCAGATATTATAACAATGGACTATCGTGTTCGCGGATTTACAAGAGATTTAGACGGCATCAAACATTTTAACGATCATAGTTTCTATTCCATTCAAAATTTTATTGATAAAGAAACATTGGAAAAATATGAAGCCGTTGACGTGAATGTTTATGGCTCTAATATTTACCATACAAAAATGATTTTAAAAGATATTGATGTGAAAAATTATTTATTTAAACAAGATGTTTCATCATTGTCACAAGAGAAAAAAGAAGCCATTCAATTAGCTTTAAAAAATGAAATGACGGAAATATTTAGTGGAAAAAATATATTTTAGCAACGAAACTTCCAAAGTTTTTTGGAAGTTTTTCTATGAAATGTGAAAGGTAAAAACTGAATGTATACACAACATGATGCGCCGTTAGTTGACGCAATGAAAAAGCACGTCAAGCGTCGTACTGTACGTTTTGACGTTCCAGGTCATAAAGGTGGACGTGGAGATAAAGAATATCGAGAATTTATTGGCGAAAATGCGATGACACTTGATGTCAATTCAATGAAACCGCTAGATAATTTAGCACACCCAACAACTGTCATTAAAGATGCACAAGATTTGGCTGCTGAAGCCTTCGGCGCAACAGAAAGTTACTTTATGGTGAGTGGCACAACAGGTTCTGTTCAAGCGATGATTATGTCAACGTGTAAAGCGGGGGATAAGTTAATTATGCCACGTAACGTTCACCGTAGTGCGATTAATGCCTTAATTGTGTGTGGTGCTGTTCCGGTTTATATTAATCCGGGAACAAATGAAAAGTTGGGTATTTCTTTAGGCATGTCAGTAGACGATGTTAAGCAAGCCATTTTAGATCATCCAGATGCTAAAGCGATTTTAGTCAATAACCCAACATATTATGGGATTTGTTCAAACTTAGAAGAAATTGTCAAATTAGCACACGACAATGATATGTATGTATTAGTGGACGAAGCACACGGTTGTCATTTTTATTTTGGTGAAAATATGCCAAAATCTGCCATGGCTGCAGGTGCCGATATGGCAGCCATTAGCATGCATAAAACGGGTGGCTCTTTAACGCAAAGTTCCCTATTGGTTAGTGGTCCGCGTGTCAACGCAGATTATGTGCGTCAAGTCATCAACTTAACACAAACGACATCTGCCAGTTATTTATTGATGTCATCGCTTGATGCCACACGTAAAAATTTAGCGTTACATGGTAAAGAAATTTATGCGCGTACCCTTGAATTGGCGCAATACGCTCGAGATGAAATCAATAAAATTGGTGGCTATTACGCTTACAGTAAAGAGTTAATCAATGGTGATACGTTGTTTGATTTTGATGCAACTAAATTATCCATTTATACACGTGATATTGGGTTAACCGGTATTGAAGTTTACGATATTTTACGTGACGATTACAACATTCAAATTGAATTTGGTGATTTAGGCAACATTTTAGCAATCATTTCAGCAGGGGATAGAGGCTTAGAAATTGAACGTCTAATTTCAGCATTAAAAGAAATTAAGCGCTTATACGCAAAAGATCCAAGTGGTATGTTTGACCATGAATATATTCCACCTAAAGTAGTTTTACCGCCTCAAACAGCTTTTTATGCACAGAAAAAACAATATGTTTTAGAAAAAGCAATTGGTAAAATTAGTGGTGATTTTGTAATGGCTTATCCACCGGGTATTCCAATTTTAGCGCCTGGTGAAGAAATTACAGCCGAAATTGTGCAATATATTCGTTACGCAAAAGAAAAAGGTTGTTTATTAACGGGTACGCAAGATATGGCTGTTGAGCAAATCAATGTTGTGGAAATGTAAGGAGGATGTGTATGGAATTATGGTATACAGAAGAACATACGCCTAATGTCCGTTTTTCGATAAAAGTCGATAAACAGTTGGCTAGTCAAAAAAGTTATTTTCAACAAATTGATGTTTTTGAATCTAAAGAATTTGGTCGTTTTTTAACGTTAGACGGCTTTATGATGATGACGGAAAAAGATGAATTCATCTATCATGAAATGATTACGCACGTTCCAATGGCTGTTAATCCGCATATTAAAAAGGTGCTTGTCATCGGTGCTGGTGATGGTGGAACGATTCGTGAATTAACAAAATATAAAAGTATTGAAAAAATTGATATGGTAGAAATTGATAAAGCGGTTGTAGATGTGGCTAAACAATTTTTACCAACGACGGCATGTTCGTTAGATGATCCACGCTTAACGATTTATTATGAAGATGGATTAAAATTTGTTCGTCGACACGAAAATAAATATGACTTAATTATTGTGGATTCTACCGACCCATTTGGACCGGGTGAAGACTTATTTACACGTGAATTTTATGGCAATTGCTACAATGCTTTAACAAACGACGGCATTTTAATCAATCAACACGAAAGTCCGTATTATGAAAAGGACGCTGAAGCAATGGTGAATGCTCATAAACAATTGAAAGCGACTTTTGAAGTTGCTCAAGTGTATCAATTCCATTTACCAACTTATCCTTCAGGACATTGGTTATTTGGGTTTGCCGCTAAAACAATGGATGGTGTTTTAAACATTCAAGAAGATTTGTGGCATTTATGTAATATTCCTACAAAATATTATAATGTTGACATTCATAAAGGTGCGTTTGCACTACCAACTTACGTAAAGGAGTTATTAAATAATGCATAAAAATGTTCATACATTTATCGGTTGCGATGCAGACTATCAAGACGCTAAAATGGTAATTTTTGGTGCACCGTACGACAGTACGACATCATTTAGACCGGGAACACGATTTGCTAGTACAGCGATTCGAAATGAAAGTTTTGGAATTGAAACGTATAGTCCTTACCAAGACAAAGATTTAGAAGATTGCGCTATTTTTGATGCGGGTGATGTTGAATTACCGTTTGGCAATACCGTTGAAACGTTAAGCATGTTAGAAGACATGTACCGTAAAATTAGCAATGACGGAAAATTCCCTTTAATGATTGGTGGAGAACATTCGATTACATCAGGTCCAGTAAAAGCCATGCTAGAAAAATATCCCGATTTACATTTAATTCAGTTCGATGCACACACTGACTTACGTGACGATTATTTAGGTGTTAAAGAATCTCACGCCAGTGTCATCAAACGTTGCTGGGATATGCTCGGTGATGGACGCATTTTCCAATTCGGTATTCGAAGCGGACAACGTGAAGAATTTGAATGGGCAAAAGAGCACACACATTTACAAAAATTCAACTTTGATGGATTAGATGAAGTTGTTGAAAAATTAAAAGGGAAACCTGTCTTTTTCACACTTGATTTAGATGTATTAGATCCAAGCGAATTTCCAGGAACAGGAACACCTGAGGCGGGTGGTGTAAAGTTCACCGAATTATTGGCGGCTATTGAAAAAATCAGCGCGTTAAACATTGTTGCAGCAGATATGAATGAATTATGTCCAATTTATGATCAATCCGGTCAATCCACTGCTTTAGCATGTAAATTATTACGTGAAATGATGTTACTATTTTATAAATAACGTAAAGTAAAGGAGATAGAAGATGAGTAGAGCATTAATTATTGGTGCGGGTGGCGTTTCAAATGTTGTTTGCCACAAATGCGCACAAAATTCAGAAGTTTTTGAGGAATTTATGATTGCCTCACGTACAAAATCAAAATGTGATGCCATTAAAGAAACGATTGAATCAGGCATTTATGCAGGTCGTTCTAAAATTACAACTGCTCAAGTTGATGCAGATAACGTTGAAGAATTAGTAGCATTAATCAATGAATATAAACCAGATATTGTCATTAACGTGGCATTACCATATCAAGATTTAACCATTATGGATGCGTGTTTAGAAACAGGCGTTCACTATGTGGATACTGCAAACTACGAACCAGAAGACACAGCAAAATTTGAATATAGCTGGCAATGGGCATATAAAGAAAAATTTGAAAAAGCAGGATTAACTGCATTATTAGGTTCTGGTTTCGATCCAGGTGTAACCGGTGTATTTTCAGCTTATGCGCAAAAACACTACTTCGATGAAATTCACACTATTGATATTTTAGACTGTAACGGTGGCGATCATGGGTATCCATTCGCAACAAACTTTAACCCTGAAATTAACATTCGTGAAGTTACTGCCAATGGTCGTTACTGGGAAAACGGTGAGTGGGTAGAAACTCAACCAATGGAAATTAAACGTGAATACAATTTCAAAGGTGTTGGCGATAAAGATATGTACTTACTATACCATGAAGAATTAGAGTCATTAGCTAAAAACATTAAAGGCTTAAAACGTATTCGTTTCTTCATGACATTTGGACAAAGCTATTTAACACACTTAAAAGTGTTAGAAAATGTCGGCATGACAAGTATTGAACCTATCGTGTATGAAGGCAAAGAAATTGTGCCATTGCAATTTTTAAAAGCGTTATTACCAGATCCGGCAAGTTTAGGACCACGTACTGTCGGTAAAACAAATATCGGGAATATTTTCAAAGGTGTAAAAGACGGTAAAGAAGTGTCTTACTACGTATATAACATTTGTGATCATCAAGAATGCTATAAAGAAGTTAAATCACAAGCGATTTCTTATACAACGGGTGTACCAGCAATGATTGGTGCCGCAATGATTTTAACTGGAAAATGGAATAAAGCGGGTGTGTACAACATCGAAGAATTTGATCCAGATCCATTCATGGACGCATTAAATCAATTTGGTTTACCATGGGAAGAAGATTTCAATCCTGTAATGGTAGATTAGTCAAAACAAGACTTGCAGCAATGCAGGTCTTATTTGTTTATACTTTAAAATATATCCGTTCTATATTTGCTAGACAATAAAACGACAGAAGAAAATGAATAGTTATGATTTTAAAAAGGTTGATTGTCGAATCATCAACCTTTTTTATATTTTTAGTGCTACCGTGTTGACATTGTAATCATTATTCGATATGATACACGAGTAAAATATATCTTATCCAGAGTAGGTGGAGGGTAAAGGCCCAATGAAACCCGGCAACCCCGTTGTAACGGAAGGTGCTAATCTTAGCAAAGTATTCTTTGAACGATGAGTCTATAATCAATCGACATTTAAAGAACGCTAATCTGGATATGCGCCACGATTAGCGTTTTTGATTTATTTTAAACTGTACAATACACCACATCAAAAGGAGACGAAAATGACAAAAAAATACCATTTATTTACATCAGAATCTGTAACTGAAGGGCATCCAGATAAAATTGCTGACCAAATTTCAGATGCAATTTTAGATGCGATTTTAGAACAAGATGCCAATGCACGTGTGGCTTGTGAAACGACGGTAACGACGGGTTTAGCACTAGTTGCGGGTGAAATTTCAACAAATGCGTATGTAGATATTCAAAAAATTGTTCGTGATACGGTTAAAGGTATCGGATATGACAAAGGAGAATACGGCTATGACGGCAATTCTATCGCTGTTTTAACGGCTATTGACGAACAATCAAGCGATATTGCTTTAGGTGTTGATAAAGCGTTAGAAGCACGTGAAGGTTCCATGAGTGATGAAGAGATTGAAGCCATTGGGGCAGGGGACCAAGGGTTAATGTTTGGATATGCAAATAACGAAACGCCTGATTTGATGCCAATGCCGATTTATTTGGCGCACAAATTATCACGTCAATTGACCGCGGTTCGTAAAAATGGCACATTGAATTATTTGCGACCAGACGGCAAAACACAAGTTACGGTTGCGTATGATGAAAATGGCAAACCAGCATTTATTGATACGATTGTGGTATCAACGCAACACGATGAAAATGTAACGCAAGAACGCATTCATGCTGACATTAAACAGTACGTTATTGATGAAGTTGTGCCAGCTGAATGGTTAACAAGCGATACTAAATATTTCATTAACCCTACAGGACGTTTTGTTATCGGTGGGCCTGTTGGAGACGCTGGATTAACAGGTCGTAAAATTATTGTAGATACATATGGTGGATACGCACGTCATGGTGGCGGTGCCTTTTCAGGTAAAGATGCCACTAAAGTTGACCGTTCAGCAAGCTATGCCGCACGATATGTGGCTAAAAACATTGTTGCTGCGGGATTGGCAGACAAAGCGGAAATTCAATTAGCGTACGCCATTGGTGTGGCTAAACCAGTATCCATTTCAGTAGATACATTTGGAACTGGTAAAGTTGATGAAGCGCAATTAGTGAACGCCATTGAGCAATTATTCGATTTACGCCCAGCAGGTATCATTAAAATGCTTGATTTACGTAAACCAATGTACAAACCAACAGCCGCTTACGGACATTTTGGACGTAACGATTTAGATTTGCCTTGGGAACGTTTAGATAAAGTAGATGCACTAAAACAGTTATTTGCATAAGTGTGGTAAAAATATGAAAAAGCAAATAAATATTATGACAATTCTCATTAGTTTGATTTGTATTTTATTCATTATTCGTTTAATAACAAATGATGCGTATCAAGACTTAATCATATGGATCGCGAGTATATTATTTAGTCTCTTAATCATGTGTATCATTTTAACAACAAAATACCGTTGTAAAGGGAATTGTAAACCAAAAAAATAAAAAAAGGCTGTGTCGTAACGGACATAGCCTTTTATGTTATGAAAATCATATGTTATACTATTAAAGATGAATTAATCCTATATAAGTCTAACGGATATTGCTAGATATAAAAGTGATGAGCCATTTATTGTTATTAATAACTGGTTGAGAAGCAAAGATAATATTCAATTTTTAGGTTTATGGGAATTTTTAAAAGTAAATGAGGAGAAAATTTATGGATAATACATTCATTAGATTACAATCTTTTTTAAAAGATACTAATGTATTTGAACCACTTGTAGAATCAGATTCTCTTATATGGGTTGACTGGAGAGAGTATGATGAAGATATTATTTTTTATGTCAATGAAAAGATAGAAGATAAGATAGAAATAGTATTACAAGATAATGGCAAACCTTATGGAGAGGATATTATTTTAAAGCATAAAGATAAATCACTTATGATTCCTTATAAGGAAAAAATGGATAGAGATACTACCATTAAATATCTAGATGCATTTATTCAACCCAAGTATGAAATTCGCTTTTGTATTGAAAGTCTTGGTAACGATACTTTGGCATTTGTGGTATTAAATCAATCTTTATGGGAAAAGTTAGAAAATGAATTTGGAAAAGAAAAAGTGAGATATTATTTTGAAGAAATAACGCTTGAAAGCAAGATGTTTGATATGGATTTTGAAACGGTGTTTAAGATACGAGGAGAAAGATTAGGAATAGAGTAAACGATAAATTTTGAAAGGAGTAATATATGTCTACAACGAAAGAATGGTTAGAAAAATATGAAACAGTAAAACATTTATTAGTTGCCCCTGTGAACTATGCAGAAGTTTTTGAAAAAAATGAAATTCATGGTAAAAAATTATTTGTGTTAAAAATGGGAGATATTACATTTCCTACTGGAGAAGTTTTAGTAAGAGATCCTTTAGTTTGGCTTCATAGAAAAGAAAAACCTTACTTAACTAAGGTGTCAACAGGAAAATATATGATTGAAACTTTGGTAGCAGAAATTGAAGAAGAGCATTATCGTTATATACTAACAAGAGTAAAATTTAATGAAAATAAGCCAGTAGTTTATTATGAAGCTTTAAAAGGGGATGAAAACCTAGAAGGAGTTGACAATGAAAGTATTTTTGGATTTATGGTTGATGCAGGACTCGCAACGATTGTTGATGTAAAGACAAGAGAAAAATATTGTGACTTTGTAGATGAATGGTATAAAGAAAATCCGGGAAAAAATATTTATGATGATTTTTTTGCAAAGGAATTTAAAGAAAATGCTATAAAAAATCCAAAATTTCAAAGAGAAGAAGGAGATTGGATAAACTTTAAAATACCAAATACAGATTTATCTATTCCAATGATTCAGTCTGGTTATGGAGATGGACAGTATCCTGTATATTTTGGGTATGATGAAAAGGGAAATCTTTGTGATGTTGTGTTGGAGTATATTCCGATAAACTAATTTGAAAGGGGAGAAAATGTATGTTTATATATAATTTTTGAGGAGATGTTATATATGTAATACCTACTGGATGGATAGAATTATCAACTTTTAAAAATAATCAGCAAAAAAATGAGATAGTTGGACGATAACTAATATGGAAATAAGAAAATATATATTTTTGTATTTAAAAAGTTTAAAATTATTATTTAAAGCGAATAAAAAAATTACATTGACAATTTTATTTTTTGTACCTATTCAATATTTAATGCCTACTATGAATGTTTGGGTATCTAATTTACTAATTAATCAATTGTCTGAAATGAATTTTTCTTCAATTAATTTATTTTTAATTTTTTGGGGTGTTATTTTTCTGCTAAATAATATTACAGTGCCTCTTAATGTTTTTTTACAAGGGCAATTAACAGATAAATTGACATTGTATTTAAATACTAATTTAATAAATAAATCAGAAGAAATAGAAACGATTGAATTATTTGAAAATTCTGAGTTTTATGATGATATAAACATTATTCAATCAGAATCCAGTTGGAGACCTGTTAACTTGATTGTTTTTGGTTCTAGTGTAATCGGTAATGCCATAACACTGATATCAATGTTATGCTTATTAGCCAATTTTCATTTATTTATTGCATTCTTAATATTAATTGTCTTAATTCCTCAAGGCTTAATTTTTTATAAAATTCAACAACAGGCTTTTGAGACTTTAGTTTCAAATAGTCCAGATTCACGAAAGTTGAATTATTATGGTAATTTAGCTTTATCGAATCAATCTATTAAAGAAGTAAAAATGTATGAAATGTATCAATTTATTAAAGATAAATATTTAAATACTTATTATAAAATTATTGTAGGTGTTCAAAAGAATCGATTAAAACAATTTGGTATATCGATTTCATTTTTATTTTTAACAGGATTGATTAGTTTAGGAAGTTTTCTATATGTCATCAATGGCGTACTAAATCACCATTTTTTACCGGGTGCTATTTTGATTTTTTCAAGTAGTATTGTATATGCTATGCAAAGTACGTCTAGGGTTATTGAAGAAAGTAGTCTTCTTTATGACACATTATTATATATGGAAAAATATTTTAATTTTATGAGTATTTCTTCATCTACGTCTGTAAATAAACAGGGTGTGCAATTTTTAGAAAATATAACCGTAGATTCATTATCTTTTCAATATCCAAATACAAAAAAACGAGCTTTAGAAGACGTAACATTTGATATAAAAAAAGGGCAAAAAATTGCTATAGTTGGAGAAAATGGTTCAGGTAAAACAACATTAGTTAAACTATTATGTGGTTTATATGAATCTAGTCCTAATAGTATAAAAATAGATGGAATCAATCTTACTGATGTTGATTTAAAAAAATATAGAAGTATGATGACAACTGTTTTTCAAGATTATTCTAAATATAATTTTACTTTGGAAGAAAATGTCATGATTTCAAATCTTGGAAATTCAAATGTTCAAGATATTAAAAATGCATTGTTAAAAAGTGGTTTTTATCCGGAAAAAGAAAATATTGAATTAAATCAGCAATTGGGAAAAATATTTTCAGATTCGGTTGACTTATCTGGAGGAGAATGGCAAAAAGTAGCTTTATCACGTGCTTTTTTCTCAAATAAAGAAATCATGATTTTAGATGAGCCAACAGCTGCTATTGATGCTAAATTAGAAAATCAAATATATAAGCAGTTTTTAGAATTAGCAAAAGAAAAGACCGTAATTTTTGTGACACATAGATTATCGAGTGTAAAAAAAGCAGATAAAGTTTTGTTAATGAAACAAGGTAAAGTAGTTGCATATTCCAGTCATGAAGAATTGATAAAAACGAATGCTTATTATAAAGAACTATATACTTTACAAGCAGAACCATATTTAAATTAATGACTAACAAATTGTACAATTAAATTTCCAGTTAGAATATTGGTGATGATAACGTTAAAGTTGTCATCGCCTTTTGAATGTGTCTGCATTGCTGATTTGTGATTATAAAAAACATCTTTAGTTTACATAATATAAATTATATAAAGTTATGTAACAAAAATTTAAAAGGATAACTGTCGTTATCCTTTCAATCTCATATATCGCTTTATCAAATATGCCATTCGCCTAAATGATTTACCATATACGTAGGTTTTAGTGTTTCATCTAATGTTTGTACATCTTCACGTGTTGTTACACCAGTTAAGGTTAATAATGTGTCTACATCGTTATGAACACCAACTAATATATCCGTATGATAATTGTCGCCAACCATAATGACATCTGCTTTAGACAAACCTAATCGCTTTAAAGCCCCGTCTAATATGTAATGGCTTGGTTTACCCATAACAACAGGTTCAGTACGTGTTGCAGCCACCAATAACGCTGTAATGGCTCCAGAACCCGGTATAAACCCATTTTCTACGGGATATTGTTCATCACGATTCGTTACAATGTATTTTGCACCATTTTGAATGGCTAAACTAGCCGTTTGTAATTGTTCATACGTTACCGATTTATCCAATGCTTGTAGGACAAAATCGGCATGTACGCTTTCATTTTTATGAAAACCGTTTTCATAAACTAATTGTTTTAAGGCAGATTCACCAATAATTAAGCCTTGTTGCCCTTTGTGGTGTTCTAATAAATAATCCATTGCCGCCAAAGCGCTTGTATACACCGATTCACAACCCACTTGTAAGCCGAATTGTTCTAAATGTTTGACAACCATTTCTGGGCTTTTCGTCGCATTATTTGTCACAAACATAAATGGAATAGCCTCTTGTTGTAACGTTTTAATAAACGCAATCGCTTCTGGAAAAGGATGATTCCCTTTATAAATTGTCCCATCTAAATCAATTAAATAGCCTTTATACTGCTTCAACACTACTCTCCTTTTCCTTTACGGATAACAAATTCGTGTTTACTCTTTTGTACAGGCGGTGTTTTAGGTTTTTTAACCGATTTATGACTGGTATTTTTTTCAACAGTCTGCGTTTCTTTTTTGCTTGATGGTTTATCATTTTGACGTTTTGTTCGGCGACGTGGTATTTTTTCGCCTTTATCATGAAACGGCTCTGGATTACCATTTAAATGCAACACAAAATAAGCGCACCCAAATGCGCAATATTCACGCAAATAATCTTGTAAAGTGCCGATTTTTTGATCGTCTGCCACATTTTTTGTGTCGTTTTCGTAAAACCCTTTTAAACGTAATTGTTCATGTCCCCAGTCACCAACAATATAGTGATATTTTTGCAATAAAGCGGTATAGCGGTCTTCTAAACTTTTACTTTCTAAGGCATTTTTATAGTTTTCTACAATGACATATTCTTTTTCGTTAATGTAGACATTGTTTTCTTTAATAAATATTTTTGCTTCGGGTATATCCTGTATAGCAATCGTATCTTTTTCTTCTTCCATAGTCATCTCTTTCTAAATAAAGGGTTTATCTTCATTAATCATTATATTTTGTATTGATTTAGCTTTTCCTGTTGCATCATCAATTTCAATGAGGCAGGCACTTAATAAATACCGTCCATTGTCCATAACTTCATGGCGAGTTGGCAATTGTGTTTGAAAACGGTTAATGATACCGTCACGTTTTAAGCCTAAAATACCGTCATAAGCACCCGTCATCCCAACATCCGATAAATAAGCTGTTCCTTGTGGTAAAATGCGTGCATCATTCGTTTGAACATGTGTATGCGTTCCTACCACCGCAGAAACTTTACCATCTAAAAACCATCCCATTGCCTGCTTTTCGCTCGTTACTTCAGCGTGAAAATCAACAAAAATATGCGATGTATGCTCTCTAATTTCTTCAAGTAGTGTTTGAGCCACTTCAAACGGATTATTACTGCTATTCATAAACACTTGACCTTGCAAATTGACAATTGCCAAAGTGATTTGATTCACTTTTACTAAACGATACCCAACACCTGGCACGTGTGTAGATAGGTTTGCCGGACGAACTAGTTTATTTGCGTGATCAATAAACTGAAATATATCCGAATTATCCCACACATGATTGCCCATTGTCATCATATCAACGCCACTTTGTAATAGATCTTTATAAATTTTTTCCGTAATGCCTTTACCATTAGCCGCATTTTCAGCATTGGCAACCGTTAATTGTGGTTTAAACCGTTCTTTTAATTTGGGTAAATACGTTTTTAAAGTGTCTCGTCCAATTTGACCGACAATATCACCGATAAATAATAGTTTCATATCCTACTCTTTCTATAAATGCGTCAACATGTTCATGACCATTTTAGCCGATGTTTCTCCGGCTAAAATAATAAATTCATCAAATGTCATATGTGCTTCTTCGTTTGCGTTATCTGAAATGGCACGTATCACAATAAAAGGAACATTTAAAATGTGGCAGGCTTGTGCAATGGAGGCACCTTCCATTTCTGTGCAAAGCGCATTTGGAAAATGCTCTTTAATGTCTTCGATTTTACTTTTTTCAGCAATGAATGAATCAGATGATACAATTTCACCAACAAAACGAGTTGACTGTATTGTATTTAACGCTTTTGTGGCTGCGTTGATTAAACGTTCGTCAGCTACATAGTACAAAGGCATTTGTGGAACTTGTCCATGTTGATAACCGAATGCCGTTGCTTCGACGTCGTGATACGCCACTTGATTAGAAATAACGACATTTCCAATGTGTAAATTGGGATTTAAACTACCCGCAGAACCTGTATTAATCACATAGTCGATAGAAAAATGCGTTACCAATAAGGTTGTCGCTATGGCAGATGCGACTTTTCCAATACCCGATTGGACTAAAACGACCTCTCTATTTTGTAATGTTCCCGAATAAAACGTTAAATGATGTTTTACTTCAGTTGTAACATCAACCATTTGTTCCAATAATAATTTGGTTTCCTGCGCCATAGCGCCAATAATTCCGATTTTCATAGCAACTCCTTAAAAGAAAAATATGGTGACAAAAATACCTGTTAATAACACGACCAACGTAAAAATGGCACGGTTCAAAAAACGATTATAGCGCTCTAATTTATTGACTGAACGCACGGTTTCAAACGATTCTTCACTCTCAAGTGACGGTGTCGTGTCTAAGGCTTCATCGTGTTCATCTTCTGGCGTAATGCCGTGATATTTTTCAAGTCTTGAAAAATTATTCATTTATGTTACCACCCATTAATAAATCCCAATATTGTACAGCATAAAGTGTTTTCGCATCACAAATTAAACGGTGTTCTATCGCTTCTTGTACTTGTTGCCGTGTCATTAAATACACGTCAACAAACTCATCTTCGTCCAATGATTGTGTCCCAATTTTTTGAATATTTGAAGCTTCAAATATTGTAATCGCTTCTGTTAAATAGCCCGGACTCATGTGCATTTTGCAAATTTCTGTTAATGTCGCTGTATATCCTGTTTCTTCATGTAATTCACGTAAGGCAGCATCTATAGGATTTTCGCCAATTTTATCTAATTTACCAGCTGGAATTTCAAGTGTTTCTTGCTCAATTGCTTTTCGATATTGACGAACAAGTAATAATTGATTATCAATGATGGCAATCACGGCTACTGCACCTTGATGAATGATCACGTCACGGTACGCTGTTTTCCCATTTGGTAATGTCACGTGGTGTGAGGCAACATCAAAAATTTTACCTTGATATACCGTTTTTTGTGATATTGTTTTTTCTTCCATACGCGATACTCTCCTTACATTACTATTTTTAATTATATCATATTTGCGGTATAATAGTGGTATTTCAAAAAGGAATTTATTAGCATGCATACACAAGTAAAAAAGATGTCATTTATATCCATTGCATTATATGCCGTAGTAGCCATCATTAAATTAGGCGTTGGCTTTTTATTCAATTCATCAGCCATTCAAGCTGACGGTTTTAATAACTTTACGGACGTTACCGCTTCAGTTGCTATTTTTATTGGGTTGCACATTGCCCATTTACCAGCAGACGAACAACATCAATACGGCCATTGGAAAGCTGAAAGCATTGCCAGTTTAATCGCTTCTTTCATCATGTTTTATATTGGCTTACAAGTTTTAATTTCTGCTATTCAACGGATATTTTCTCAAGAATTTGAAACATTGGATATACGACTTATTTTTACCGGTCTATTGAGTTCTGCCGTCTTTTTAATGTTATACATCATTAATCAAAAAGTCGCTCTACAACACCATTCTATAGGCTTAAAAGCAACGGCTAAAAACAATTTAACCGATGCCATTACCTCACTACTAAGTGTTCTATCTATTTTTATCGTGAATTATTTTCAGTGGTATACAATAGATGCGCTGATTGCGGTAGTGATTGCACTAATGATTTTACATACAGGATTCTCCATTTTTAAAGAAACCGTTTTTCAACTATCCGATGGATTTGATGAAGAGGCATTAAATCAATATAAAAACATCATTTTAAAACACCCAGAAATCATTAGCATACGCCAACTTAAAGCACGACATTACGGACCAAACATTTACGTCGATACGACGGTCATTATGAACGGTGATTTAACTGTACACGACAGTCATCAAGTAACCGAAGACATTGAAAACGAATTAAATGCCGTCGGCGTGTTATTTACCGATGTGCATGTTGAACCATATGAAAAAACAGATGACTAAAAATAAAAAGTCATCTGTTTTTATTAGGCTGTATAATTTTTAAGGTTGATGGCATAAGCCACCAACCCTAATTTCATATAGATAAATTCGCATGAATAACCGCTATTTTGTCCCATTATCAGCACCGTTTGCTTAAAATATCATTTTCCATTTTTAATTGTTGATTTTCTTTTTTTAAACGGCGTAATTCTGTTTCTTCTGCTGTACGGTTATCCGCTTCTTTAAATGAACCTGATTAATTATATTGTTTAATCCAACGATCAAAAGCAGAAGGCGTAATGTCGTATTATCGTGTAATCTCTGCTCTTGATTTTGATCCAAAGTGTAACCTATCCAATCATCCAAAGTAGAAAAATAAATCTTTACAAAATTCTTTATCTTTTTCTGATAAATCGCTATTCTTATATTTATCTAAAGTATATAGTACATCTCTAACACTTTTTTCTAGAGTAGCTTCTTCCAAAAGTTGCATACGAATAACCTCATCTTTAATATAAGTATTAATTATTTTAAATAGTCTTGATCTAGCATCACTATAATTCATATTAATCACCTATAATATCCACCTTATCAAACTTAATAACTGAATTTGTTTTTAATTGTGGATACCCTCCTTTACCATTTGGTTTTCCAGATAGTACTCCAGAAGTCAATTTATAAAAATTTTCAAAACTATATTCTTACATCATCAGAATACGTAATTTCCCAATAGTCACTATCATAAACTTCTATCTTTATCTTAAATTTATTTTCAATTAAATTAAAAGTAATAGGAATATCTGACCAAACTACTATAAAATTATCTATATCATTTATATTATCAGCAAAAGTTAAAAGTTCACTCCAAGTTATTTGATATCCAAAATCAGAACTTAATACTAATTCTTCAAATTCTTGCATACTCATATTATTAGGAGCAATTCCTATCGCATTAATTTCAAAAATGTACCAATTATTGTTATTATACGGAATATGACACAGAATTTCTTTTAATGTCATTTTGCGATTATTTTTAAACATATTTCCTGCTATTTTCATGGAATATCTAACTCACTTCCTTTTAAACGTTGACCTAACTCCAAAGATAAGGATATATATGTAAAACAGCTTCTTTTTCTATTTGAACAAGATTCTGACTCATATATTCAACTGGAAAATTTGAATAAAACAGTAAAAATTCATCTGTACATATCCATTTGATAAAATTCTGATATGTAATTTTTAAATTTTTCCAAACCATTGTATCTGGTGCAAAATACCATAATTGATTTCCACCTAAATTTTAACATTTTGCGAACTATAAACATCAACTGTAAATTATTCATCTATCCCTACCCCACCTGTAAGCAAAGTCATTATCTCTAAATATTCTTTAATTTTAACTTTATCCATATTCAAGACACTTTTTTTACCTCCTAATGCTAAAAGTGGGACAAATCCAAAACATTGGTCAAAATTTAATTGACCATGTTGTTTAATTGCTTCTTCATATAATGAAATTTCAAAATACTCGTCTAAAAAACTTTCATCTTCTAAAAACATTAAAAAATGATTGAATTTACCTGTAATAATTTTAAAATCATTATTTTTATAAAAAATTATCTCAATAAATCCATTTTTAGTATATACAATGACATCTCCAAAAGCGGTTATAAATAAGGGGACAGCACTTTTTCCTCTAAAATATGTTTTTTCAATAATGGGTAAATATTCTTTAGGATTTATTATTTTTAAATATCCATTTAAAAAATTATTTGATTTTTTAATTTCCCACATCTGAATGATGTCTATAGGAATTTTCCCTCTGTATTCATCAATCACTTTCCTTGGTATAATCATATTATTCATTATATTCTCCTCCTATGGCATTAAAGAAATTGCCGATATGATGCCAGAAATGTCCACTTGGATCGGTGTAGTTTACTAGATTATTTTTTACATAAGCATATAAGTTTTGACTCAATGCTATATATAATGAACCTTGATATGTATCTTGGCTTAATGCCGTCCAACATCACTACATTAACAGCTTGTTTTTACTATATTGAAAATATCTATTTTGCAATATATAAAAATCAACCTTGTAAACTCTCTATCCAATTTTTAAAAATAATTAAATTATCCACCAATTCAGAAAATTTACATTTAATTATAAATTTTGTATCAATTTTTTCACATTTTAAAATGGGGTTGAAATATTCATCTTCCCAAATGGTTTCATCTAAATCAATTTGAATAAATACATCACCTTTTTCGTTCATTTCTCCCTTTATTCCATATAAATGTTCCCAATATTCATCACATTCATTGGTATACCAATTCGATAACCATTTTAATAAATTTAAAAATTTATATTTATCAACTAACTTAATTTCAGCATATTCAATTATGTAACGAATAATTTTTGATAATTTTTGAGAATCTCCTGATGCTATAAATTTATTATCTTCAATATATGCGAATACCCAATCAAAGTCTGTATGATGTATTTTAAACAGTTGTATCTTTTTACTACTCACATTCTTTTCAAAATAAACATCTACCCACCAACCGGGATTATCCAACGTACCTATCGTAATTTTCTTAAACATATTCTTCTCCTAAGGTTTTTTAGGTATTTCCCATAAATATGGTTCTTGAACTCCACCTGGAGTTGTTTTATCATGTACATGCGGAGTATCTATGTAACGCTCTAAAACTTTATTATGATGTTTTTCAACAATCCTATCATAGCCTTTTACTTCTTGAAAACCACTCGGATTATGTGGATTTAGTTCATACGTTTTATAATTTGTAATTTCTCCTATTTTTTAATACAGAATAAGAACCTCTCGCATTCTGATCTGGCTTAATTTTATTTTTTGCCCTTCCTGATCCTTTTGCTCTATTTACTATTTTCAACATTCTCGATAATCCGTCCAGCCGTTTCACACACGTGGCGTATCGTTTCTTCAAGTGCTTTTGTCCAGTTTCGGACAATATTCCCAGCTTCTCGTGTTGTCGAAACACCCCAATCATAAACCGATTGTCCTGTAGATTTGGCTTGTTCGTACACATTTATTATGATTTACTTTGGTATCCCATTCCAACTAAACTTTTATTATATACTTTGATAATTACATTTTTGAATCACTAATTTTCCTTAATATTATCAATACTACCTACAAATTGTGTTATAATCATCAAATATTCTATAATGCCTCCTTTTTCAAGATTCATTACTTTTTTAGAACCGCCTAATGCCAATAAAGGAACAAATGTAAAACATTGCATATAATTAAGATTTCCTAATCTCTGAATAGCTTTTTGATATAAAGATATTTCAAAATATTTTGACAAAAAATAATCATCAGACAACAATTGGAAAAAAAATTTACTAGCTCCTAACATAGCTTGACCATATCCATCTTTATACTTCACAATGTAAAACATGTTGTATTCGTTATTATAACGTGTCAAAACAATAATATCACCAAAAGCCGTTACAAAAACAGGAATAGCTTCTTCTCCTAATACAAACGTTTCACTTATAAACATTTTAAAATCATCTGGATTAATCGATGTTAAGTATCCATTTAAAAGTGTAGCAATTCCATATTTTTCCCAAAAATCAATAATCATTTCAGGTAATATGAAACGATACTTATCTATAGTTTTTTTTGGCATATCTTCTAATTTGTTAATTTTATTCATTTTTTGAAGTTCCTTTCAACTTTACATTCAAATAAATATTGCTAAATTTAGCATAAGGTGTCGTTCTAGTAATTTCATCAATCACTTCATCAACTACATCTATACGCGTCTTCCATTGTGCACCTATAGAAGAATTAACGCCAAAATCTCCAACACCTGTAACACATTCTGCAAAACCTCCTGCAATTTGATTCGGATTATGCAAAGTAGCTTTAATATCTAGCCAATCTTTTGCTTTTATCCCAGCCGTCTTCAAAGAATTAACAGAACTTTTTGATAATACGCTGTGGGCACATCATCAAATAAAATTTAAATTTACTTTTCAATATTTTTATTTAATTTTTAGAAGTAAAATAATAAATAAACATTTTTATACCAAACTTATTATACTTTGATTACTAGTTCTAATATAAATCATCCATCCAAAAATTAATATTATGAATATTATTAAAATCTATATTTTTCCAATCCTTTAATCCAAATTCAATAAAAAAATAATCAATTAAATTTTCACCATAGTATATAATATCTATATTATGAACTGAAATAACTGGTGCTTTTTTTATTGCTGGCAAATATCGATGTTCATATATTGGAATTAATTTGGGAGCATTTTTCAACAATAATTTAATTTTTAAAAATTTTTCATCGTCTGAATTTGGCATATCTCCCCAATCTGAATTCCATTGAATTTCATTATAATTTTCCAAAACATCTAGGTACGGTTGTTGCATTATTTCTTTTATATAAGCAACATTACTCTCACTCTTATCTCTCCAGTTATAAAACCCTAGTCCAACAGGTAGCATCTTGCTATATATTTCTTTCCAATCATCCGAAAATGCTATATTATATAAATTTTCTAATTCTACTATTTCAATTTCTTTCAAACCGCATTCCCAGCGTATTCCTTTTTGTTTTAAAAGTAATTTTAAACAATCCATATATCCACCTTATTTTATCCGTGTCAATGACATCATCTGTTTTAGATAAAACTTTTGCCCCTTTTCTGAATTTGCCAACTTTTGAAACACCAAAACTAAAAATATCTAATGCTAGCCATTCTGCCGCTTCCCAGCGATTGGTTTCTTCTTTAGTAACAGGGTCAACTCCTGTCATCAAACGATCAACATCATTAATTGATAAAATTTCTAATTATTAGGGACAACTTTTACTGTTGTGTTCTATGTGTTATACTACACACATTTAAATGATAAATGCTAAACATATTTTACCCTATTTCTATATATAAAAAAGATTATAGAAAAAGAATATCATATTCCATCTCTATAACTTTTTTACATATTATTTTCAATTTTTTGTTAAATAACATCCATAGGTGTAAAATTCATCTCTTGCCAATTATTTTCGTTAAATATTTTCTTGATTTTTTCTGAAACAAATACTGTACTATCATACTTTAAGTCTTTAAAGATATCTAAATTTTGAATTTTTTCTTTATTAAAACAAATATAATTCCCCAAAAATGTATAAACATCATATTTTTCAAAATAGTCATATCGACTATGTTCTAAATTAATACCATCTATTTTCTTTAAAAAATTGACAACATAATATTCAGTGTTAATATTACCTAAATGTGTATCTTCTATTACAATTGGAATATACTGTAAATGTACTACACCATTAAAATCAAATATTTTTTTTACCTTTTTACTAACAATTATAATATGGTACACGCTTTGTAATATTTCTGTAAAAACATCACCTTTTGTAGAATCATAATAAAATTTTAATTCTGGGATAAGTGACATATCAATCATTTTTCCTTCGTTAAAAGCATGATTAAACCAACCTTTTTTATAACCAGGATATTCTATCTCTTTTATATTACTATTGTCCAAAAGAACATGATGAATTTTTTCCAAATAATCTGCATTTAGCCAAAGTTTATAAATCATTTTTTTAAATCCCTCCAATAGTCTTTATACACCATGTCTGGATTTTTATGAATTTGTCTTTGTAGACGTGCATGCGTTTGATTGTGTATCTTATCATTTGGCATATAAAAAAGAATATGACTACCGATAAAAAAGCTAACGATTACAATGAGTAGCGCACTCGATAATAAAACTTTTCGCAATGTAGTGCCTTTCTATTTCGCATCATACCAACTTGTTCCGTGTGCTAAATTCACTTCTAGCGTAACGGATAAGTCAACGGCATTTTCCATTGTTTGTACGACTAATTGCTCCATAATGTCCAATTCGTGTACAGGCACATCAAAAATCAGTTCATCGTGTACTTGTAACAATAATTTAGATTGTAATCCTTTTTCGCGAATGATGTTATCCATTTGAATCATTGCAATTTTAATGACGTCTGCAGCGCTTCCTTGAATTGGTGTATTCATTGCGGTACGTTCAGCAAACGATCTTAAATTAAAGTTACTGGCATTAATATCGTTTAAATAACGGCGACGGTTAAAAAGCGTTTTAACATACCCGTCTTTTTTCGCACTTTCTACAATTTGATCCATATAGGTTTTAATATTTGGATATTTTTCAAAATACGTATCGATAAATTGTTGTGCTTGTTTTCTTGTAATGTTTAAGTTTTGTGACAAGCCATAATCACTAATTCCATAAACTAAACCAAAGTTTACCGCTTTTGCTTGTCGACGCATTAAATCATCCACTTCATGCTTTTCAACACCAAAAACACGCATTGCCGTACTCGTATGAATGTCTTCACCATTTTTAAACGCTTCAATCATGTGCGTTTCATTTGAAATGTGCGCTAAAATACGCAATTCGATCTGTGAATAATCGGCAGATAATAAAACATTCCCACTTGAATTTGGCTTAAAGGCGGCACGAATTTGGCGTCCTTGATCTAAGCGTATTGGAATATTTTGCAAGTTTGGATCGGTCGAACTTAATCGTCCCGTCTGCGTTAGTGTTTGCACAAATCGTGTATGAATACGGTTATCTTCGCCAATATATTTTTGTAATCCTTCAACATACGTTGAATTTAATTTTGACAGTTGACGATACGTTAAAATTTTCTCGACAATTGGATAACCCGATAATTTTTCCAGTACGTCTACGGCAGTTGAATAACCCGTTTTTGTCTTTTTACCCGCTGGTAAATTTAATTTTTCAAACAAAATGACACCGAGTTGTTTTGGAGAGGCGATATTAAATTGTTCTCCTGCCAATGCGTAAATTTCGGATTCTAATGCGATTAAATCATTTGTAAATTGGTGTCCAAGCGATTGTAGCACTTGCGTGTCTACCGTAATCCCCAACACTTCCATTTTGGCTAGAACGCTTGCTAACGGCAATTCAATAGCTTCATACAAATGCATCAACTGATTTTTTTGCAACGCGTCTTGTAACTGATGCGCCACTTCCTCTAACGCTTGCGTTTTTTGCGCAACGTGTTGTTGCCATACGGCATCTTCTGGAATGTGTTGTTTGGCACCTTTACCATAAATCGTTTCGTCCAATGCAATTTGCCCAGACGTATAAATCGGTATAATTTGAGTGAATGTTAAGCGACTGTCATTAGTGTCGTTTAAGTAAGCAGCAAGTGACACATCCATTTGTACACCACTTAACGTCCATCCGATGTGATGAAATAAAACATACGCTTCTTTTAAATCGTATGTTGTTTTAGGGGTATCACTACTAATCCACTCTTTTAAATGTTGTGATTGACTCACGTATTGCCAAGGCATGATGTAAATGACATCATGATTTATCCACGATAATGATAATGGTGTATCGGTATGGTAATTTTCATGTAGTCGTTCAATGTAAAACGCTTTAGCATTTGATAATTGTTCGCTAAATACCTCGTGGACAACTTGATACGCCAATTTTTTTACTTTTTCAATCTTTGTTGGTTGAACATCTAAACGAGATAAAAACTGATTAAACTCCATTTGTTGATAATACGCCGTCAAATCAGCACTATTTTTTTCTTTTAAGACGGTATCGTCTACGCTTAGTGCTAAAGGTGAATCAACACGAATCGTTGCTAAATCTTTACTTAAAAACGCACTATTTTTATCGTTAATTAAATTCTCTTTTAATTTGCTTGCCTTTAAAGTATCCACATGTTCGTATAAATTTTCAATTGAGCCATATTCTTGAATAAGTTTTAATGCCGTTTTTTCGCCAACTTTAGTAACACCCGGATAATTATCCGAACTATCTCCCATTAACCCTTTAACGTCAATAATTTGTTTCGGTGTAATGCCCATACGTTCTTGAATCACATCTACGGTATGGCTATCCACTTCTGCACCCTTTTTAATAATGTCGACTCGAATATTATCCGATACCAATTGAAGCATATCTTTATCACCGGTCACAATGACAACAGGCATTTTGCAACTGGCTTGTGTTGCAAGCGTTCCAATAATATCATCGGCTTCATAATTGATTAAATCATAATGTGCAATACCATAGGCATCTAAAAAGATTTTAAAGTACGGCCATTGTTCTGCCAATTCACTTGGCATACTAGCACGTCCACCTTTATAATCGGCATATTTTTCTGTACGAAACGTTGATTTTCCCGCATCAAACGCCACTAATACATGTGTAGGGGTTTCGCGTTGTAAAATGGCTTCTAACATAGTATGAAAGGCATATAAAGCGTTTGTGTGAAATCCTGTTTTTGTTTTAAAACGGTTTAAATCATTTAAGCCATAAAACGCACGAAATGCTAAACTGCTCCCATCAATTAGTAATAATTTTTTCATTGTATCTCCTATATAAAAAATTGGCTAGATAAGCTAGCCGATTTTTATTATTGTGTATTCAATTGCAATTGCGTTAAAATTTCAACATATTTTTGCCCGATTTTATCAATATCCCCTGCACCCATAAATACCATTACGGCATTTTCATAATTTAATAGTTCAGATAAATTATTTTCTTGTAACACATGTACAGGCGCGTTTATTTTAGCGGCTAAATCTTCAATAGACACATCGCCTTTTACTTCACGTGCAGATGCAAAAATATCAAACAAGTAAACGTTGTCAGCACTTGATAACACTTCAGCAAAAGCATCTAATAAAGCAATCGTACGCGTAAACGTATGTGGCTGGAATACGGCAATGACTTCTTTATTCGGGTATTTTTGTTGTACGGCATCTAAAGTTGCTGAAATTTCAGAAGGATGATGGGCGTAATCATCAATAACAATCATCGAACCAACTGTTTTCTCTGAAAAACGGCGTTTCACACCACCAAAAGTTGATAAAGCAACACCGACTTGATGCGCATCTAAATTTTCTAAATAACACGCAGTAATAACTGCCAATGAGTTTAAAATGTTATGCTCGCCAAAAGCTGGCACATAAAATTTGCCGTAATAGTCACCTTTAATTGTGACATCAAATGTAGACCCTTTTGAATCACGGAAAATATTTGTGGCAACAACATCGTTACTTGATGAAAAACCATAATAATAGATGTTTGGTAAGTTTTTCAATCGGGTCAAGAACGTATCTTCACCACATGCAATAACGGCTTTTTTCGCTTGTTTTGCAAAACTTTCAAACGCTGAAAAAACATCTTCAATATTTTCGTAGTAATCTGGATGATCAAAATCCACATTCGTAATAATGGCATAATCTGGATGATACGCCATAAAATGACGACGGTATTCACATGCTTCTAATACAAACATTTCTGCATCAGCTTGACCATGTCCTGTCCCATCTCCAATTAAATAGCTCGTTGGCTTAATCGCCGTAAGCACATGA